>DBCB01000222.1:0-3489 GCA_002303765.1 Planctomycetaceae bacterium UBA969
GATTGGCTTAGGTTTTACAACTTCGGGAATCGATACGGGTGGGTTAGCTGGTTTTGCAGGAACGGGTATGGGTTTAGGCTTAACGACTTCGGGAATCGATACGGGTGGGTTGGCTGGTTTTGCAGGAACGGGCATGGGGGTTGGCTTAACGACTTCGGGAATAGAGACTGGTGGGTTGGCTGGTTTTGTAGGAACGGGTAGGGGGGTTGGTTTAACGACTTCGGGGGTGGAAACCGGTGGATTATTTGGCTTTTCCTTAGCAGGGATTGGTTTGCTTGGTTTAGATCCTTCTGATATAGGGGGCCGATTTTTAGTAGGCGCACCTGCTGAATTTTTTGGGTTAGGTTGTGCTGATGTAGGCTTTTTTGGGGTGTTTGAATCTGCTGAAATCTCGGTTGTAATTAAAAAAATGATCGCAAGTGATTGAACTAAAACCTTAAAGTCAGCTTTCGCTCTTTTGCGTATGTTCATTGAATTTACCCCTTAATTTATGCTTGCTAATTGCACTTCTGCATGAGTAATTCACTTTTTGATAATTCTTGCATTAAGAATTTGAAAGAATTATGATTTTTTATTTAGGAAGGCGTTACGAAGTGTAGGGGGTGTCGATTGGCCTCATTCAGATTGTTTGAAAATATAATAGGGGCTTTCTTTACCGATTTGCTGACTTTCTTTTCTTAATGGGGCCATCGGTTTACTTTGGGGTTCTTAATATCCAAATTGATTGGTTAATTTAATTTCAAGTTTCAAGGAATATTTGTTGACATTCATCACTAAATTAACGAACTTTAGTGATATTAATATTTTTTAAGAGAATCTTTATGAATCCTTTCAAAAATTATACCCGTGTTGGTTTTACACTCATCGAGCTCTTAGTTGTAATAGCAATCATAGCTATTCTTATCGGGTTGCTTTTGCCTGCGGTGCAAAAAGTCCGCGAAGCTGCTGCTCGTATGAAATGTCAAAATAACTTGAAGCAAATTGGTTTGGCCCTTCATAACTATCATGAAACCGGGGGTACTCTTCCCAAAGGAGGTACTCAGTCTCCCGCTGGTGGCTATGGTCATTCAATGTGGATTTTGCTTTTGCCATTTCTTGAACAAGATAATTTGTATAAACAGTTGGATCTTACCGGAACTACTAATGGTAATACCGGCTTGGTTTATACAGGCAGAAATGTCGCAAATGGTGCAGTTCTTAGTGATAAAGTAATATCAACCTTACTTTGCCCTTCATCTCCCTTACCGAAGTTTGTGCTTGTTGGTTCAACCCCTGGCCAAGGTGTAATGTCGGCTACCTACACTGGCATATCTGGGGCGGTTGATCATTCTTCCATGCTTGATCGCGATGGCGAAACCTATGCGCATAATGGCAAGGGAAAAATTTCCCGCGGCGGAGCACTTATTTCCCATGACAATAAAAAACTGACAGACATAAAAGATGGTACTTCTTCAACCATTGGCGTTGCAGAACAATCCGACTTTTGCGTTGATGTCAACAAGGCTAAAATTGATTGCAGAAGTGATTTTGGTCATAGTTTGGCCATGGGGCCGGGGCCTGCTGTAGAAAATCGGCATTGGAACCTTACCTCTGTTAGATATAAGATTAATGATAAAACATGGGAAAACAAAGGTGTAAGTGAAGTTTTTTACGGTCAGAATCGCCCCTTGCAATCTGTTCATACTGGTGGAATTAATGCGGTTTTTATGGATGGTAGCGTTCGCTTTCTTACTGATAGCCTCTCCCTTCAGACTCTTTATAATTTATCGAATATTGATGATGGTAAAATTAGCACTGATTACTAATGCTAGGCTGGAGATCTTTATGTTTCGCTTCTTTGCAGCATTTTTATTATTCACAGTTTCTGGCTGCGCTTCAGAAGAACCCCGCGGAACTGTCACCGGAAAAGTTTTGATTAATGGTGTTCCTCTCTCCGAGGGCACCATTTATTTTGAAAACCAGACTAAAGGGGTGGCACTCACCGGGCAAATCAAACCGGATGGTTCTTTTAAATTGGCATCCCATCAAGGTGCAGGCCTTATAGTTGGTTCTTATCAGGTTGCGATTTCTCCGGAAGCGATGCTTATGTCTGCAGATGAAATTCCCTTAGTTGGTAAAAATCCTAGAAAACCAAACGATGTGAAAAAGTCGCCCTTGCCCGAAAAGTATTACAAAACCTCTACGAGTGAACTCAGCGCTGAAATCAAAGAAGGGGCTAACCCACCGATTGTTTTTGATCTTAAGAACTAACGCTAATCATATTTAGTAGATAGCTTTTTTAAGGATACTTTCTGCAGCAGTTATTCCTGACAAAAATGCACCTTCGAACCGTCCGCCATTCACCCAGTCACCACAAATTGTTAACCCAATTGATTCATCATGCAGATCTCTCGGATTTATAGAGCTGCCCCCGATGCTGTATCTCCAGCGGTGAGCCGTTTTATAAAATTGGGCGGGCAGGTTATCTCCAATGGCGCATGCATAAGCTTCTAAAAGCTGAGAAATTATTGATTCTGGCGCATCTTCTAGATGCTTGGCTGACCATTCTGCATTTGCATGAAGCACCCAGCAATCTTTTGTTGAATCACGACCAGGTTTTGAACTATTCCTTGCAACCCACGAAAGTGCTGAATCATGGATGAAGGCCCCATCCCAAGGCACATCTAATTTCTTTTCAAATCCTACAAGCACTGCCCAGCAGGGCGCCATCGGAGTTGAGGAGGCAATTTTCCCAACAGGGTGGTTAGCAAGTAATTCCGCAGTTTGTGGTGCAGGTAATGCAACGACCAAATGATCAAAACCCTTGTATGCAACCCCGGCTTCATCCAAAAGAGTCCATTGGTTTGATGAAGGCTTAACTTCGATGATTTTCGTTTCCCGTTTTATGTCTAACTTTTTTGCAAGATCTGCAGCCATCGCAGTCATACCGGGGGTTCCTACATATCTTGAAATGATTTCTGTGCCTGTAATTTCTTTATTGTTAAGTTTTACGATTTTGCCTTTCCATTCTGAAACTATTCCCAAGTTTTCCCAAGAATTTACAAAGCTTTGCAGGATGGGGTTGCGTACCGTGAAATATTGGGCCCCGTGATCGAAGGATAAATTGGGTTCTACACGACGGGTTGAAGTTCTTCCTCCAACACCTTTACTTTTTTCGAATACAGTTGCAGGTATGTCCTTTTCTGCAAGGTGGTTCGCACAGTTTAGCCCTGCTATTCCTGCGCCAATGATTGCGACTTTTGGTTTTAAATTTGCCATTGCTACTCTCGATGATTTTTAATAAATGCTAAACTTTAGCTTTAACACCAGTTTAGCGGATTCGAAGTTTCCAATTTCATACATAGTCTTTCCTTGCATGCAGATATTATCTGGAACATTAATTTTGTACTCGCCAGCAAAAATAATTCTTGGAAATTATTTCCTGCTGCTATGATGGTTAAAGATTTCTTTGTTGCTATCATTCATTCTTTCTTATTGAAGATTTGAGGG
>DBCB01000222.1:3522-12477 GCA_002303765.1 Planctomycetaceae bacterium UBA969
GCAAATTTAAAAACCCGATCAGCGGGCATATTGCTACCACTTTTTTTCTTCGAAGATCCATTACGATAATCCGTGAAATTACGGGCATGGAATTAGATCACCCTGAATTTGGCATTAATTGTTTAAACACTTTGGGGATTATAGCGCAGCATTGGGATTTTATACCTTCTGCCAAATCTCACCCTGATACGGTTATAAACCTTTGCGTGGTGATGGGAATCATGGAGTGGGTTGATTCAACACGGAAAAATCGCCCTGCGGGCGTTCCGGTAACCAACCCAATTAATCGTAAAAAAGCTGAAGATTTGTTTCTTTTGGTTATGCAACTTGTTTACGAATTATTTCCTTTATTCAAGCGGTTTTCTGAAGCGCAGTCTGTGTTGGAAGTCTCGTTTAATCATGCAATTCGTTATGTGGAAGAACTAGACCTTCAATGGAAAAGGGGCTTCCGCGAGAAAATGGTTTGTCTGCTGTCACTTTACCCCAGCATCAGGAATTGGACATTGAATGATAAAGTAATGGGCAAGATTGCAGGCGAACTAAACCAACTTAGCGAAAAACCAAAGAACTAACCTAATTTATCGCGCTTATTTTGTGCATCTAAGGGTTGCATATGTATACCAATGATATTAAAGTAGACGATATTGATATCAATGTCTAAATTGTTGGTATTAATAAATCCAGTTTGGTATTTGAGCTTTTTGATTTGCTTCAGAATGTTCTTACCCACCCAAAAGGCACAAAAACTTGGTTAATCACACATCCCTTTTTTCGCGGTTTGCCAAATGGACTTCGTCTGCAGCGGGGCATCCAATTACCTTTACATCTGCTGTATCTATTATTTTGCTTTGGGCCCTGACGGGTTCCTTTTTTAATTTTAGTGATACTTGGCAACTTGTGATTAATACTGGGACGACCATTGTCACATTTCTGGTTGTTTTTCTTGTACAGAACACGCAAAACCGTGATAGTGCTGCGATTCAGTTAAAGCTTGATGAATTGATTCGCGCAATGAATGGCGCCCATAATTCTTTTCTCGATATAGAAAATATGACAGAACAGCATATCAGGCAGATTAAAGAGCGTTTCGAAAAATTGGCGGAAAATGCGCGAGAAGATTTAAGAGGCGGTTTAAAAGATATTGGGACCCCTGAAGTTGATGTTAATTAAGGGATTATTGTTTGTGCTTTTTGTGTACATAATTTTTAACCTAATTTATATTTATTTAGATCTTTATTTGATTAGTAGGGCGAGGGATTTGAGCGCTAACTCGTCACACCTTACTCTGCAAGTATGAGTTTTTTAGGATAACCCACGAGTCGGCGACCCATTAAGAATTCCAAAGAAGGGTCAGATTTTTGAATCTAAGGCTGAATTTATTCTGTTTTCAGCTGAGCAATTTTCAATTTCTTGTAATATTTTGGTTCAGTGGAGTGGTTACCCAAAACCGGTTTTTAGCTCCAAACCTAATTAAAAATACCCTTAGATTCTGCATTATCGAAATGTTAAGCAAAACTAAATTGGGAAGCTTAGGTGGAATATTTGGGGTTGTAGGTAGACTGGGGTTATTTCGGCTTGATTAAGTTTTTTGCAAAATGTGATAAATTTTTAAGTTGTTCGGTATGAAAATCCCTCCTCTTCCTAAAAAACATTGACCAAATTTTTTGGGAATACTTCTTGTTTTAGGTGTTCTTTTGTACACATTCTTGGTTGAAAAGTATGTTTTCTTTACTTTTTGCTCTTTTTTGACGCCTTTATTTGCCAATCCTCAAAAATTAACCTATTTTCTAGAAACCTTTTGATTCTTCCACTGTTTTTGCGGGGTAAGGTAACCTTAAGTTTTGTGATTATTTTGCAGTTTTGTGTGATCTTTTTAATGGGTTCATGCGTAGTAGTTTGGATAGGGTTTTTAGATTTTTTAGACGGTTAGATTAGGAAATATTAAATACCTAAGTTTTTATTGTTTTTAAGCTTTTTACTTAGCGTTTTTGACGATAAACAGTTAGTATTTATAAGCTAATGTTTTGACGATTTGGTTTTGCTCGAAATAATTTTTACACTCAGATTATCAGGCTTAAAAAAGTAGGTCATAGTGAATAAATTTAAATTGCACCAATGGTTCAAATCGCTTCTCGATTTCGAATCATTATCTTATTCAAAGCATCCAAGGGCGGGCCGCCTTTCGGTTGAGCTTTTGGAAATCAGACTTACCCCCGATGCAAACACCCCCCCCGGATTTCATGATCTAGGTAATGATATTTCGGATAACAACTGTCCTGCAAATTCAATCACGCTAATTGATGACATTCGCCTTCTGCAAAATTTAACCGACTACCGTGCTAATCAAGTTTATTTTTGCTCTGATGATTCCCTTAACTTTCCCGCTTCAACTTTTCAATCGGTAAATAAACTTGATGCTATTGCTTTGCAGGCCGCCTCTACCAAAGGCGTGGTTATTATTGATTCTGCCCTTGTTGCAACTATTCCTGCGGATGAATTAAAAGGTTCGTTAGTTGTTTCAATCGATGGCAATCGCGATGTGGTTAGCCAGATTACCACTGCGCTTGAAGGCCTTTCTAATGTGCCAGTGCTTAGGATTATCAGCCATGGTGATGATGGCGTATTGTATTTCGGAAACCAAGCCTTTGATTCCACAGATTTAACTTCCAGTGCAATGCAGGTTGCATCATGGGGCAAATCCCTAACTTCAGATGCAGATATTCTTCTTTATGGTTGTTCGATTGCAAACACGGATGCTGGCAAAGCCTTTGTGCAGCAGTTCGCAAGCATTACGCAGGCGGATATTGCTGCAAGTAGCAACTTAACCGGCAAGGGTGGGGATGAGGTTCTTGAGTTTAAAGTTGGCCAACTTTCAAATTCTCTTATTGCTAGCGCAATTGATTACTATAGCGCCAATCTTACTCTTGCTCAAATTACTGTTACCACTACTGCAGATTCAGGCGCAGGTTCCTTAAGGCAGGCGATTACCGATGCCAACTCAACCTCGGCAAATGATGACATTATTTTCGCTTCTTCCCTGTTTACGAATGGCGCTAGCACCATCACACTTGGGTCTGGTGCGCTTCCAGATATTTTAGCAACTACAAGCGCAGGCTCGCTCACCATCACTGGGCCAGGTGCTTCTGCCCTTGTTATTAACGGTAATAACGGTAATACCAACCGCAATTTTAGTGTTTTTAATATCGCTTCGGGTGGCAACCTTGCTATTTCGGGAGTAACTGTTTCCGGGGCCAAAACTACAAGCAATGGCGCTGGCTTTAATAACCTTGGTACCCTCACTGTCACGAATTCCTTAATCTCTGGGAATTCTGGCGGAAACACGGGTGGGGGTATTTACAATCGCGGTACTCTTAATGTTTCTGGCTCAACATTTACGGGTAATTCCGCAAATTACGGTGGCGGACTTTATATTAGTAAATGGTCATCATTCGGAACTGTTTCCAATTCCACCTTCTCAGGCAATACCGCAGCTAATCAAGGTGGCGGCCTTTTTAACAACGGTACTCTTACCATCACCAACACTACCGTCTCAGGAAATACTTCCGCTGGGGCTGGTGGGCTCCACAGTAATGGCACCATTAACATTGCCAACACTATCATCGCCAATAGTACCAACGGTGTGGATTACTATGGCACTGCTAACTTGATTTCTCCTGCCACTGCATCTAGCAACCTCGTTACTCAGTCTGGGCTTACTTGGGCTACCACGGTTACCAGTGCCCAACTCAATCTTGGCCCGCTACAAAACAATGGCGGCGCTACCAGCACCATTGCCTTGGGAGCAGGCAGTGTTGCTATCGGCAAGGGGGCTATTCCGACAACCACTGCAGCCGTGCAAAATGTTAATGGAACTCCAACTTATATTGGTTACTTTTTTGGGGGCTCTAGTTTTCCAACGGCATTAAATTCCGTTCAAGCTGGATGGTTTGCAAATGGAAATGGCGTGACGAATGCTTTGGTAACTGCAGTTGACAAGGCCAATCAACTTATAACTATAGCACCTGGCAATGGCATGTTTCAGCCTGGCGTTAGTTATTCTTTTTCAAGCTATTCTTTAGCTGATCAGCGCGGCGTTACCCGTTCTACCACTGCGCCCAGCATCGGCGCATTAGAATATACTAACACTGCGCCAACACTTGCTCCAATTTCTGTGAGTGGTACCGAAGATAATGCCTTTGCATTTAGCGCTGCCAATTTCACCGGTGGAACCGTTGCCTCCCCCGGCATAGCTTATGTTGGCCTTCAAGCAGATATGGGAGCGGGTTGGAGAACTTCATCCACACCCAAAACTTATGATATTGATGGGAATAATGTTCTTGGTAGCAATGGTTGGTGGTTGCCAAATTATACTTTAAGTAGCCCTTCCTATATAACCAGTTTTGCCAACGATAGTTACTATTCCGGCAACGGCGCTTATGCATTGGTGGATAACCCTTTAACCACACCGGGGGCATCCCCATCGCTTATTTATTCTGGCACTACGAACGGTCAATCTCCTGTTTATGGCATAAAATCCATTAATTCTGTGGTTTCTTTTACTCTGACCGGGGTTGTTCCCGGGACGATTCGTGTTGGAATCATGACCGGAAATACAGATGTATCTGGCCAATATGGGGCCAGCGGTTATCAGATTATTTCTGCACCATTTGATAGCGGTATGACCACCGAATTGCAAACAAACGGTGCGGTATATAACGGCAACCCTGATTGGGTATTCTTTGATATTACTGGTGGCATCGCTGGCCAAACCTATTCGATCTATGCTAAAGGCGGGCCGCTACGTAATGCAGGCATAGGCGCAATCTCGTTTGATTCGATTACGACTACCCCTACCCCTACCTATACCGATGCTGAAAACAATCCATTAGTAAGCATCACCATTGCCACTCTTCCTGCATCTGGAACCCTGAAGCTTTCAGGCAATAATGTTTCTGCTGGGCAAGTTATTGCTGCAGCTAATCTTGGTAACCTAACTTATGTTCCTGCGCTAAACGAAAATGGAACCAAGACCTTTACGGTAACCGCATCGGATGGCTTTGCATCTTCTTCCCCTGAAACCACCGTAAGTATTAATATTGCTGCGGTAAATGATGCGCCAACGCTTTCGCCTAGTCGGGTTGTTGTGGCGACTGCTTCGGCCTCTATTAATGCAAATGCTGAAGTTTCTTTTTCAGAAACACAATCCATTCCTCCCGGGGTCACTGTTTCTGGTGTTAAAGTCACGAGAGATTTCAGCACCTACTGGCCAAGCTCAAATCCTGCATATGCCCATGTATATTTGAAATTAAATGGAGTTGTAGTCGGGCAGTTGGGTTTTAACGCAACTGGTACCAATGGCGCCTATACCTCCGTATCTACCGAGTTTTTTGGCCCTTTATCCTCCTATATTCCAGGCGGTATTAATACTTGGACCATTGGTTCATTATGGAATTCCGTAAATCTGGCAAATATTAAGATTCAACTCTTTTATGCTGATGCTTCTGCACCTGCTATTGCTGTAAACGGTATCGAAAATACCCCTCTAAATTTTACTGCGGCAAATTTCACCAACGCTTATGGCGATACCGAAAATAATTCTTTGGCCACCATCACCATTGCAACTCTTCCTGCAACCGGAACCTTAATGCTTTCAGGTACTAATGTTTCTCCTGGGCAGGTGATTTCTGCGGCTAATCTTGGGAATTTATCCTATGTGCCTGCGCTTAATGAAAATGGAGCAAAGACCTTTACGGTAACTGCATCGGATGGCAATTCATCATCCCCTGTTGCTACTGTTAGCATGAATATTGCTGCGGTAAGCGATGCGCCAGCAATTGGTGGCATTTCTACATCTATCAATTATATTTCAACAGATTTTACCACTGCCCCTACCAATGCAAGCATTACTGGAAGTGCTGTAGTTTCCAATGGTGAATGTGTTTTAACTCCCGCAGCAAGTAACCAATATGGTTATTTGTTATTCAATACCTTGGCATCTAATCCCACTGCCTTTTCTGCCCAGTTTGATTATCGGGTAGCGGATGGCAGCGGTGCCGATGGTACTAGTTTTAACTACGGTGTGATTGATTCACCAAGTGGCGGTGAATGGGGCATGACCAACACCGGGTTGGTTGTTTCCCTGATTGAATATGGCGCTCAAAGGGTTGAAATAAAACTTAATGGTACGAGTCTTCAAACTGCATATGTCACTCTTATAGGTTCTAATTATCAACGCATTGTTGTCAATATTGATGGTTCCAACAAGCTTTCAGTTTCTGTTGGTGGTGTGACGGTTGTAAGTAACTTGGATTTGGGTGCCACTTATGGCAATGCCAATAAATCCACTTGGAAATTTGGTTTTGCTAGTCGTTGTGGTGGAGCAAATAACAAGCACAGTATTGATAACCTTGTTATTTCTAATAATGTTGCGCCTTTAATTGCATTGGAGCAAACTCCAACGGTTCTTGCAGGTTCTTTGACCCTTTCTGATGTTGATAATTCCACGCTTGCATCTGCAATTGTAACCATCGCCACGGGCCTGAAAACCAGTGAAGATGTTCTTGGTTTTGTTGCTAATCCCGCAACCTATGGAAACATTACCGGTACCTATAATTCTTCCACAGGCGCCCTATCGTTGATATCAGCAGGGGCAACCGCAACTCTGGCACAATGGCAGGCAGCATTGCGGTCTGTTACTTACACAAATACCTCCGATGCGCCAGATACAACCAATCGTAATGTTTCGTTTGTAGTAAACGATGGCACCGTTAACAGCGCTGCAGCAACTGTGACAGTGAATATCTCATCTATAAATGATGCGCCAGTAGCGAATGCCGATGTTTATACAACAACTGAAGACACGCCTTTGGTGGTAAGCCCTGGCTCCCATGTGGTTGATCAGCATCAAACGGCTTGGAACACTGATTTAACAAATGATGGTTATCAAACCTTTACTGCTGGGCAAACAGGGGTTTTAACTAGTATCGATTTAATGCAGAATGGTGGGGCATCTAATCCACAGCAGGTTACTCTTGCTGTTTATGCTGGCGATGGAATTGGTGGTGTTACCCTTGGTGCAGTAACAATATCTGAAACCAATACTTATAACTCGACATTGGGCGGATTTGTTCAAACCTACACATTCTCGCAACCTGTTGCCATAGTTTCAGGTGGTTTATACACTTTTAAAATTACAACTAGTTCTAATAGGGGCCTTGTTGGTTCGAGTGATACAAATTCATATACGAATGGTAGGTTTTATCATTCTGGTGGCCATACTGGCGATTTATGGTTTAGAACATCTGTAGCGACTAGCCAAGGCTTGCTTGTAAACGATTCAGATGCAGAAGGTAATTCACTTACCGCAGTTATAGTAACCAATCCTTCCAATGGTACGGTGGTACTTAACTCGGATGGTAGATTTACTTATACCCCCAACGCAAACTTTAATGGAACGGATACATTTTCTTATAAAGCTAGCGATAGCTTAAGCTTTTCTAATGTTGCAACCGTAACCGTAAATGTCACTGCGGTAAATGATGCGCCAACCACAACTATACAAACTATCAACCCAACGGAAGATACTAATTATTCTGGTACGCTAAGTGGTTCCGATATTGATAGTGGTGCTTTAACTTACTCTGTGGTAACGCAGGGCACAAAGGGCGTAGTCACGATCACGAACGCAGCAACAGGCGCATTTACTTATGTACCCAATGCGAATGCAAATGGATCCGATAGCTTTACCTTCAAGGTAAATGATGGCACCGTTAACAGCGCTGTAGCAACCGTTACGGTGAATATCGCTCCGGTAAATGATGCAACAACGCTTACACCCACAAATGTTGTAGGCGCCATTGTTGAGACGATTGCGAGCGCTCTGCCGGTTGTGACCCGCTTCGACGCTGCCGCAGACTTCATCGCTGGACCGAGCGCCCAAAGCTCCAATAACACTTGGCAGTACTTATCGGCAGACTACTCGAATTCTAACCTATCGAATCTGCAGCTTCTCAGCGATTGGTCTCCAGGCGGAAACCCTTTGATCAGCATGCCGCAGTGGGACGGAAACTTTGCAAACGGTTACTACCCATTCGTGCAGAAGCAGGCAAACGGTACCCTTATGATTCATCCAGAAGGGACTGCGGGTGGTGGCATCGGCAAGGCTGTCGTAGTTGCATGGAAGAATACCACTGCATCTAGCGTGACGGTTGATCTGATAGGCAACTTAAGTTTGGTGGGCGATATACTTTTGAGTTTTGCGCCATCCAGTCCATATGGTCAGTCCCCAAGCAACGACGGTATCACCTACTTCGTGTCCACCATTGCATCCCTCAACAGCACCTCTACCGTTTTGCAGCAAGGCTCTCTAGACGAGCACAACGGTACTGCAGCCCCATCAAGCACAAATTTGGCGCTGAACAATCAGACCCTAGCGCCAGGCGCCATGATCTATGTTGCGGTCTACGGCAATAGCAACTACTACTGGGACCATACTCAACTCGATCTGCAGATTATTAAAACCCCAACTATAGCGGGTCTAAGCGATACAGGCTCGATAGTATTTGCGGATCTTGACTTAACTGATCGGCCTACAGCAACAGAGGCCACCAAGTCGGTGGTGGCAATCAAAGCCGACGGAGCAGTACTCACACTGACTACTGCCCAGCAACAAGCTTTTGAGGCGGCGTTTACGATCGCACCGGCCGATGGCAACACCAATAACGGCACTATCAATTGGCATTACGCCATTGCTGAGGGTGCACTTGATTTTCTAGCAGGTGGTGATAGGGTCACGGCGGTATTTACCGTCTCAGTCTCTGACGGCAATGGCGGTATGGTGACTCAGGATGTTGCCATAAACATTACCGGCACCAATGATATGCCCACCTTCACATCATTTACTGCTGCGGTCGATAACACCTATGAAGATACCACCGTTGAAATTACCCTTGCAGA
>DBCB01000053.1 GCA_002303765.1 Planctomycetaceae bacterium UBA969
TGTTTACAAGAATTGAAGTCTTGGCTGGAAAAACAACGGGCTGAAGTATTGCCCAAGAGTCCCATGGCGGAAGCTATCAACTACACTTTAAACCAGTGGGAAGCGTTGAACATTTACACTTGTGATGGCAATCTAGCTATCGACAATAATATTGCTGAACGAGCGGTCAAGCCGTTTGCCATTGGCAGAAAAAATTGGTTATTCTTTGGTTCTGATCAAGGTGGAAAGTCGTTAGCTATTCTGTCGAGCTTCACCGCCACCTGCCAACAGTTCGGAATCAATCCCTGGACTTATCTGCGAGATACGCTGACTAAGTTACCTACAACTCCTGCAGATCAACTTCACAAGCTTTTGCCCATCAAGTGATTTAAACCTAGCTGATCTAATTCGCTTTTTGGCACTTGTGCTTTACCGAACGCTCACATATCAGATAAGGGCCACGCGTAAATTTTTCATCTTTCGACTTAATTTTTGTTTAATAACATTAATTAAGCCTATAAAACCTCATGTGTTTCCCATGAATCTAATCACTGGCTGTTTATACACCCACTGAATTGCATGGTTATCTTGCTTGGTTTCAAAATAATCCGTGCTAGTTTAAATATTTCGCTAGATGAGTAATTTTATTGCCATTTATTCATTAAAATCTTAGCTTGAGTAACTATTCAAATACACTTGTATTTTTTGATAAATTACTAAACAGAAAGAGAATATATAAAATTTATGAATGACCGCTTTCGTGGAACCTTAATCGGTTTGGCTGTTGGCGATGCCTTGGGTGCTGCGATTGAATTTCGCCCGCCCGGTAGTTTTCCTCCAGTTATTGGTTACAGGGATGGTGGGCCTCACAACTTAAAACCTGGTCAATGGACTGATGATACTAGCATGGCCCTGGCTCTTGCTGATAGCATTGCCCTTGCAGGATGGAATCTCAACGACCAAGCAGATCGGTATGTGCAATGGTGGCAAAATGGCAAATATTCTGTCAATGATCGATGTTTTGATATCGGCATCACCACTGTATCTGCTCTTCGTAAATACGCTGCCACCGGAGACGCCCTGACTTCAGGCGACCGATCGAATTACAGAAGCGGGAACGGTTCCATTATGCGCATTGCTCCTGTTCCCATGCGTTACGGCCATCTTTACGCTTCCGACCTTTCCAAGTTTTCTTCGATTGCAGAAGAATCCAGCATTCCAACTCATGCCAGCGAACAATGCTTATCGGCTTGTAGATACTTAGCATCTATTATCGCAGCCCTTATTCATGGCAAAGATCGTAATGAAGTTCTTTCGCCTAACTGGAAAACTCTTCAAGATTTGGAAACAATTAAGCCTTTGGATCCGCTGATTAAAGAAATCACACAAGGAAGTTTTCGCACAAAGCAGCCACCTGCAATTAAAGGTTCAGGTTGGGTTGTAAAAAGCTTGGAAGCATCGTTGTGGGCTTTTCACAATGCTGATTCTTTTGAAGAAGCTGTATTAAAAGCAGTTAATCTAGGCGATGATGCTGATACAACGGGAGCTATATGCGGGCAACTTGCTGGGGCTTATTGGGGCGAAGGAAACATTCCACTTGAATTCCGTACCACATTGGCACGGACCGATCTTCTTGAAAATGCAATCAACGGCCTACTCTCTCCTTAAAAGCAAAATTAATGATTTATCAACCATTGATGTTTATGGTTAATTTAAAATATTTTGGATTTAAGAAAATAACACTTAATTATTAAACACATCTCGGAATGGTCCAAGAAATCTTCTATCCGGTGACCAGTCAGTAATTGCAAAAAGCACTTTTAAAAAGTATCCACTAAATTTAGTTTCCAATGCTTCACGAAAATCTTCCGCAGTTCGAGTGGGATCATTCGCAAAAGCTCCACAACCCCAAGCGCCCAGCACTAAGGTTTCATAACCATATATGGTTGCAACGGATAGAACCCTGTGAATGCGCTTTTTCAAAAGGTCTGCAGCATTTGGCACCGTGGGCGCGTAAGGTGCGGCACAGGTAAGGAAACTCAACACCCAAGGCTCATCATATTCCAATCCATCATCGGAACGGAAAACAGGAACCTTTGGCGAATATATCACCCAATCGCTCGAATCAGGAAGCTGGCGCTTTGAATGATAATCATACATTGGATCATCAAGCAGGGTTGAATAAAGTGCACTTGAACGGCACAAAACCTCTTCTTGGGCTTTTGCTCCATGAAGAAATCCGCCGCCAGGCGCAATTCCATTTGCAAAATTCAGAGCAATAGGATTGAAGCCTTCTTGAATAAGACTACGTGATGCAATTAAAGTTGTTTGATTACAAACCTGCACATCAGTTTTAGGGTGATTTTTGTTTTCAACATTTGGGAGCAAAGCGTCTGGTGGTAGGCTTTTTTTATTAGCGCAGGATTCTTTTACCAAATGCTTCATCTCAACTTTTTGACCAACACTGGTTGTATAATAACCAACATTAGACGCATTCACCGAAGACAAACCAAGGCTAATTGCCATGGATCGAGGGATATCAAGTTCACTTTGCCGTAACTTTGCGATTTCAGGCGAATCTAAACAGGGAAGTATATTTAACGATGATGATTTTTTAGACATGATAGTTCCTTTGATTTTTGAAATCACCCTAGGATCATATAAGTTATAAAAAACACAACAAAGAAAACATAAAACTCAGAATCCTTCTTCCAAGTAGTCGCTGGGAGAGGCATCCAAAAGTAATCTATATTATTTTTACACATTTAAATTCAATCCTCCAAAAAATGAAATTCATCTGAGATTTATTCGTTCGAAATAAGGTTTTATT
>DBCB01000355.1 GCA_002303765.1 Planctomycetaceae bacterium UBA969
GAAACGAAAGCACCAGAAACGAAATAGTCTTCCCTAAAAAATCTATCCTTGGCTAACATTATCTAAGTAAAGGCGAAACAATTTAGTGGATAAATGATTTCTTTGTACGTGGAAGTTGCAAAATGCCATGGCGACGCTTCTGCGCATTAAAAGATCAATCTAACTGCTAGTAATCTAACTACGGAAAGAGTAATCAACCTAGGCCTTCTGGTATTGGT
Organism: Planctomycetaceae bacterium UBA969; assembly: GCA_002303765.1. Taxonomy (GTDB): domain Bacteria; phylum Planctomycetota; class Planctomycetia; order Gemmatales; family Gemmataceae; genus UBA969. The sequence goes on from DBCB01000355.1 coordinate 219, forward strand.
TTCTAGCTGTGTAATCCGATAGCGTATATGTTTATGTGTTTGCTGAGAGCGAAAGTTTTTTAAGCGATTGGTAAAAGAATTGTAAAAGAAAAAGCCATCCGGTTAAATCGGATGGCTTTTTTGTTTGTACTTTGAAAATGTTAAGCGTTAGATTCAGCAGGCCTTGAGCCAAGAGCTTTGAATTTGCTCTTTTCAATACCTTCTCCAAAGATAAGCAACAAGGGGCTGGCAATATAAATGGAACTGTATGTTCCCACGATAACGCCAACCACCATAACAAAGGCGAAAAGGTGAACACCTTCACCACCCCAAATGTAAAGAACCAAAACCACTAACCAGGTTACGAAAGAGGTAAGCACAGTTCTGCTAAGAGTCTGGTTAACACTATCGTTGATCATTTGGAATGTAAGTGTGGGGTTTTTGCCACGCACTTCCCTGATGCGATCAAAAACAACGATGGTATCATTCACGGAATAGCCTACAAGAGTAAGCAAAGCCGCTACAGCAGGTAAATCGATTTTGAATTCCTGAAGCATGAAGAAATTGCCAAAGAACGAACCATGGAGGTAATGACATAACGCAATGGCCCCCAAAGTGAAGAACAAGTCGTGAATAAGGCAAAGAAGTGCAGCAAGGCCGAAGGTCCAATTTCCGAACCTGAACCAGAGATAAAAAACAATCGCAGCCCAAGAAGCAACAATGGCATAAAGTGCGCGTTGTTGAGTGCTTGATGCCAGTTGTGGATCGAAGTTTTCAAGTCTTTCAGGCTGAGCTTTTGAATTGAATTCTGATTGAACGGACTTCAGAGTTTCTTCAAGAGCGGTAACACTGGCAGGTTCAGGAAGTTCGAGTGTCATTTTGTTGAATCGACCATCTTTTTGCTCGCCAGCGGGATCTAAGCGCATTTGCCTAGCAGCCGTGGTGAGGTTTTTCTTTTCAAATTCTTGTCGAAGAATGAGGCTGATTTGTGCCCTAGATGCATAGCTATCAAATTCGAGAGAAGCATTCATGCCATCTTTGGCAACCGAGTATTTGGACAATTGGACACGTTGTAGATCGCTCCCAACGATTTTATTGACTTCTTCAAGAACGATAGCAGGGTTGCGTTCGGTGGTTCGGATGGTAAAGAATTTGCTTTTGTTTCCTAGACTGATTTCCGGATTAGGCAGGAAAATCTGTTCGATGGAAATTTCAGGGAGGGTAGTCTTGGCGAATTTGCCTCTAAGCCAAGAAATGTCCTGCATGGAGGTGAGTTGCCCACTATAAGCGGTACCCCCTTCGAAATCGATGTTAAGGCCACCTTTGTCGAGCCTGTAAATAAAGAGGCCTCCCCCGACAACAGTAAGGGCCAAGGTTATGGAAAACATCGCGCGCCTGATAGCCATGAAATCGAAATTAGGATTCACGAAAACATGCAACATCTTAAGGTCGCCAATCCATCCCTTAAGTTGGCATACATCGAATATTGTTCGAGTCATGAAAAGCGAGGTAAAGAGACTGATGATAAGCCCAAGTGTAAGGCTGATACCGAACCCACGAAGCTGATCATTGCCAACCACATACAGAATGATAGCAGTGAAAATACTGCTCATATGGGTATCAATAATGGTGGGGAAAGCACGGTCATAACCGTTCCTAAGAGCAAGAAGAATACTAGCTCCTTTTTCCCGTTCTTCACGAAGGCGTTCGTAAATAAGAATGTTTGCATCCACCGCCATACCGAGAGTAAGCACCAAACCAGCAAGACCAGGTAGGGTGAAGGTTGCTTTAACAATTACCATGAATGCTACGGTAAGAAGCAGGTTTGAGAGAAGCGCAATACAAGCAACAAGGCCCGAAAGACGGTAATAGACAACCATGAAAACGATAACAGCAAGGAACGCAAAGACAATCGAATAAGTTCCGGCTTTAATGGTGTCATCGCCCAGAGTAGCGCCAACAGTGTTTTCGCTTACAGGCTGAGGTTTTAACGTTGCAGGAAGAGCGCCAGCACGAAGAATTCTAACTAAGGTGTCGATATCAGCAGGTGTAAAGCTGCCGCTGATCTGGCCATCGGTACGAATCGCCTGATTAAGAACAGGGGCAGAACGAATCTGTCCATCCAAAACAATCGCAAGATGCCTTTTGAAGCCATCTTTGCTAGCAGGCCTGTTACGGTTGGTGAGTTCATAAAACCGGTTGCCACCTTCTGCAGAGAAGCGGAAATCTACGGTAAGGTCGCCTTTGCTATCCATGCCCCTTCGAGCACTGGAAAGGAAGTCGCCGGTGATTTCTTTACCAGCTTCGGTATTACGGGTTAAAAGGAAGTACTCGTACTTCTTTTCGGATTCTCGGTCCTTGGGCATTAATCGTTCAGGATTGGGAATGCTTCTGGAATAGATAAGGCAAGAGTTGGTACCTGGTGCGGTGGTAGCTTCTTTATCTCGGGCGGATGCGACCTGCTTGAAACTTCCACTTCGAACTGGGTCGGTTTCAGCAGAACTGTTCAGGCCTAAAGAGTAAAGTTCTTCTTTGCCAACTTCGATCCAAGAATAAGAATACTGGGCTCGATCGCCATTTATGGAAGCATTGAAAGTGGCAATACCATTATCTGCCTTGGGCGCAGGGGGTGCATCGCCATCGCGGGCAAGTTGTTTTAAACGAACTTGATTGGCAGGTTCACGAAGATATTTTTCAGCAGCAGCAATAGCTTCTTCATCATCAAGCCTGTTGGCAAGAATTCTGAATTCCAATCGTCCTTGCTGGGCGATAAGATCTTTGATGCGCTCAACTTCTTCGGTGGTGAGGCCCCGTTTTTCTTTACTTTGCAAGAAGCGGTCGCGAATTGATTTGCTAACAGCTTCTTTTTCTTTATCTGGGTAGGCATCTTCAACGCGGGCAATAAGCCGCATGATATCGCCACGGGGTACAGTCTGGTAGTTGGTTCCTTCTTTACCAGGAAATTCCTTACGGATGGTTTCCAAGATTGTTTGCCAAGCTTTTTCTTCGGCTTCGGATTGCTTTTGCCCGCCAGTGGGCAGAATGATTTCCACCCTCGGTGGATCACCCTGAATGGGTCGGATGGTAATATTAAAAAGATCTGCTGGATC
>DBCB01000037.1 GCA_002303765.1 Planctomycetaceae bacterium UBA969
ATAGGAATCTTTTGGGAGATGATCTGGTATTTTGTGATCTTCAAAAGGTTTGGAAAAAGGCAAGGAATGTTCAAGGCCTTCGTACCATGTTTGCCAAACTAGAATCTAATCTTAACGCCATAGTATCCAATCCAGAAGTTGATGAAACTTTCGATGTCATCGGTGCGATAGAGAGGGAAAATTTATCTAATCAACCGATTCGTTCCAAGAAGACAACTCCCAATTTAATTGCCCCCATTGAAAGTGAACCAGAACTACCGGACAATGATAGACCAGATCTTCAGCAACCAGTTTCTTTACAAGATGCAATCAAACACTTACAAAGTAAATCAACTGAAGATGAAGAAATAGATGAAGAGAATGCATCTTTCTATTCCAAATACTGTAAGCCTAAATACATGGCTTATCTTGGGATATTCATTGCCTTCTATTTAAGCGGTTATTACTTATTCTTTTCGCCTACTTATTCGTTACCTGAAATTAAAGAAGTGATTGTTGGAAATGTGACGATTGAGAACAAAACTATAACCACCGGAACCGTCACAGCAATGGCTGATGGTAAAACATCCATGGGAATTATTACTTCTGCAGGGAATTACAAGATTACAAATCCGCCCAAGGGTGACCTTAAATTTAAAGTAACGCCATACGCTCCGCCCGCTGATAATTTGGTTACAAAGGGCCTTCCTAAAATTAAAGGCGCGCCCTATTTTCCTCCAGCTTACAATAAATATGAAAATGAACTGGCACTCAATTACAAAGGAGGTATCAAGGTTTTCGATATCAACCTGAAAATGCCCGTCCCCCCACCAAATAAATAACTTGATTTTATTCTCTCAATCAACAATTTATATCCCGGTTACAATCAAAAAATCAGTTACGATCGTTAAGCTTTCCGCCTTTTACCAATTAGATAAACCATTAAAAATTGCTGATAATCAAGGTTTACGAAACCTTGATGCTATAATTGTTATTGAGGGGAGAGTTATTTAAGAAGTAATTACCATGAATGAACCAAATAAAAAATTCAATGGCTTCATCATTGCCAAAGAGGGGTATAAACCCTTAATTGTCTCTGGTGAAGCATTAAAAAGGCTGGCGAAGAAAGGGAAACTTCGCTCAGATGATCTGGTATTTTGCGACTTTCAAAAAGTATGGAAAAAAGCCAGGCATGTGAAAGGCTTGCGCACTTTTTTTTCAAAACGCAATCCGAATTTTAAAGGCACTATCTCTGAACCCGACATTGACCATGATGAAAAAGATTACGATGTAATTGCTGCAATCGAGCAGGAAAACCTATCCTGTTTGCATACGGTTTCCGCTCAAAGTGCGAATGATGGAGCCCACAATAATTTTTCAAACCCCGATATACACCATTTTACCGAAGACGAATCTCTTCAAGATGCAGTGGAATACTTGAAAAATGGTGCGCCCTCGGATGATGCTTTTGTTTCGGATTCTTGGTCCGGCCTCTTCAATCCTTTGGTTATTCTAGGCGTTTTAGGCCTGCTAATATTGGTTATCCTAGGCTCTTACTTTGGCTTTACCTACCAGGCACCTAGTACCCCGTAAACCAAAAAACCATGTTGGACACTTACCAACTGTTAGCTTTATGCAAATAAAACAGCTAAAAACTGCTTATAAAAGGGTTTGTCTTGTTTATTCGGTCTTATCTTACCTCTTTTTTACCGATTTATTATGTAGGCAAGCTATTGGATATTGAACTGTTTCGAAAATTACTTTAAATTTATATAGATAACCTTCCTGCAAGAATGCAGCTTAATTGCCAACCGTTGTTTTGCCCAGAATGATTGGCCACCGCTAAGTTCCAACCCGTAGGACTTCATGCAAAGTCACTTGGGGAAGCACCATATAAACTTGGTTTTCCCATTCATCTTTTGTGGTTTGTTGATTCTGGAATATACCAGTGCAGCAGAAACCGCACGCACCTCGCCGTCCTATCAGGCTTTGATCAGACCAAAAATTCCAACAGACACAATCTCGTGTCCCAATCCCATCGATTCCTTCTGGAAAGCCTCACTCAATAAGGTGGGGATAACCCCTGCGCAAGAAGCCAACAAGCCAACCCTGTTACGTAGATTGCACATGGATATGACGGGCCTGCCCCCCAATGCAGAAGATATGCAGAAATTTTTAAATGACAGTTCGCCTGATGCCTATGAAAAAGTGGTTGAAAAATTATTAGCGTCGCCAGCATTTGGCGAGCATTGGGGCCAGCAATGGTTAGATCTTGTTAGGTATAGCGACTCTGAAGGTTTTAAACTCGATCGCATCAGACCTGATGCTTGGAAATTTCGCAACTGGGTGATTCAATCTTTTAACAATGATCTTCCTTACGATAAGTTTATCTCTTGGCAAATTGCAGGAGATGAGTTGGCTCCTGACAACAAGGATGCACGCATAGCCACCGGTTTTTTAAGGCTTGCGCCTGAAGAATCCAACGGGGCTGATTACACTCAGATTCGCCAAGATATTTTAAACGATGTCACCGATGTCACCGCCCAAGCGTTTCTGGGTTTAACTATGGGTTGTGCCCGATGTCATAACCATAAATTTGATCCCATTCGCCAAGAAGAATACTTTCAGTTTCAAGCATTCTTCAGCGGTATAATTTATCCGGATGCTATCCCGCTCAGCTCCATTTCACTTACACCAAGCCAAAAGAGTATAGAAGAAAAAGCTCTTTCCATGCGTAAAGATCTTGCGCTAATGATGCGGGACCATGAAAAAGATTTGTTTGAAGAAATCGTAGTTGCATTGGATCCGCAAACTCAAATAGCGTTAAAAACCCCACCAGAAAAACGCACCGTTACCCAATCTCAATTGGCAACTCTGGCAAGCAAGCAAATAGATCGAAGAAAAACAAAGCTCTACCGCAGGTTAAAACCCGAACAACGAACTATTTACGACAAAACATTTGAGAACCTTGCAAACCTTGCAAAAGAACTACCAATCCAAGAAGCCTACATGGGTGTATCGGAAAAAGATACGAAAGCACCTGCAACATTCCGCCTAGCACAAGGCGATGTACGAAAACCCAAAGAAGAAGTGCAACCCGGATTTCCCTTATGGATCGAAAAAGAACAGCCTCATATAACCGCATTATCGAACAGCTCGGGTAGAAGAACTGCCCTTGCAAAATGGCTTACCCAACCTACTCACCCACTTACCAGCAGAGTGATTGTCAATCGTATTTGGCAGGGATATTTTGGTGCAGGGTTGGTTGCAAACTCAAGCGATTTTGGCAAAGCCAGCGAACCTTACCACCAACCAGAAATCCTTGATTGGCTCGCCTCCGATCTTGTCCGTAATCAATACAGCCTAAAATCCATTCACCGCCTAATCGTTAATAGCAGCCCCTACAAGCTTGCCAGCAAAGTTAACGACCAAGAAGTACTAAAGAAAGGCAACCAGATCGATCCGGAAAATAATCTGGTATGGCATGCAGAAGTCCGCAGACTTTCCGCAGAGCAAGTTCGAGATGCCATCCTTCACGCCTCGGGCGATTTGAATTCCGGTATGCACGAAGGTGTAGTGCGTTTTGCCTTACCCGCATCACTCGCTAACAGCCGTTATTCCTGGACAAAAGATGAAGCACAAGCTTCAGCAAAAAAGCGATCCATCTATTTAATCCAAAGGCGCAATTTGCCCAATCCATCGCTCGAAGCTTTTGATTTTCCCGATCGAAATCTTAGCTGCGCAAACCGCAATGACACAGTAACTGCGGTGCAGGCATTAGCCCTTTTGAATGATCCTGAGATCATTGATCACGCCCAAAACTTAGCTGCAAACATCATGCAAAAAACTGGCAATAACACCCATCTGCAAATTCAAGCTGGGTTTCTAGCAATCCTCAAAAGGTCCCCAGATTCTAAAGAATTAGAACAGTCCAGAGTTTTTATCGAAGTAACCTCTGCTGCAGTTGACCCCCTCGAAAGGCTCGCGGATCTCCTTCACGCCTTGTTGAACACAAGCGAATTTTTGGAGCTGGAATGATTCCACAATCACGCAGGCAATTTATTCAAACCATGGGCAATGGCTTTGGCTCCATCGCTCTTGGTTCTATGCTGGCACGCGATGCAAACGCTTCCAACCTTTCTGATGACCCCCTTCGCCATCATCCTTCCAAAGTGCGTAGCATCGTTTGGTTTTTCCTTGATGGTGGACCAAGCCATATCGATCTTTTAGACCCAAAACCAGCCCTACAAAAACTCGCTGGCTCTCCTCTACCACCAAGCTTTGCCAAACCACAAACCGCCATGGGCGTCACCGCTAATACACCACTCCTAGCTTCCAAACGAACTTTCAAAAAGCATGGGAAATCAGGCATCCCAATCAGCGACTGGTTGCCTAACCTTGCGCGCCATGCTGATGATATTGCAGTTTTACGCTCTTGCGTCGGTGAAGGTTTGACCCATGTCGCAGGCGTTTCACACATGAACACTTGCAGTACGCTACCAGGCAGGCCTTCACTAGGTGCTTGGTCGGTTTATGGCTTGGGAAATGATTGCGACAACCTGCCATCTTTCGTAGTCCTTTCCGACCGCAGAGGTGATGTACCCGGAGGCAGTCGCAATTGGGGCAGTGGCTTTATTCCTGCAACCTATCAGGGCACTCGCTTTCTCGAAGGTGCTGAACCCGTTCTCTTCCACGCCCCACCGCCTCAAATCACTCCCCTCAGGCAACGAAGAAAACTCGACTATTTGAACTGGATGAACGAAAGACACAAAAACCAATCCACCCCAACGGATAGGCTCGATGCTCGCATTGCCACTTATGAGCTCGCCTGGAAAATGCAAACTAGCATCCCTGATGTGAACAATCTTTCTAATGAAACCCGCGAAACTCTCAACCTTTATGGCATCGAAAACGAAACCACCAAATCTGCTGCTCGTGCTTGTCTAATGGCAAGAAGGCTTGTCGAGCGGGGTGTACGATTCATTCAAGTTTATCTGGGTAGTGGCAGCGCTTGGGATGCTCACTCCGACCTCGAAGGTAATCATTCAAATCTTTGCAAAGAAACCGATCAACCTGTCGCTGCATTTCTTAGCGATTTAAAACGCAGAGGTTTGCTAGAAGAAACTCTAGTTATATGGGGCGGCGAGTTTGGCCGTACACCCATGAGCGAAAGTGGCGATGGCCGTGATCATAACCCATGGGGATTCTCGATGTGGTTTGCAGGCGGCGGAGTTAAAGCAGGCTCTATTGTAGGTAGCACGGATGATATCGGACTTTATGCAGTGGATCGCCCAGCCCCCATCAAGGATATTCATGCAACAATTCTGCGTATAGCCGGCTTAGAAAATGATTTGCTTACTTACAAACACAATGGCAGAGATGAACGAGCCACCGTTACAGATGCAACCGTGATCGACGAATTACTAGCTTAATAAAACATTTCTTAATGAGCGGCGGATGTCAATCCGC
>DBCB01000280.1 GCA_002303765.1 Planctomycetaceae bacterium UBA969
GAGCCATAGGGCGTCGGGCGGACCTCCCAGCCTGCCTTATTGCCCTAAAATCCTATTCCTCAACACCAGCAGCCCTTCTAGCCTTCCCAGCGCACAGAAGGGCTGTTTTTTTTTCCCAACTCCGGTTAGCATCCCGCCCCATTACCTGCTTTTTACTTATAGCAGGGCTTTTTTCAGGATGTTTGCCTTGGATAGGGATCTTCCCACTACTGATAATTCCGAACTACTTGCCACGAAGCATGCCAGCGTGCTTCCTGCAGAGGTCCTTCATTGGCTCGATCCGCAACCCGGGCAGATCATCGTTGATGCAACTTTAGGTGCGGGTGGCCATACCCGTTTGATCGCAGAAAAAATCGGGCCCACAGGCAAAATGATTTCTCTTGATTGCGATCCCTTCATGATTGAAACCGCCAAAAAAAGGCTCACCAATCCCAACATTACTTTCGTTCATGCTTCCTTTGATCAGCTGCGCCAAGTGCTCGATGAACTGAATATCCCCGCAGTCGATGGAATTCTTGCAGATCTTGGAATTTGTTCGGATCAATTAGATGACAGTGCCCGGGGCCTTAGTTTTCAAAGAGAAGGCCCGCTGGATATGCGGTTAGATCCTACCCGGGGAATGCCAGCTTCCGCCCTAGTAGCGCAACTCGATGAACGCAGTCTCGCAGATTTGATTTTTCAACTGGGCGAAGAAAGGTTCAGTAGAAGAATAGCCAAGGCTATTGTGCTTGAGCGCAAAATAAACTCGATACGAACCACCACCGACCTCGCAGAATTAGTGCGCAGGTGTGTTCCCCGTTCAGGAAAAATCGACCCCGCAACCCGCACTTTTCAAGCCTTCCGCATTGCAGTTAATTGCGAAATGGAATCGCTTGATAGCTTCTTACAGCTCGCCCCTTATTGTTTAAAAACAGAGGGAAGGCTTGTAATCATAAGTTTTCATTCGCTGGAAGATCGCAAAGTAAAAGCAGCGTTCAAGGATACCAGCAGGTACCTTGCGCTAACACGAAAACCGGTGCAGGCGGGCGAAGAAGAAGAAAATCGTAATGCAAGATCGCGCAGTGCGAAATTGCGGGCAGCTAAAAAAGTGTAGTTTTTCCTTTATCCCTGGCATTGCCTTGGAAGGTGAATCATGTTGAAACTAGCATCGATGGGTTTAGCGGGATTACTGCTTATTTTTGCATCTGGATTGATACTTAATAAGAATGGGGTAAGCCATGCTGCAGTGCACATACCCAGACATACACATGCAAAAATAATCACAACAATGTTGTTGCAGGAGCAAGGGCATCTGCCTTCGCCTGGGATGATCCCCAAAAAAGTAGCTGAAAGTAAGGCGCCAAATATTCTTGTGGAAGAATCAAAAGAGCCGCCGGTGCTTCAGAAAGAAGAAATCAAACCGGTGCAATTTCAACCCATGAAGGAAGAACCTACGCTTCCTTTATTTCCCCCCGCACCAACCTTGACACCACCGATAACACCAGTGCCTGCGTTAATACCAATGCTGGAAGAAACCAAAACTCCAGTTGTTGAAGAAAAGAAATCTGCACCAACCTTGATGCCTGCGATAACACCAGTGCCTGCGCTAATACCAGTACTAGAAGAACCAAAAACTCCAGTTGTCGAAGAGAAGAAACCCGCACCTGCAACGCTTCCCCTTCAAATTCATGATGATAGTAAAACCCCTGCGCCTGCCCCCACTCCTTCCCAGACGATCGACCTGCCCAGAGTTCTCGAAGGAATTTACAGTGGGATTAAATCTACAAACATCAAATCAGATGAGCCAAAGAATGGCACCATCTCCTTTGGGTTTGGTTTGGGTTCTGTTAAGCCGCCATTCGTCAAATTCGAAATGAAAAGCGAGATTAAAACCAAGGGGAATGGATCCTTCTCCTTGATCGATGTAAATCAACCAGGCTCCAAGTTGTATCTGGTTCGTTTTGATTCTGAAAACTTCCAAGAGATAGCAAAAAAGACTCTGGGAAATGAAAAGCGATGGCCTGAGATTGCCAAACTTAATCCAGCTTTAATACCCGAAGCACCGCTCGAAAAAGGTGTTGTGGTAAAAGTTCCTGCAGATGCTACTTTGCAATCAGAACAACCCACTTCTACCGTGCAACCTTTGCCCGAAGCCAGGCCCAAGCTTCCCGATGCAAAATCGAAAATTGTCGTGACCCTGACAGGCACTTATCCACGTGCGCTTGAAGGTAAAAGGATGCTCACCCTTCCCCCCGAAGTAATCGATCAATTGGGCAATTGCACGCAGGTACTTATGTCGCCTGGCCCCGATCCATGCCTTTGGCTAACGAGTGTGGATCATCTTGAAAAACTAAGCGACAGGCTCGAACATTCCCCCGCAAGCGAAAAGGATGTTCGGGTATTCCGAAGATTGTTTTTTGGTCAGATAGAAAAGATACCGGTTCAAGAGGGAAAGATTGTAATCCCTGAAAGATTGGCCCTGTTTGGCAGCCTTGAAAAAGAGATCGCAATCGTTGGTGTCGAGGATCATTTTGAAATCTGGGATCTTGAGAGATGGCGCAAGTACACCCAGAAGATGAGTTCACTCGAAAAGAAGTAGCATGCATCTAACCCGCAACTTTTTCAGTTGTATGGGTTGTAAGGGATCAATGTATGGACTGTTCTAATATTAAGGGCATCGCCATGCAAGCAGTAGTGAAATTTATCAGACATAATTAAAGTGTGGGGGTCGGTTCTGCCGACAATTGCCCGCCTAACTTGTAAGGAGTTGGTTCGATGAATCGAGAAACTAAGGCCGGATTAGTGGTAACTGCATCATTTGTAGGGCTGCTTTCCGCTGTGATTATAAAAAAATACATGGAACCTGCGCCTACAAAAGCAGCAAACACCGAAGCCGTTGTCGCTGCTGTAGACCAAAAAAATACAGCTACAGACGGAGGAATTGTTCCCGTTGGTACCCCCTCAAACATGGAACTGGTACCTGTGCCGGGTAACGAAATCAAACTTACAACAGCAGAAGAAAATAAAGGCTTGCCCGCAAACGTACCACCACCACCCGCAATCCCAGAGGCGCCTTCTATTCCCCCAGTGCCTGATCTGTCAGGAAAAAGCAGTGGCCTTCCTCCATTACCTGGCGAAAACACCAAAACCGAATTGCCACCATTGCCCGGATCCGCCCCAACTATACCCCCAATAGAGCCACCTGCGCCCCCAACTTCTGGTGGAATTCCCCCTCTGCCAAGTACGCCAGCATCAGGGATTCCAGCCATCGCACCACCTCCACCACCACCAGCACCAATTGGAACTCCACCACCTCCGCCTTTGGGCGCGCCTAGCATTCCAAGTTCGGGAACTCCTGAACCCATTGCGCCGCCTCCGCCACCAGCACCAGTTGCTCCCCCCATACCAATGGGCCTGCCTTCTGTACCAGCACCATTTGCTCCCCCCATGCCAATGGGCCTGCCTTCTGTACCTCCGATTGCACCGATTTCACCACCACTATCACCACCACTAAATAGTGGAGGCTTACCACCATTGCCCGGGAACTCGATTCCTTTATCTCCATCTGCGGGAATGATAACAGCACCGCCCCCGCCGCCAGCAGCTCCAGGATTTGGTGCAGGTTCACCGCCCCCTTTAAATTCAACCTCACCCATGCCACCCGTAAGGTTGAGCAACGCCATTCCATTTAATGCGAATGAGGGCCCCGCTCGTAGAACGGAATTTATTCCAGCAGACCCAAACAATAGGGCTGCCCCAGTGAATAATCCCATTGGAAATAATGGAGGCTACATCGCTCCAGTTGCTCCCTATGGTTCGCCAACACAGAATCAGCAAAAGCCTTTGGGTGCGAATGAAATCATTTCTGCACCACCTATTAATGGAACTTATCCAGGCGCAGGCGCAGTGCTTACGATTCCATCGAATAATAGTTCGCCGATAATGCCAGTGCCCGCTCCGGGAACCGTCAGCAGTGCTTCAAACCAGTTGTATACCCCAGCAGCGGTTACTCCCATTGCGCCAATTCCAGCAGCAATAGGCGCACCACGGGTGGAAAGCTGGACCGAACAGGCATATCTGTGTCAGCCTGGCGAAACCTATGCAAGCATTAGTCAAAAGATTTATGGTAATGCTGATTATGCAAAAGCGTTGCAAATGTGGAATGAAAACCATCCCCGTGCCAGAATCGATACGCCCAAGAGTGGCTTATTACTTCCAGGTCAGGAAGTTTATTATCCACCCACTCAAGAATTATCGCGAAGGTATGGCAACTTCATGCCCAAGGTTTCACCAGTGGGCGCAACAGGCGCAACTAATCAAAATGGAATTCAACGCGCTAATTAAAGTTTAAATGCCTAAGTCTAATTTAAGATTCCCCGCAGTGTTAATACATCTGCGGGGATTTTTTATGTACCTGCAATGATTCTTACCGCACCCTTTAAACATTCGATTTTTTGCAGATTTCCGCTCAGCTTGATGCCTTCCTTCTTCAACATCGCCTCGGGTACAATTAAAATGCCCTTTTCTTGGGCGATGATTCCTTCTATTCCTTCGGTTTGTTCCGTGATGAATTCAATAAGCATGTTTTTAAATAGTGCTGCGGGCATACCTTGAATTTTAAAATCCTTAAACGCTACAGAGATATTGTTGCTTTCAAGATGAACATGCAATAATACCTTGAATTTGATGGGGAACATTACAGCAAAATATTTGCCCTCAAGGGATACTTCGCCCTCTTCCATCACCACTTTTAATTCCTGCAGGTTGGTTCCCTTTGGCAGCCTTTTAGTAATCAACTCATTCAAAGGGGCTTCATCAATTCGCACCGACAGGTTTTCAATTTCCATGGTATCTCACTAATTACTAAGGCTAACTTTCGGGCTTGTAACTCTAATTATGCTAGTGAACTAGAAGGAAGAATTCGGATTTCAAGGAAAGTTTCCTCAAATAAAAATGCCCTAGCTTGCGTTGCACACCCCTCCATCTCAACGAGATTTCTCTCTAAAAGTAGCTCCTTGATAGGGTATTCAAAGTCTTCATCTACTTTGGTAATTCCTATTTCCTTTTGATTCCAAAAAATATTAAAAGCATAACCAGGCTTTGTAATCATTAGATAAACCGCTTCTTCTGCAAGCAGAGTACTGGGCCTACCCAATTTCCGAGCGATTCGAAATGAAGTTCCCTCTTCGATTTCCGGGATCAAGCACGGCACAGTTATAGTTTGCGTTATCGGTGCTAAATCACTTGGTGCAATAACGCACTGCCAAGGCCCCCTTAAACGAATTCGATGATGTTTCATGATTAAACCAAATTTGAAAACTGGGCAAACCACTTTAGTTATTGTATGGTGTTAACTTAAAGAATTACCAAGTGTAACAAGGAGCAATCATGACTGCACAAAAAAAGACCAAGTTAGGCATTCTGGGCGTTGCAAAAATCAACAACAGAGTCATCCCTTCTTTTGCTAGAACTCAATTCACAGAATTGGCAGCCATTGCCAGCAGATCGCAAGAAAAAGCAAACGCTGCTGCAAAAGAAGCCAACATCCCCAAAGCCTATGGCTCGTATGAAGCCCTGCTAAAAGACCCTGAAATAGATATCATTTACAATCCTCTGCCAAATCACCTGCATGCGGAGTGGACTAAAAAAGCCGCAGACCATGGCAAACATGTGATTTGCGAAAAGCCCCTTGCCCCTACTGCAAAGGAAGCAGAGGAGTTGGTGAATTATTGCGCCAAAAAAGGTGTCAAGCTCATGGATGGTTTCATGTGGCCCCACCATCCTCGCACTGCAAAAATCAAAGCAATGCTTAAACAAGGTCAAATTGGTGACCTATTGCGAGTGCATGGCGTCTTTACTTTTTTCATGGAGGATCTCGAATGCAGCAATGTTCGCCTTTATCCCGAGATGGGCGGTGGCGGCTTGCTTGATGTTGGGTGTTACCCTATTTTTGGTATTCGCTGGGCCATGGAATCTGAACCCATCAGCGTATATGCCCAGGCTCAATACCATCGGGGTGTTGATGTTGCGATGAATGGCATTTTGAATTTTGCAGATGGCAGAGTCGCAAGCTTTGATTGTGGCTTCACACTTCCTGTTCGCATGGGTTTTGAAATTGTTGGTAGTAATGGGGTTTTAAACATCCCCAACTTCTGGCTACCCGAGCAACATGCAGGTTTCAGCATTCAAAGAAATGGCAACCTTGAGCATCATCATGTTCCAGGGTTTGATCAAATTGCTTTGATGCATGATCATTTCAGCCAAGCGATTTTAAATAAGACTGCGGTGATTCCCGAAGCAATGGAAGCGGTGAAAACCTTAAGGGTATTAGATGCACTTGCGAAATCCGCGCGAGAATCCCGAGTCATTCATCTGTAAAGGCAGAAGATTTGCCACGGAAGGTAGAAAAGACAGAAGCGGAAGAATTTGCAACGGATTAACACGGAATCAAAACACTTCTTTCAGAGCCGGATGCGTTAGCGACGGTTTGATCTGACCAAGTTTTTCTTATTGAGCAGCGGAGGTTAATCCGTTGGTGCTGAAAGGAAACGATGGTCAATATTTTGCTAGATGATTTCAAGCCAATTGATTGCGTTCCATGGGTCACTTGTTTTGTTATCTTGTAACCCTGCCGTTAGCTCACGAAGACGCC
>DBCB01000365.1 GCA_002303765.1 Planctomycetaceae bacterium UBA969
TTCTTCGCAATTACTCTTTGGGAAACGACTCAAGGCCGCTACTGACTTCACGCAACCCAGATTCTATTTCCAGATGCACCAGCTTTAATCCGCCTACCGCAGATCAGGCTTTTCTTGATGCCATGCTTGCACATCTTCTTGAACGAGCCATCTCTTGGATGCGTTTCAACAAACTCGCTACGCGTTGCCTGAAAATTCATCTCCGCTATGGCGATCTTAAAGATGCCCACAACAACCTAAATTTCAAAACGGCTTGCGACTCTGATACGCTTTTGCATCAGGCTGCGAAAGAAAAACTAATCTCATTATTTACACGCAGGCTTCCCCTACGGCTTTTAGGCGTGGAACTTGCGCAACTCGAACCCGCATCTGCATCCAATCTACTTTTCACCGATCCAGAGAAAGAACGCGCAGATAGGCTTGCAAAATGCAAAGAAGACATTCGATCAAGATTCGGTTTCATGGCGGTAACCCTTGGCAGTTCTCTAGTCTTGGCTAAAGACTTAGGCCATGACAGAGATAATTTCAAATTAAGAACTCCGTGCCTGACAAGGTGACCAAATCAGTTTGATTCATTACAATCAGCAAGAGGAGAAAACATCTTGCTGAAAGAATGGGCTGGAAATTCTGGAATAATCGTAGTTAATAAACCCAAGGGTATGTCTTCACGCACAGCGGTGGATCATGTACAGGCATGGTTTGCTGAAAAAATACCAACTGGGCACGCAGGCACCTTGGATCCGCTGGCAACCGGGGTGCTGGTTATTTGTTTAGGCTGGACCACGCGCTTAGTTGAATACATTCAATCGATGAAAAAGGTTTATAAAACGGTGATCATGCTGGGCGCAAATAGTGCAACCGATGATTCCGAAGGGCCGATCGATGAAATCATGGTGGAAAGGGCACCCACCTTGATAGAAATACAAACTGCCTTAAAGCATTTTGAAGGGGAAATACTGCAAACGCCTCCCTCAGTTTCTGCGGCAAGAGTCAATGGAAAAAGATCTTATAGACTTGCTAGAAAAGGGAAGCCTGAACTACCCCCTCCCAAAATCGTGGAAGTTTCTTCGATCCACATCATTAAATATGAATACCCTTTACTTGAATTAGAAATCACCTGTGGAAAGGGAACCTATATTCGCTCGATTGCACGTGATTTGGGAGCGCTTATAAAAACTGGCGGATATGTATTGGAACTCGAACGAACTTCGATTGGCACCTTTTCCATTGCGGATTCTCATTCGATTAATCAGCCACCAACTACTTCAGAAAAAATTATTCTTCCTCAGGAACTTGCTGTTCATAGTATGCAGAAACTTTCGCTCGAGGGTTTAATTTTAAGGTATGTACTCAATGGCACTAAAACACCATTCACTTTTCCAGATTCACATATCTCGACAAACAACATTTATGCAATCATGGATCCCCAAAACAAGTTCCGGGCAATCGCAGAATACAGACCAAATGACGAAGTTCTAAAACCCCTTAAGGTCTTCCCTTTTCTTGATCCAAACAATTAATCCGTTTAGCCCGATATTATGTATCGCTACAAAGCATAGGTAAGATTAAGATGACGAAACCTTAATTTTTGGAGACTGATTATGATAAATAAAATCCGATTAAAAACTTATGCACTCGCATCACTGAGCTTGCTTGCTGCTGCAATGTTTTTCAACATTCAACTCAGCGCCCAAACCAACCCAGAAGACAAGAACATGAAAGAACAGCCATTACCTTTCGATCCTGAACAATCAATGAAATATTTGAAAGAGATATGCGATATCGGCACAAGAATCAGCGGTTCCGAAGGGATAGTTAAACAAAGGGTCTTGATCAAAAAGCATTTCGAAGCCCTGGGAGCAAGGGTTTTGGAACAAGAATTCAAAGCTATCCAGAAAAGTACAGGAAGGCCCACCCCCATGGTCAACATGGTCATCACTTGGCATCCCACTGCTCGAGAACGAGTGATCCTCTGCTCACATTTTGACACCAGGCCATTTGCCGATCAAGAAACCGACCCTAAGAAACGTAAAGGAACATTCATCAGCGCAAATGATGGGGCATCGGGAGTTGCCCTTTTAATGGAAATGGGCAGGCACATGAAAAAATTGAACTGCAATATAGGAGTGGACTTCGTATTTTTTGATGGCGAAGAATTCGTATTCGATCCAGATGATGAATACTTTTTCGGTTCGAAACATTTTGCCCGCGAAGCCCGCAAAAACACCCAGACTATTAAATATCGCTCTGCAGTTCTCCTTGATATGGTTGCAGGAAAAGATGCTAAATTCCCCATCGAACAAAACTCTTGGTGGAAAGCAGGCGCAGTTGTTCGCGAAGTTTGGTCCACCGCTAACGAACTTAAAATCGAATCATTTAAACTCAACGAATTCAGCCGGGTTGCAGTTGATGATGATCATACAGCTTTAAACAATGGTGGCATTCCTGCAATCGACATCATTGATTTTGATTACAAGCACTGGCACAAGCTTTCAGATACTCCAGAACAATGTTCGGGAGAAACCATGGCAGGGGTTGCAAAAGTTTTAGGAAGCTGGATACAGCGCCAGCGTTAAATTTAATCTTTTATATTCCAGCCATCTAGACAAGGTGCATCATGGAAAACAGTCAGATTCTTGCAGGCGCTGCCATTTGCACCGTTCTTATATGGCTCGGATTTGCCAGTTTCAAATCTCATTTCAATGCTGTTTTATTTTTAACAACCCCAGACCCCACACAAAACTTCATACCGTATCAAATTCGCTTATGCAGGCTGATTGGCGGATTCATCATGATTCTTTTGGCACTCATGCTGGTCTTTGCAATGATATACCTTGAGGAACCCGCACAGCATTTGGCCGACCTCCGGGATAACTCAGAAGAATCTAAAACAAAACTTGTCTACACCGCAGAACAACTCAACTTTGCAACCCGTTATGCTTTATTCTGGATAAGCTTTTTGATCGTGCTTTTACTTTTAATATCAACCAGCAGCATCGATGCGATATTTTCTTGGCGATACCAGAAACAATTACGCGAATCAGTTGCAGCACTCAAAACTTTCGGATTAAACAGCAAAAACTCGGCCGATACTAACAACGAAGAAAATAATCCACCTTTTATGGGTAAGCAATTCCCCAACGAAAACTAATTGGTAAATAAGAAAACATGGTCGCAACAATTCTTTCTTTTTTCATGCGTTTGCTTTTAAGAATGCGCTACACCATTACCATTAATGGGATTGAGCATTTAAACGAACAAAAAAAAGGGACATTAATTCTGCCCAATCACCCTGCCTACACAGAACCAATCATTTTGTTTTCCCTACTATCAAAAAATCTAGCGCCCAGGCCCTTGGTATATGAAACCTATTATCGAAACCGCTTCATCAAACCTTTCATGCTTTTGTTCAATGCATTGGAAGTACCAGACATGGAAAAGATCAGCCTATCGGCAAAACAAAAAGCTCAGGAAGCTATTCAAAATCTCGTAGTGGGATTACAGAAAGGCGAAAACTTTATCATCTGGCCATCAGGAAAACTACAAAGAAAAGGATTGGAATCACTGGGCGGGAATTCAGGCGTCAGCGATATCTTGAAAATATCTCCCAATGCGAATGTTTTATTAATTCGAACTACAGGTTTATGGGGCAGCAGATTTAGCCATGCGTTTTCAGGTAATCGACCAAACCTTATTTCGGAATTACTTTACTGCGCGCTACTGCTTATTTTGAACCTTTTATTTTTCATGCCCAAAAGAAAAATAACCATTACGATTGAACCACTTGATACCACGAAATTAGCACCCTTCGAGAAGTCTAAGGTAAACCTTCATCTTGAAAATTGGTACAATCGTGATGCCAGCACAACACCTGTTTATCGACCCTACCACTTCTTATTATTTAGCCAAACAAAAACCTTTCCGCCACTTGAACTCAATGAAAACAAAACACCACCTAATATTTACCCCGATCTATTAAAAAGAGAAATAATCCAAATCATCAAGGAAAAGTTTCCCGAAGTTATTGCAGACGAAACAACGGATCCAAATTCTGAATTAGATTCTCTTGGCCTTGATAGTATTCAAAGATTAGAACTGCTGATTCATCTAGAGCAACATTTCAAGTTTAATGGTAGCACCGTACCTAACACCGTAGATGACTTATACCTTTTATGTTCAGGAAAATCAAAAACATCTACACCGATCAAAGTCCCCAAGGAATGGACCGAAAGCTTCAGAATAAAAGCGGAAAGTGAGATCTTAGGCGCAACGGTGCTTGATTCGTTTATTTTGCGTGTGATGAAATCATCAAACCAAATAGCTCTCATTGATGATACATCAGGCATGCTAACTTACAGAAAATTATTTTTAGCCTCTTTGGTGATTTCAAAAATCATTGAAAAGGATCCTGCGAAGCATGTGGGAATTTTATTACCTGCAAGTGCTGGAGGATTCGTAGCATATTTCGCCTGCTTAATTGCAAATAAAACGCCTGTTTTACTTAATTGGACTACTGGGCCTGCTAATCTGCAACATGCAATAAGCTTCCTTGGGATAAAAACAATATTAACCTCACAACGCTTTATTGACCGGGTTGGAATTTCGATTGAGGATGCTCAATTTGTTTATTTAGAACAAGTCAAAGGTAAAACTGGTTACCCAACGCTTTTAAGTTGCATGATCAAATCTTATTTCCCGAATGGTGTTCTTAAAAAATGCAAACGCACAACTAAAACAGATTCAATTGCTGCAATTCTATTCACAAGCG
>DBCB01000003.1 GCA_002303765.1 Planctomycetaceae bacterium UBA969
CGCTATATTCTTCCATCCCATCCATCATCTTAGTCATCTTCATGGGTTCCATGCTGAAGAAAAAGATAATGTTATCGCGCGTTTTTTTCTCAGGATCAATGGTCGCGCCATAGAATTGCCAAGTCATCGCATCAATAGTTTTATCAATCTTATAATCCCCCTCTTGGCCCGGTGCCCCTTCTGAAAGGCTGGCTTCATAGGCATAAGGCATCTGACTGGGGATCTGCCATTTCTCGGTAATTATCGCCTTGAAATCTTTTGCTTTTTCAGAAGTAACCAGATTTAAAAACCAAAGAACAGTCCATACCAATGTGACAACAAACACCAAAACAATCGAGGCAATTGCAGTAAGGCTAGTACGGATAATATTTCGCCTAAGATTTAAAAACATGAGACGAAAGTAAAACAGATAGCTATTAGCAAATACAATTATGGCAAGGAAAGCGATCATTCCAAGAATCAACGCCCCCAACTGCAGTGGGCTATCAAGTAATTCTAAAAGATACTTTTCAACATTATTCATGAATCTAATCCCTAATTGCCAGCATTGCCGGTGACATAAGAAAAGTTTCTGGAGTCCTTGACGAGCTTGCCTTTTTCAAGTTGCAACACCCGCTGGGCTCGAGCCGCAGACCTTGGATCATGGGTAACCATGATGATGGTTTTACCCAAAGTTTTCTGAAGCACCCCCATTAAATCAAGAATCTCATCCGCTGATTTTGAATCCAAATCCCCGGTGGGTTCATCTGCGACGATTAATTCGGGATCGGTGACAATTGCCCGAGCAATACCAACACGCTGTTGTTGCCCGCCAGAAAGTTGACCAGGAATATGATTTATTCGCCCAGACAAACCAACAAGATCAAGAACATTCATAACTTGGACTTTTCGCTGAGCCCGGGTCATAGGCAATAGAAGCAGGGGCAACTCAACATTCTCGTATGCGGTTAAAACTGGCAAGAGATGATAGAACTGAAAAACAAAACCCACGTGCCGGGTTCGCCATGATGCAAGCATTGATTCACTCATCTTGCTAATCAGATTTTTCCCAACGGTAACAGTTCCACTCGTAGGCGTATCAAGTCCAGCAATGATATTCAGGAGAGTTGTTTTACCAGAACCACTAGGGCCCATAAGAGCCAAGAATTCTCCCGATTCAACCTCGAGTGTCAATTCTTCAAGGACATCAATTTTCTCACTGCCTCTGCTAAAACTTTTGGTAAGGTTTTCGACTCGAACAACAATATTTTCAGCCATGATCATCCTTTTTTAAATTCGTTACTTGGAAGACTGATCTTTCATAAAAGAAACAATCACACCCATATCGGGCTTTAAATAAACGCCCTCTTCTTCAGGGGAAACTTTAATTTTAACACGAACAGGTATCGCACCTTTACCTCGGTCCGCGATTGGCATTAATCTCGAAATTGTACCCTCATAGCCTTTTGGATGAATCTTCAAGAAGGGTGCGTAATTCTGAAAAGCCTCCGGCATGACAAGGCATTTTTGACCTTTAAAAACAGAAGCTACATCGCGCTCTTGGATAGAAAGATCAACTTCAAGATCGGTAAGATCGGCCATTTCACAAAGCGAAGCAGAAATATTAAAAGCAGCAGGGTTGATAATATTTCCTTCTTCGGATTTTTTGGTCAGAATAACCCCCGAAACGGGAGCAACTATAACGCAATTATTAAGCCGCCATTGAGCCTTTGCCAAATCTGCAACCGCTTGATCGACCTCAGCTTCCGCAGCTTTAAGCTTCTCTTCCCTTGGCCCCTTGACCATTAAATCATATGCAGATTTCAATTTACTACACTTACGCTCTACACCTTCAAAACTAAAAGAAGCAACATCCATTTCGCGCTGTGAAAGTGAAGCAGAACCCGTAAGCCTGCGATTTCGAACTAAATCGGACCGTAATTGCTCAAGGTTTGAAAGGCATTCAAGATACTCTTGTTTTGATTGTTCAATCTCTTCAGGCCGATTACCATTTTTAATCTCCAGTTTTCTTTGAGTTGCAGCTTGCAATACAGCTTTAGCTTTATCAAAATCAGCCTTGTAATCGATGGATTCAAGCACCGCAAGAACATCACCTTTTTTAACCCTTTTACCTTCTTCAACATAAAGTTTTTCGATCATCCCCGGAACTTTCGGACTAACTTGAATCTGATGCATTGGGATAATGTAACCTTTGGCCTCAAGAACAATATTCTCTTTTCCGGGGATTGCAGGTGCTGGAGAAGTTTTTTCGGAACCTGTTTTCACCGTATTAGTCCCAGAAGATTTGTTTATCTGGCTAGGAAGCTTTTGCTGAACTGAATCAGTTCCTGTAGGAGTCATTTTATAACTCCTCCAAGCCATCAAACCTGCAACGATCATCATGATAAAGCAAAGCCCCCAAGCAAAAATCGTCGATTTAGGCATCGATTGGGTTTCTGGGGAAGAACTAATTTTAAGCGATTTAACTCGTTCTTCCAAACTGGCTTGGCTTTTTGAAACTGCTTGCGAACTATTGAGAATGTTCATCGCCGAACTCCTTCAGATCTTTTCTTTTTAATGACTTGTTTATTTAAACCAAGCTTGGATTTCATGTAGGTAAATAGAATGTTTAAAACCAAATCAGACATAGTTTTAGGATCAAATGCATCAGGATCAGCGGCCCGCTGCATTGATAGGCCATGCAAAATAGCCTCGATCAAGGTTGCGAGGCTACGCAAATCCAAATCGTTCGTTACTGCTGTAAACTCGTGTTTTAAATCAGCGGTGATCCTAATGCGCCATTCCTCATACAAAGCACTAAGCCTTAGGCGAAAGTCGGCCCTATGGGAGATTTGAGAAAGAAAAGTGTATTGAAGAGCATGAAAACCATCGCCCTCGACGGGCCTTGCTAACACATTTTCAATAATTCTTGAAATGCGCTCCCAACCTTCAAGTTGATCTGCAGAGGGCTTTCCTGTGTTTTTATCCTGCACTTGACAATCAAGCTGCATCAAGAAAAGGAACCGATCAAAAACAGCCAGCAAAATATCTTCCTTTGCAGGAAAGTAATATGTAAGCTGACCGCGACTCATATGCGCTTTCTTTTCAATTTCAGAAAGCGAAAAGTTTTGCAACCCTTGCTGCGCAATAACACAAACAGCAGCATCAACAATCTGCTCTTTGCGAATGAAAGTAATATCAATGCGACTTTGATTCATGACATAAAGCTCAAACTACAATTAGACCGAACAGTCTATTTATAGTCCAACCAGTTTAGCCCTGTCAAGGATTCTTCCGAATTTAACCAATCACTTTAATTAAGTACAACGGATAACAACCACGGTTGCATTGTCTGTTGCACCCTCAATATTCGCAAGGTTGACCAACCTTCGGGCTGCCATTTGCGCAGATTGCGCCTCATTGGCAAGCATGGTTTTAAGATCTTTATTGGAAATGTGATTGGTTAAGCCATCCGAACAAACAAACACCCAGTCCCCAGCAAGAACTCTTGCATGATAGATACCAACTTCTACATCCGGTTGGCCGCCAATAGCTTGCTGAAGCTCATTTTTTCGAGGGTGGTCCTCGGCCTCTTCGGCAGTAATGCTTCCAAGCTCAACAAGTCGATTTACCAAAGTTTGATCTCTCGTAACTTGGATTAATTCACCTTGGGAAAG
Organism: Planctomycetaceae bacterium UBA969; assembly: GCA_002303765.1. Taxonomy (GTDB): domain Bacteria; phylum Planctomycetota; class Planctomycetia; order Gemmatales; family Gemmataceae; genus UBA969. The sequence continues at coordinate 3,657 of DBCB01000003.1, forward strand.
ATGATAAACCCTGCTATCGCCGACATGACCAACGACCAGATTTTTGCCATCAATGTAAGCGGCTTCAGCAGTGCAACCCATACCACGCCTTTTGCTACCTGGAGCTCTAGAAGCAGTAAAAATTTGGCGATTTGCATCTTTGAGAGCACCTTTAAATAATATCTTGCAAGCTTCCACATCAAGCTCTGCGGGAGCGTGGGTTTCGCCTTTAGGCGGCGGGGTTGCTGCATCATTAGTGAAGGCCGAGCCGCCAGCAAATTGAGCGAACATTTTATTCATGGTAAGGTTTTGCCTAAGAATCTGCATTGTCATCGCAGCAGCAATTTCTCCAGCTTCATAACCGCCCATACCATCCGCCAAAAACACCAGAGCAGTATCCGTCAAATCATCCTGGCGCGATTCGGTGGCATGCATAAGAGCAAATGCATCTTCATTACCCGTACGAACCATACCCGTGGTTGTCCAGCTAGCAATTTCAAGCCTGCACCTATCCAAACTACGGCCGACAGAAGCCAGCGTTGCGATGAGTTCTGCAAACCCACTTTTATCATCACGGCCCGCTTCATCAGTGGGGAATCTTGCATGAATTTCGGTACGAAACGTTTTTGAAATCAACCTGCCAAACGCGGGATGAATATCAGGGAACCAAGGTATGAAAGGCTTGGGGATCCCTGGTTTTTCAAAATCATTTTCACTTAATTCACGATGCAATATTTCTAGGGAATAAATCAGCGCACCAAAGCTATAAAGAGAAGGCCTAGGTGAAGTGCAACCCTTGCCCGACAACAACTCTGGGGGAGTATATAAGGTACCGCGCACGGGGCTGCCAGGGGGAAAAGGTAAGGGCAGAATTTCCAAAACATCTTTTAGCTTTAACTTACCTTCACTGGTCAAAACAACACTTTCAGGTCGTACAAATTCAAGAAATCCACCAACTTTGTGTAGCGATACCAATATACGAGCAAGATCTTGCAGATAAGAAAACCTAACACTGGCATTTTGACTTTCATCATCCCATACTTCCCATAGGTCTTTACCTGTAGGAATTTCAAGAACAAGATAGTTTGTGGAATTTTCAGTGCCACCAAAAAGAACTTTTGGCAAGCCAACAGTATCGGCAGTATCCAAAGTCGATCTTAACCAACCCAAATTAGGCCATACCAATAACTTTGGCATTTCACTAGTCACTTCGATTCCGCTTGAACCAGAAAGCAATGCATCATCAAAGCTTGGTAAAAAATCATCGGACTCATCGTTTTCGGGGGGAACGACTTTAGGTGCTTCGATTTGCTCGCCCGCATCTGCTTGCGAATAAATCAAAACATCAACTGGGCCGCCTGGAGCTGCAATATCAACTCCAGCTTGAATTTTTACACCTGCGAATTCCCGTAAAACTTTCGCAGCCTTATATCTGCCTGCAATTACTAAATCGGAACCAACTGCGACACCTAAACCATCTGCAACTAGCGCAGCTCCAGCCAGATCAAGTTCAGTGAAATAATAACCGCAATCCTGACATGAACTATTATCTTGCTCTCTTCGAGATCCACACACCTTGCAAAGAATTACCACTGCATCAAGCTTGGAATCATTCTGCGGAACTATCACTTCAGGCAAAACCGTTGGTGAAGAATCAATCAGTTCACCCTGGGCAACAACATTCACTGCGCCATCTTCTATCTCAACAGGCAAGGCCATGGGTATAAAACCCTCGGCCAACTGATCATCATTTTCAACGGGCATAGCCAGAGGAATATCCCCTTGCATCTCGGCTTGGGGTTCATGATTATTGGAGGAAGAAGGATCAGTATGCATCGAAAATCACCTCTAAAGCATTATCAAATAATTTCAGGAACATTGGCTTATCGAAGCCTGTTGCCACAATGAATACAACATCGACTACCCATTCTGTTATTCTTACCACAGTAGTAACAAGGAGGGGTGGAGTCGGTTAAAGGCTCTGCGCATTTACCACAGAAAGGCTGACGAACTTTGTTCATTGAAGCACATTTTGAACAAGGTACTTCTTTTGTAACCTGTTTTTTTTCTAGATCAGCCTTGATATCACGAGCACTATAATAACGTTCGTTAGGATCTTCACTTAAATTGACTTTGATCATTTCAAATAGCCATTGCGACTGTGGGGGAATCGGGTTGGCGGAATCTTTCAGCAAAAGATCAATTTCATGAACAGTGATCGAGCCTTCTGGTACCTTACCTGTAGCCAATTGGTATAGAGTGCAAGCGAGTGCAAAAAGATCGCTACGAGGTTCAGGCTTACCTGCAATCTGCTCTAAAGGTGCATAACCTTCAGTATAAACTTTAGTCTTTGCAGCATGCCTGTCTTTTTGATTTTTACCCAAATCTCTGGCTGTACCAAAGTCGATCATTTTGATGGATTTTTTATCTTCAAGAAGCATTACGTTTTCAGGTTTCAAATCGCGATGTACCAACGGAGGAACTTGAGAATGCATATGCTGAAGCACATCGCAAATACTTCTCCCCCACTCGATCACACTTTCGATCGGGAATGGTGTATGGCCATTCGATTCAAGGATTTTCATCAAATCCTTACCCTTGATAAATTCAAGAACTAGATAAGCCCGCTCACCTTGTTCAATTAAATCATATACCTTTGGCACGATGGAAACAGAATCCAATGATTTCAGAATGTCCGCTTCACGCCTGAAAAAGTTCAATCGAATGTCAAATTCACCAGGATCTTCGCAAATCATATCCTTGATTGCTACAGGCCTGTTTGCTTCTTTAATATCCGTTGCAAGATAAACAGCACCAAACCCACCTATCGCCAACTGCTTTTCAATTCGATATCGATTATTAATTAAATGCCCTGCAGCAAATGGAAGAACTTGACCACAACGCTGACAGTTTCGTTCCCCTGGAGGGTTGGCAGATCCGCAAACAGGATTAGTACAAATGGCAGGGCTTACCCCATCACCTTCTGCCAAAGTACTTTCAGCCTGCAAAAGATAACCGCAATCCATACAAGAAATCGCACCAGGCAGAAGTTGAGCTGTACAAGCAGGGCAATTAATCGGCCCAATCACAGGGGAACTTGGCTTGAAGGCAACCTGACTGGAATCTGCTTTCGCAACCTTAGGTGTTGCAGCAACTGGCGCAGCAGCGGGCTTGTTGACAACCGGAGCCGGAATATTTACTGAAGGCACGGAAGGAGCAACCGGAGATGCAGAAGCCGGAACTGAAAACGGAACTTTGCAGGTTGGGCACGCAAAGGTCTTACCCACCGAATTATCGGGGAGCTGCATTTTCATGTTACATTTCGGGCAACCAAAGACTATCGGCATAGCTTAAGACCTTAATTTATGAACCTGCAAAAGAATAAAGATCATTTCTTTTTTCCAGGCTTCTCGTTAAACCTTAAAATATAACTTCCCAAGCGAATAAGATCACCCGCCTTTAGTTCGGTGGGTTTTGTAACTTTCTGATCATTCAGAAAAGTCCCTGAAGCACTACCTGCATCTGCAATCAAGTACCGATTTTTTTGCATTAACAATTTCGCATGAATCTTTTCGATCGAATTATCACCGAACAGGCCTATGTCACAAGTTTCGGCCCTTCCAAAAAAAGTTTCAGGCTTAGAAAGAATAAGTTCTTTACCAATTCTTTTACCCGCTTCAACTCGCACCCAAGCTTCCTTTAACACCACTTGTGCCAAACCAATAAAGAAACCAACAGCAGCACCCAAAGCAACAAACCCAAGACCACTGGCACTAAGAAGATTCTCTCTGCCAAAAATTGCCCCAAGGCTTAATTTGAAGAACAAAAAGAATGCACCACCAAGAAAACCACCCAACGCACCACCCATGAGACCATTTTTAATTTTGTTGTCATGAGGGGCAGGGGACTTTGTTGCAAGTGCAAACACCAAATCAAAAAGTCCAAGTGATAAGCCAATAAGTAGGCCGGAGATCGTCCAACCGATCAGAACAAAAAATTGGATTCCAGTAATACGAACAATAAACGAACCCGTAACACCTCCCAAAATGCCACCAAAAAGGCCAACAAAGCCTGCGCCCAAGGAGCGAATTACAAGCCTTTTAATGTCAGACTTTCCCGTGCTCCAAACCGTATCAAGAACACCAACAGCAAAAGAAATAAGCGCGCCTACTAAAGCACCATCAATCACGGATTGCAATAATTCAGAAGTTACACCTTGGGTTACCAATCTTGATATAAATGCAGCACTAAGGGCTGCATAGGCTCCAAATACCCCACAATAGTATAGAAAAAGATTAAAACTCATATGGCTAAATTCCGTTACCTAAACAAACTACTGGAAGCTTCACGAACCTGAACTTTTGTTTGCGAACTAAACTGCCCACTCGCAACCTTTAATGAATAAACCCCTGCCTTTGAGGCACTAACCTTCCACGAAACCTGCGACATCTGGGTTGCTCTATCTACCTCAACAATTGCTTTTTCTTTTGTTTCACCCGATGCAAGGTTAACGCCCTCAGGCAATGTGATCATAACGGGCTGCCCCTTGGTAGCATCTTTAACCAAAGCGGTAAGGGTGAAAGTTTTACCTGCGTTAGTGTTACCACCGGTGGTTACAGAAAGCTTGCCGCCCGAACTGCCATCGGGTTTTGATATTTCCCCTAAACCATAGCTAAAGGCGAATTCCCTAACTTCACCCGGATTGGTGTCCCGCTCGTTCCAATAAAGAAAAGCGACGGAATCGGTAAAGCGAGAACCGTCTTTCCCTTTTTTGGGTGCTAATTCAGAGGGGTCTGCGTCAAAGGAAAACTCTGTATTACCAGGATTCTCGCCCAAATAGAGTTTATACAAGGCCTCTGGTTCACAATCAGGAAGCTGAAAGCCCTTCAAACCAAGGTGGGCTATTACACCAGGAGAATCAAGATTCTGAAACTGCATTGCCTCAATAAAATCGGGCATATCTTTCTGAGTAAATTCGGTAAACTTCGTTACAAACCCATCGGTTCCAGGAACAACAAATGGAACCCCATCCTCGCCACCAATAAAGGTGTCAAGCATCATTCTCAGACCAATTTTATGACTGTTTTTTCCTTTGTTTTCAACTGTATAACGAATAACACAAGTATCCAAGTTGCCTGATTGACTACCGGGGACAATTTGAACAAATTGTGAAACCTTGATCCTTTCACCCGCCAATAGATAATCACAAGAAACACGCCAAACTCGCCTTTTAGAGTCTTCTTTATCTTCTGTAACTCGAACCTCTTTCATTGCATGGGCAAACAAAAAATCACGACCATCAATCTTTATTCGGGTGTTATTTGAATCACCCTCCTGATCATAAGTAAGTCTAAGATTTTTAGAAGCATCTTTGGGGTCTTTTTTATCAGCAGCAAAAAGACCGAAACGATAATTTCTAGATTTTGATTTGTGGCTAAAATTCAGCATTAATTC
>DBCB01000249.1 GCA_002303765.1 Planctomycetaceae bacterium UBA969
GAAAAAGGCCTGAGGTTTTCCGGTACAGATGATGGCTGCATCTTTTACAATCCAAGTCTTCGCGGGATCAGAATCTTTAGGGGCTTTGGGATCGAAGAAAAACTTGAAGCCTTCCATGTTCTTGCCGTTGAACAAAGGCGTAAATCCATCTGTGTCTGCTGCAGCAAGTGAACTTACAAGTACAAGGCCCAGTGCAAGCGCAAAGAAACGCATTGCGATCGATTTTTGAAACATGATAAAAATGTTCCTTTCATAAAGGTGGGAGGATGAACCAAGACGAATTGTAATGGTTGTAAAAAGTCATGCAAACAATATTTAGGTGATTATCTTCAAAGAATCAATGGGGTGGGGATGGAGTTGAAATGCACATGGGTCGGTCTGTTGATAATGGAAAATAGAGTAATGCTGCTTGCTTTTGGTTCCGAACGATGTCGCAAGAGTAATTTTGGGTGTGGTTGTTGCATATTTTTAGTGCAACATGCTGCTATAAGTGGGATTATTTATTGCTGCTTCTTTTAGTTGTGATTTCATGCCATTAAAGCAAGTGCAGAGAAACTTTCTTATGTTTACTAAGTGCTTTTTGTTGTTAGCAACAAGTATGGCTTTACCATTTAATGGTTCTGCTGCTGATACTAAAACTCCGACTAAGGTGATTCGCCCATTCGATCAGAAAGACCTTAAAGGGTTTTCCACCTGGCTGAAGAAAACGAAAGGAGCAGATCCTCAGAATGTTTTTACTCTTAAAGATGGTGTGCTAAGGTGTGGCGATGAAGATATGGGTTATCTTGCCACTAGGGACGCTTACAAAGATTATCATTTTAAAATTGAATATCGTTGGGGGAGAAGAAATCCCACGGATAAAAATGTTCGTAACTCGGGTGTGTTGCTTCATGGTACAGGGCCGGACGGTTCGCAAAATGGCGTTTGGAAAACCTCGATCGAATGCCAACTCGCGCAAGGGTGCGAGGGAGACCTTATCCTGATTAAGGGGAAAAAGGTTGATGGCGAAAGTTATCCGGGTTCCATCTCTAGTAACACTGTGATTGGGGAAGATGGCAAAACCCGTTGGCAGGCTGATGGTAAAAAGACTATGTATTCAGGCAAGCAATTCTGGTGGTCCAAACATCAAGCGTTCTTTAAAGAATTAATTGATACTCGCGGAAGCAATGATGTTGCCAGCCCAATGGGTGAATGGACTAAGGTTGAATGCGTTTGCAAAGGCTCAAAAATTACGATCAAGATTAATGGCGTAACGGTAAATGAATGCTTTGATGCCAACCCAGCAGAGGGGCAGATACTTTTGCAATCGGAAGGGCACGAGGTGTTTTTTAGAAACATGGAAATTCGCCCTCTCGGAATTGCGCCATCAGATGGCGCATCAAAGTAAATCGAGGTTGGTTTTATCTCTCATTCTTTTTGAAGACCATCAACGAGGTGAATTGCCATGAGTTTTAATGTTTCACAATTTGATCTCAATCGTCGCAGTTTTCTTGCGTCTTCCTTTGCAGGATTTACAGCGAATGTATTGGGTACCACACCTTCGTACGGTTTCGATGCAAAGGCCTTCGAAAGCAAACCAACTGAATTTCAACATGCTTGCATGACACTTTCTTACGGTGGTTTTCCTTTGGATCGTGCATTGCAGGGAATTAAAACTGCTGGTTTTCGCCATGTTGCCTGGGGAATAAAGCATCTTGAGGCAAATGGGAAGCAAGTGCCGGTGATGGCGGAAGACGCCTCAGTAGAAACTGCAAAAGCGTTAGCAAAGCGATGCCGGGATATGGGACTTGATCCAATCATGATGTTTTCGAACATTTATCCAGAAAACCCCCGCGGGTTGGAAGTGTTGACCCAGCGGATCAAGCAAGCCTCTGCTGCAGGAATTGGCCAAGTTTTAACTTTTGGTCACACTACGGGCGGGAATAAGAAGATTTGGATAGAGCGCTTTAAAATTCTTGGGCCCATTGCTCGAGACCATGGTGTGATGATTGTTGTCAAGCAGCATGGTGGAACTACTGGGACTGGTGAAGCTTGTGCTGAAATTATTCGTGAGGTTAATGACCCTGGTGTGTTTGTAAATTATGATGCGGGGAATGTGATGGATTATCTGAATCTTGACCCAATTCCTGATATTAAGAAGTGCGCCAGTACGGTCAGAAGTTTTTGTATCAAGGACCATCGGAACTGGCCCAAGGATCAAGATTGCGGTCCCGGTTTTGGAGAGATAGATCACTATAAGCTTTTGGAGCCGGTTGCTTTTACTGGGTTGAAAATCCCACTCGCCTATGAAAACATATTTGCGCCCTTGGTACCAAGGCCAACAAAGGTAGAAGAGATTGATGCACTTGCCAAGCGCGCGCGCGAATTTATGGAAACAGTTATCGCTGGTCTTCAACAAGGCCCTGTAATTATGAAAAAATAAGCTGGGATGTTTTAACGAACTGTTGTGCATTAGGGGATTCTCATGTTGAGTTTAAAAATTACAATCAAAAAAATCATGATTGGATGTCTGTGCTGTTTTATTTCAGTGGTTTTACTGCTTGCTTTTGAATCGAAGAGCGATGGCGGCGATAAAACCGTTCCCGCGGTTCTTCTGGGGGCATGGCCTTTGCAGGATAATGCTCGAGATTCGATCGGTACTAACCATGGCGTCATGGAAAATATTCAGTTTTTAAATATCCCTCCCGGTTCGCCTGATCGTGCTGCTTTTTTCAATGGGCGTAACAGCCGCATAAAAATAGAGCACTCAAAAACCTTTGATGTTGGCACACAAGATTTTTCGATGGCATTATGGGTTCGCTGTGCAACCCCTTTAAGTTCTACTTTGGGGGATTTGATTAGTAAGTTTGATGCCCGTTCAAGGCGTGGAATAAATCTTCATATTTCGGGAAGCTCGCCTGCGTATAGTGCGATGTCTGATACCAGGCATGTGCATTTTGGAATAGACGATGCTTATACAAGTTCCTGGGAGGATCATGGCAAACCATGGCTTTCCAATTCCTTGATTTCAAATCTTGTTGCATTTGAAGGCGAGTTATATTGCGGGATTGCTGATGCTGATAAGCCGGAAGATCGGGCCCATGTTTTCCGATTAACCCAGGATAAAAAGTGGGTTGATTGCGGTCGTTTGGGCCATGATTCTAATCATCATTCAGTCATGTCGATGATTGTTCATAAGGGGAAGCTTTACGCAGGTACGGGGATTTGGGATTGGGTGCAGGCCTTGGGTGGACTTAAAGGCGCTCCCCTTCCTGCACCAACCAAGGTTTTTGTTTATGAAGGTGGTACAAAGTGGAAGGATCTTGGTCAAGTTGGTAATGGGTCTCGTGTTTTATGTATGGCAAGTTTTAAGGGTGAGCTTTTTGCAGGCCTGGATAGCGTTGGCGAAGGCAAAGCCTTTAAATTTGATGGAAGTAAATGGATTGATTGTGGCGCACCTGATGGAAAGAACTTCGAATGTATGTTGCCTTGGGGTGGGGTGCTTTATGCTTCAACTCATGGGAATATTTATGAGTATCAAGGTGGCAAGGATTGGAAAAGAATCGGCACTGCACCGTTTGATATTAATCAGATTCACTCTATGCAGGTGTTTGATGGGAAGATTCACTTGGGAACCTGGCCTCAGGGCTATGTGCTAAGGCATGGGGGTGGCGAAAAATGGGACAAAATAGGTCGGTTGGGACTTCCTGAAGGTCGAAAACTTATCAATGAAGTGATGGATCTTACTGTTTACAATGGAAAACTTTATGCAGGTATGATTCCAAATGCGGAAGTGTTCAGGTTTGAAAAAGATAATGATTGGAAGCAATTGGGTTCACTTGCAAAAAGATCTGATTGGGATGAAGAGAAGGTTGGTACATGGGCAAGGATAACTTGTTTGAGTTGTTTTCAGGGGCGGTTGTTCGCTGGAACAGGCTCATGCCAGGGTAGGGCTCTTGATGCGCCAGTTGATTCATCTTTGGGCCGTGTTTTTTCTATGCAAGCGGGCCAGGTCGTTAGTCATGAACACGATATTGGTGGTGAGTGGACGCATGTTGCTGCAATCAGGCGGGGTAGAAAATGCGAGCTCCATATAAATGGCAAATTGACAAGCTCAAGCGATCTTGGTGCGGGGGCTTTGTTTAATTTGAATAATGATTCTCCCATGTGGTTGGGTTTTGGTGCCCAAAACTTTTTTCATGGTGCAATAAAAGATGTTCAATTTTATAAGGGTGCCCTAGGT
>DBCB01000074.1:0-7569 GCA_002303765.1 Planctomycetaceae bacterium UBA969
TAGAGCGCTTGGTTTGGGACCAAGAAGTCGCAGGTTCGAATCCTGTCTCCCCGACTCTTTGAACTTAAGCTCTGCTTTTTTTAAGATGCAGAGCTTTTTTTTTCCCCTTTAGCTCTCCCCTTATACTTGCTTCTTTCAAGTTTTCTCTTATCAACCTGCTTAAGGTAGTGTAAGTTAATCCTCTACTGCTTAATAACTAATCACCTTCAAGGTACTTTGATTATGTTGAACAATATCTCACGCAGAACCGCACTTGAAACTCTGGGCGTCACAATTGCTGCAGGAACCATTCTTCACGCAGCACCTTCCGAAACGATTCGCATCGGTTGCATAGGAACAGGTGGCAGATGCAGAACCCTGATGAAATCTCTACTCACCATTCCAAACACCAGTATCGTTGCAATTTCCGATATCCGCCAAGATGCCCTAGCTTTAGCCAAAGCGATGACTGGCGATAAAGTCGCAATGTTTTCTGATTACCGCAAACTTCTCGATGATAAAAATATCGATGCTGTTTTGATAGGCTCGCCTGATCACTGGCATGTCCCTATGACCATTGATGCGGTTGCTGCGGGCAAGGATGTCTATGTTGAAAAGCCTTTGACTCATAGTTTGGAAGAGGGTGAAAAGGTTATCCAAGCAGTAAGAAAATCCAAACAGGTGGTTCAAATCGGAACCCAGCAGCGGAGCATGGAACATATCAAGAAAGCCAAGGAAGCTGTCGCAACGGGGAAGATTGGCAAAGTCTATCGAGTGCACATGAGTTGGAACAGAAATTCAGATAGGGTCAAAAAAGGGGACCCCACCACCAATGCCTCTAATGTTAACTGGAAAGCCTTTTTAGGCAATGTTGCGGACCAGCCCTTTGATGATTACAAAATGCGAAACTGGCGCTGGTTCTGGGACTTCGGCGGTGGCATCTTTACCGATCTCATGGTTCATTGGGTTGATGTTGCCCATTGGGTTTTGAACCTCGAAGCACCTATATCTGCTGCTAGCCTTGGCACCATGGTCAATGCCAAGGGCATCTGGGAAACTCCTGATATGGTTCAAACAATCATGGAATACAAAGACGGTATTCAAATGTTTTTTGAAGGGGGTTTCTCGAATGCAAGGCATGGCTCAAGAATCGAGTTCATGGGTACCGAGGGTACTATTTATGTTGATCGAGGGTGCTTCCAAATCATCCCAGATTGGAACCGAAAAATAAAAGCTGAAGAGTTAATCCTTGGCGTAGGCAGGCGTGGTGCTGATTTCTACGACAAGCCAGATGGCGAAAAACTCCACCTCGAAGATTGGGTCGGCGCTATGCGATCGCGAAAAGATCCAAGCACTCCTGTAGAGGCAGGCGTTCATGCTGCTGCTGCCGCTCATCTTGCCAACAAGGCATTGCGTTCAGGCAAAGTTGCAACAGCTTAATTATAAAGGGTTAAACGCTGCTGCATCAAACCACATAAAGTTGCAGCAGCACGATTAGCATTAGCCCAACGCTGATCACTGCGTTGACATTAAAAAAAGCTTGGTTCACCTTGGAGAGATCTTTTTCGCTCACCAAGGCATGCTGGTAAACCACTAGGCAAGAAACAAACCCAACGCCTGCTAGATAAATCGCACCCAGTGGAGGCGATGCCAACCAGTAAAAACCTAGCAAAAAACCCAACATCACAAGATGACAAACGAACGCAACCCTTAGCGTATTACGGATTCCTATTTTTGCAGGAATACTAAATAGCCCCTTAGCTTTGTCGAAATCTTCATCTTGGCATGCATAAAGCATGTCAAACCCCGAAACCCAGAAAAACACCGCACCTGTTAACATGAGAGGGATGGGGGATTCAGACCATGCCATTCCTCGGATTGCGACCCAGGCGCCTAAAGGCGAGAGTGCCAGTGCGAGCCCTAGCCAGAAATGGCAAAAAGCGGTAAATCGCTTGGCATAAGAATAAGAGAGCAAGAACAACAAAACAGGCAGGCCAAAGACTAGAGGCCAGATATTATTTACGAGCAGAAACAGGGTACAAGAAGCCAAAAAAGCAAGGGAAGTGAGCATTACAAAAGCAATAACTTGAGTTTTTTTCAGCAATCCTGCAGGAATGTGCCTCAAAGCTGTTCTGGGGTTTTCTGCGTCGTAAGTACTGTCTATTAAACGATTAAAAGCCATTGCAGCACTTCGGGCAGTAACCATGCAGGCAACAATCCCTAAAAGTTGAACCCAATGGAAGCTATCCGTCATTTTCCAAGCCAGAAGGGCAGAAATAAGTGCAAAAGGCAGAGCAAAAAGTGTGTGTTGAAGTTTAATCAAATCCACAAAATACATCAGAGTTTTTTGCATTACCATACTCCATCATTAAGTTTCAAAACCGGACTTATTATCAATCCTCAACAATTATGTCGCTTTTTTTCATGGATTACGCTTGCCTATCGACCCAATTCCCATGAAAATAGCCTTGTGTACTTGAGTACTTGATTCGTCTTTGTATTCATTTGACACACCAAACGGTAAGCCGGAGTAACTCTCAGGGCTTTAAAAGTGATAGCTCCTCAAAAAGTTAATTCACTGAAAATGTAGGTAACCGGCCTGCATTTACTTCCGGGTGGGGTTATTCCCACTCTTTTTTTTTATATGCGGTTTAAACGATTTTTGCGGAGAGTTAGGATGAATGGCCAGGATCTTATTCGAGGCGTTGATTTGCTTAACAGGGAAAAAAACATTCCTCGTGAGCTGATATTCTCTAGCATTGAAAAAGCTTTGCGTCTTGCCATTACCAAATGGCAAATCACCACCCTTGCCTCAGCAAAACCAAAAAAAGCCAAGAAAAAAGAAAAGGTCGAAGTCCTTCTCGATGCGAACGGCTTGCCACCAATTGCTGAAGTCGATCCAGATGAAATCAAAGAAGAAGATATTCATGTAAGCATCGATAGGCAAAATGGCACCATTAGCGCCCGCTACAAAGACGAAATATTATCACCCGAAACAGTGGGTAGAATTGCTGCACAATCTGCAAAGCAGCTCATGATTCAAAACTTTAGAGAAGCAGAAAGCGAACAGGTTTTTAACGAGTACAATGCGCAAAAGGGTGATCAGTTACAAGGTCAGGTAACGCGCCTAGAAAAAGGTGCTGCCACCATTTCCTTGGGCAAGGTTGAAGCACTTTTGCCACGTAGCGAACAAATACCTGGTGAAACCCACCATGTTGGCGAACGAGTCAAAGCGGTAATTCTCGAAGTTCGCAGAGTCGGGCACCGAGTTCGAATTGTGCTTTCCAGAACCCATCCTGATTTTGTACGCAGGTTGTTCGAAAACGAAATCCCTGAAATCAGCGATCGTACCATCGAAATCAAAGCTGTCTCCCGTGAAGCGGGTTATCGCAGCAAAGTTGCTGTTTCCAGCATCGATACAAAAGTCGACTGCGTGGGTGCATGCGTTGGGGTTCGCGGCAGCAGAATTAAAAACATTGTGGACGAGCTAGGTGGCGAAAGAATTGATATCGTTCGTTGGAACGATTCGCTGCAAGTTCTTATCCCCTATGCCCTGCAACCTGCTGTAGTCGAAGAAGTCTTCCTTTATCCTAAATTAGGTCGGGCTATTGTGCTTGTTAAAGATGATCAGCTTTCGCTTGCAATCGGAAGACGAGGCCAGAATGTAAGGCTTGCTTCCAAATTAGTAGGCTGGGATATTGACATCATGACCCATGATGAACTGAATGTTGTCATCGAAAAGGCTGAAGGCTGGTTTAGCTTACTGCCTAATGTTACTTCCGAAATGGTGGAAGGATTTATCGAAGAAGGTTTCCTTTCCTACGAAGATATCACTTACATGGAACCCGCCCAGTTGGCGGAAATGACTGGCTTAACCGAAGGGCAGGCTGAAGACTTGGTTGCTTTTGCTGAAGAAGCCGCAGAGCAAGTCGAACAAGAAAAATTAGCCCAGCAAGAATTGGCTGCATCGCAAGAAGACGACGAGGATGCCGTTCGTGCGCCGGTGCCTGCTGCCAAACCAAAGGTATCAGAATTTGATAGTTTGTTTTCCGATAGTCCTGCTGAAACAGTAGAACCTGCAGCACCAGTTGCTGAGGGTGAAACGGTTGTTGCGGATGAGGATACCAGCATTAAGGAATAGAGAGACGAGCAAAAAGATTGAAAAAAGGGTCGGAAAATTTGTTCTATGAACATCAACCAACTCATCTTTTCAACCAGTTTTATTGCGTTAGAATAGTATTATGACATTCGTTTGAATGCATTTGCGGGGGTTTTTTGAAGAGGTACTGGAGCCAAGCTTGCTAAAAGATAAAATTCGAATCTATGTTCTTGCCAAAGAGTTGGATGTTGATTGCAAAGATTTGATTGCTCTTTGTCACAGGCTGGCATTCGATATAAAAAATCAACTGAGCAGTTTAGAACCTGTCCAGCGTGAACAGGTTGAAACCATCATCAGCAAAGGCGGCTTAAACACCGCTGGAATTGCGACTGCTGGATCATCCACACCTTCGGTTCCGACAATCCCTACTGCCCCAACGGTAATTGCCCCTACTAAGCCACCAACGATTGCAAAGCCTGCTGCAGTTAAAAAAGAACCTGCAAAAGCCCCAAAGGTTCCTACTGAACCAACCCCAATAACAGCCGTACCTATAGCACCTGTTGCGAAAATCGAAGTACCCGTACCAGATGTGATTGCGCCCGAAGTACCTGCACCAGATGTGATTACACCCGAAGTGCACATTGCTACCCCAGAACCTAATCTAATTTCGACCGAAATACCTGAAGTTGCAACTGTCAAAGATGCGCCAAATGCTTCTGTTCCTTCAGTTCCTTCGGTTCGAAACATGCGCATGCGCAATCTGGATGCAGCCCCTAGACCAGGTGCTGGCGATCCAGGCTTAAGAAGATTAAAGGCTCGGACTCCACAAAGACCAACTGGGGTGCATTTCGCTACGCCTCCCATTATTAAACCAAGGCCAATTGAAGAAAAGAAGCTACCACCTCCAGCTCCAACGGGCCCTCGCAAAATAGGCGAAATCCCCAAAGACTTAGTAGGTAAAGGTGGTGGGCCAATACGCTTTGAGGATATTAAGCGTCAGGTTGCCCTTAATCAGCAAGCTGCTGTTGCTCAACCCCAAGTACCCATCGTTGTTCCCTTCGATGAAGAAGATGAGGATGGTAAAGGAAAATCCAAAGGTGGCAGCAAGCGCCCAGGTGGGGTTGCAGGCAGATCTGACCGCCATCGCGAGCGGGAAGTTCGCAAAAAGAACGATGTCACGATACCAAGAGTCACCAGCCTTTCCGGTTTGCTTGATCAAGAAGAATTAGAACAACAAAGAATTGTGCGCGAACGCCGTAGGCAGAAAACGCTCAAAGGTCCTCAGCCTCGCAAAGGCAAAGTACCCGTTGAAGTGCCCATCACGGTGCGGGCATTATCCGAAGCTTTAGGTATAAAATCGGGCGAATTGCTCATGAAACTTATGGGCGCAGGCCTTGCAACAGGGCTGAACATCAACTCGATCGTAGAGCCTGATTATGCCGCCACCATTGCCTTGGAAGTTGGTTGCGAACTAGAAATCAAGCGCAAGGAAGATCTCGAAGAAAAGATCATTTCCGATTCCAGCAAAGATAACGCTCCTGAAGATTTAATCCTTCGCGCACCCATTGTTACGATTATGGGCCATGTGGATCATGGTAAAACCTCGCTCCTCGACAAAATTCGAAAAAGCGAAATTGCTGCATCCGAGGCAGGCGGGATCACCCAGTGTATCCGTGCTTGGCGAGTTGAACATAATGGCAAGCCCATTACCTTCCTTGACACCCCGGGCCATGAAGCTTTTACAAAAATGCGTGCCCGTGGTGCAAATGTTACCGATATTGCGGTAATCGTGGTTGCTGCAGACGATGGCGTCATGCCTCAAACCGAAGAAGCCATCAGCCATGCCAAGGCTGCCAATGTTAAAATCATTGTTGCAATCAACAAGATTGATCTTCCTAACGCCAACCTGCGCAAAACTGAACAGCAGTTATACGGCCAAGGCTTGATCCCCGATACCATGGGTGGCGATGTTCAATTCGTACAAACCAGCGCAGCAACAGGCAAAGGCATCAACGAACTTCTAGACAATATTTCGCTTGTTGCAGAAGTTGAAGAGTTCAAGGCTAACCCTAACAAGACTGCCAAGGGCGTTTGCTTGGAAGCCAATGTTAGCGAAGGCGAAGGCGTATTTGCTACCGTAATCGTACAAGATGGCACCTTGAAAAAGGGCGATATCATCCTTTGCGGATCCGGTTATGGCCGAGTTCGCATGATGTACGACGATATGGGCAAACCAATTTCGCAAGCGGGCCCCAGCATACCTTGCAAAATCACAGGGCTCGATGAACTGCCTAACGCTGATGACACCTTCGTGGTGATTTCAGATTTGGCAGAGGCTCGAGAGATAGCAGATAAGCGAAAAATGCGAGCCTTGGAATCGAACATTTACAAGCGCTCACCCATGACGCTCGAGAATTTGTCTGCCGCTAAAGTTACCGAACTTAAAGTGATCTTAAAGGCAGATTTCCGCGGATCCATCGAAGCCATTCGTAAAGAACTTGAAAAGCTCACTCACGAAGAAGTTGCGGTACGCGTGCTTCACACCGGTGTAGGCGGAATCACTGAAAGCGATGTCCAACTTGCACTTGCATCGCCCGATGACACCATCATTGTTGGTTTCAATTCGGTTCCAGACGATCGAGCCAGAGCACTTGCAGAAGAAAAGGGCATTCAAATCAGGCAATACAACATCATCTACAAACTTGCAGAAGATGTCCGTAATGCTTTAGAAGGAAAGCTCAAACCACGCGAAGATATCATTCATCTTGGCAGGGCTGTGGTGCGCGATTCCTTCAAAATCAGCAGGGTTGGTACCATTGCAGGTTGTTATGTAACCCAAGGCACCATCGAACGATCTGCTAAAATAAGATTAATTAGGAATGGCGTAGTGATCTATCCACCTCCTGAAAAAAATGTCGGGCTCGAATCTCTCAAGCGCTTCAAAGATGACGTCCGCGAAGTGCGTGAAGGCTTTGAATGTGGTATCAAAATCCTCAACTATGATGATATCAAGGTTGATGATGTGATTGAAGCTTACAAGGTTGAACAGGTTCTCAGAACCCTTTCCTGATTCTAAAGGAATCAGTATGGACGACATGTATGTAGGCGCAATGAAAGTCAGAATGATTGTTAGGGAATCTCATAGCCTAAAGGATAAAAGGCAGGTTCTTAACAGCATCAAGGATAAACTGAAAAACGGTTTCAATGTTTCGGTTGCAGAGGTTGACGAGCAGGATAACCGACAGATGATAGTACTTGGCATCGCAATGATTGGAAACGAATCTCAGCATGTGCGGAATGGTTTGGAAAAGATCGCACAGGCTTTACGGTTGCATCCTATTGCAGAATTCGTGGATCAGACGACGGAAATATACTAACTAGCAAAGAGAATTAATGAAAACGCATCGAGTTGCTAGAATCGCTGAAGTCATACGCGAAGTCGCAAGCGAAACCATTTTATTTAAAATGAGCGACCCTAGAATCAGCATGGT
>DBCB01000074.1:7637-9283 GCA_002303765.1 Planctomycetaceae bacterium UBA969
TCAGTCATGGGCGATGAAGAACACCAAAAAGAAACTCTCTACGCACTTAATGGTGCAGCTGGGTTTGTTCAATCGCAATTGGCTGATAGAATGAAAACTAGGTTTTTACCGGTTCTTACTTTCGTACTTGACCAAGGTATCAAGAAGAGCCTCGAAATCAGCAAGCTTATTCAGGAAGCCTTGGCTAATCCCTCCAAACTTTCTGATTCCGATCAAATAGAAGAAGAAGAATCTAATGATGTTGAGCAAGAGGATTCTGATGGCGATCCATCAGAGGTAATCAAGGAAGAATAGATCCCGGACAGAGAGACAGGAAAATTGGTTTCCTGACTCTTACGCCTGACTCATTCATGGAGTTGTGAAAGATATGGCGACGACAGTCAATAAGCAGAAAATTGTTACAGTTCTTTTTTCGAAGGTCAAGAAAGTTGTCTCGCAAGAGCAACAAGAACTGCCCGTAATGGAACAAGTGATTTATTCCATTTGCAGGGAAGGTTCGAGCAAAGAGCAGGCCGATGAAGTTTATCAAAAACTTATCGCTCAATTCTTCGATTGGAACGAACTTCGAGTAAGCTCGGTACGCGAACTGGAAGAATGTTTCCGAGGCATGACTAGGCCAGTCGACCGGGCTAGTAGGGTGATCGGTTTTCTTCAAGAACTATTCGAAACAACCTACTCATTCGAATTAGAGTTCCTGCACAAAAAAGGTTTGAAGCAAGCTACCAAGCATCTTTCCCGCTATCAGGTTTCAAATGATTATCTTGGCGCTTGGGTTACCCAACGGGCTTTAGGTGGCCATGCGATTCCAATCGATCCACCAACGCTCCGAGTATCTAAAAGGCTTGGGTTGATCGAAAAGACTCAAGAGCAAGTGGTAGAAATTCGCAACACCTTGGAACATCTGATCCCCAAGGCCAAAGGCGTTGAATTTACCGATCTTATTAGCACCATTGGCATGGAGTATTGCCACGAAAAACAGCCAAACTGTGCTGCTTGCCCTCTTGCAAAGGAATGCCAGTTTGCTACCGAAAACGCCAAACCTGCCAGCAAAAAACCTGCTGCTGTTGTCAAGAAATCCAAGTAATCTTATTTTCGAAACGCCTAGAGAAGCCCTTACTTTAACCGGTACAGGGCTTCTTGTGCTTCTCTGGCAAAGGGGTTGCCTTCGTATGCAGTAGCCTGCTCATAACACGCAATGGCCTTTTTCGTATCGTTCAATTTCTCTAGGGCAATGCCCAATTTAAGCCAAGTTCTTGCGCCACTCTTTGGGCTCTTTTTGAAATCCTGAAAACATGCGACTGCTTTTTCGAATTCATCAAGCTCCATGTAAATATCCCCAAGCACCTGACATGAGCCATACCAAGAATCCTCATCATCACTACTCGAAAAACTTCCCGGCTTTGGCTCGCGCACCTTTTCAAGAATTTCTTTCGCTTCAGTACGATCGCCATGCCTTAGAAGTGCCTTGGCATATAAAGTCCTGGCCTGAATACTCTCGGGAGCAAATACCATAGCCAAGTTGGAAAGGTGCCTTGCAACATCTATCCAATCAGGTCCATCGAGCTTGCTTTCGAGAATGCCTTTAGCCCTTTTCATGCAATAATCAACATCAAAACCCTTGGCAAGAAGTTCTTTATTTGCAGTAA
>DBCB01000074.1:9351-9606 GCA_002303765.1 Planctomycetaceae bacterium UBA969
CTTTTCGTCGGGTTGATAAATGAGTGCTTGTTCGACTGCACGTAGTGCAGCAAGGGCCTCACCTTTTTCTTCGTGCAGGGTCGCAAGCGTGCGCAATGTTTCAACACCACTGCGTTCAAACTGGGCAAATAAATGATAATATTCAATCGCTTTATCGGTTTCTTTGCGATGTAAATAAGAATCAGCAAGAAACTTCAATGCCGAGAAATAAGCCAACCGATCTTGATCCTGCAAGTTTTTGTGACCACTTTTACG
>DBCB01000074.1:9648-9941 GCA_002303765.1 Planctomycetaceae bacterium UBA969
CCCATCGCAACTGCTTTTTCAAAGTAGCTTTCAGCTTCTGCTTCTTGGCCCTGCTGGGCAAACGCCTTGCCTACTTGCACCATCAAAAACGGTGCATGCTGGGGCAGGCCCGCTACAGCAATATCCAAATACTCCGCACCCCGTGCCAGTTCTTTTTGTTGTTCCAAAAGTGCAAGCCCAAGATCTTTAACAAACATAAAGTCAAAGTCTGCCATGCTGCGAGGCGGGTTTTGAAAAAAGATCGTACTTGTCATGTCCGTGTATAAAAATCGCTTGATACCCCATGCCGCCTG
>DBCB01000159.1:0-3479 GCA_002303765.1 Planctomycetaceae bacterium UBA969
TGCCCTTGGTCAGATCAATAAAAAATAAAAAAGTTGCAGTATTACCTTCAACGCCAACAACAGCTTGATTGTTAAAGCAAAAAATCGTCCCTGCCTTCCCCGATTTAAGTGATGAAGGAAGCAATGGGATTTTCATAATACATTGAAAACCTTTTGGTTCCAGCAAGCAAAGCTTTCCATCGGAATTAAGTGCAAGAATGTTATCTTTAACAGGCGCCATGGTTTCCCAAGGAGAATCATCCAACCTAGGCACGCATTTGGGTTGCGAACCTCCCTTCTCCACATACCAGTAATTGTTTTTATTATCCGGAACAATAAACGCATTCTGATTAAGTGAAACCATTTCTTGCAAGTTGAGATGATGATCAGAAAAATCACTTAAAAAGAAAGGAAACTGGGATTCGAAAAGAACTTTCCCATTATTGGAATCAAGACAATAGATTTTCCAAGAACCATCGTGACAAATTAATTTATCGCCTAAAATCACAAATTCAAAAGGGTTGGCACTATTGCTGGTTGTTGTAAAACGCCACAGCTCTGCGCCCTTTTCCAAATCAAATGCCATGACCGATTTTTCAAACCCGAGTAACAAAATATCACCCTGGGCTTTCATCCAAGTGCAAACATCTTGTAACTTCGACTCCCAAAGTAAAAACCCATCTGAATTTCGAACAACCTTAAAATCGTGAGAACGAGCTATTGCTGTTAAATTTGAAGTTTTAGCAATTTGAACTAAGCCTTGATCAAAAAGCTTCCCGGCCACGCTTTGCCTTGATACCCACTTTATATCTCCGACTTTCCAATCTTGTTTCACACTCTTTTCGTTAGGCAATTGTGCCTTGATTTCTCCATTCTTCGAAGGCTGTGGCACTAAAAACACTGCATCGGGTTTCTTAGATTTCCCAGGTTTATTTTCCGGATAGATCCGGATCGCATTACGATCAACACTCAATAAAAAATCATCAAATAGAAAAAGATTGCCTGGCTGTAGACGATGAAATAAGGAAAGATCTGCAGCGGGCAAACCAGTTTTCATGTCGACAACAAACACGCCTTTGACTGTTGGCCAAATATAATTATCACCAAGAATAAAACCCCTTCCCGCAGAAGGCAAGGAACTACCATCTGCGGGAATACTCCAAGCATGATTATCTGAACCATTGATGGCATTTAAGGCCCGCAATCCATTTTCAGTCCCTAACAACAAAACACCATCTTTAACCGCAATCAATTGGTTCACATTTTCAACATCACGAGTCCAGACAAGAGTGCCACTTCCGCTATCTAAGGCCTGCACCACTCTGTTTCTAGGGTTTAGATGATAAACCATAGCTTCATGAAAAATAGCCCGAAGAGGTGTTGGCGTTTTGATGCTGCGTGCATTTTCATTGGGTGCAACCAACCTTAGCCATACAGTTTTTCCTGTCTTTTGATCTACCGCAGTAACGGAACCGCCCCTGCTAGTTGCAACCACTAGGCTACCTGCAAGGGTCAAAAACGCCTGCTTATTTTCCTCTAATTGAACCGCAGTATTTTCAGAAGCGACCTCGCAAGACCAAAGCAAATCTGGCGTACCTGCATTAAGGTTGTAGCAATGAACTTTAGACACCTCTCTACCATTAACCTTTTGGCTAGCAAGAACAAAAACCCTACCTTCGTGAACCAACGGGTCACTTTCAAATCTGCTGTTATCTCCCGTGGGAAGCTTCGCCTCCCAAAGCAGTCGGGTCGCATCGGGATTAACTTCTAGGCAAGCAAGAAAACTTTCGCAATCTAAAATATCAGTTGCAACAGGGGCAAAAATCCTGTCCTTGTTTTTAATCGGTTTATCAAGAGTTACCAACACCCTGTTAGGCGGGCAAAGGGTAAGGGCCATGCTTCGACCCAACCTTAATTGCTGGTTTAAATTACCTTTTGGGAACATCGCGTTAGGATCGTAAACGATAGTTTTGGCACCAGAAACCAAATCAAAAGAAATCAGTCTGGAACCATCTTGAAACAGTATGCGCGAACCAACCCGCAACGGATGGCATGGAAGATCTGCGGATTTTTGTGGAGCTAAAAGGTTTTTTGAAGAAACAGCATCTGGCTCGTCATTACCCATCGTGGCAATCGAGGTCTTCCAAGCCGGGGGGCTGGAGCACCAGTTTCCTAGTTCGTGCACAGTTGGGCCCTGCGCAATAATTGGGTTTCGTTCATTAGTTATGGCGTAGGAAGTCCAATCGGTGCGACTCAATCGGAATGATTTGGATTGTGAAAATTCTTCAAGCGTTTTAACTAAATTGCCTCTTTTTGAGGCTAGAATTCCTTCATCTTTGGGAAATTCTGATGCAAATTGATCAAATCTTTCCTTTGCTGTTTTACCCAACCCGTCCCTGATTAAAGAACTTGCAACTAATCTGGCCTTCAGTAATGGAAGCTGTTCAAAAAAAAGAAGCTTATCTAGATTAGATTTTTGCTGCGCCTCGTAGTATAGAGCCAGGGGTAGGTTCCACCAGTATTCCGCTTCTTCAATTTTGGATTGCTCAAAGGCCCTGTCACCCAGAAGAAGGCTTGCATCAATCCCACTCTTGCAATAAAGCCCGTTACGAACAATTTCATGAAGCCCGTGTAAGTCTTTTTGCGTTTTAGCTACATCAAACTGCTTTTTATAATTATTCTCTTGTTTTTTAAATTCCTGCGAGCTCTTATCACTGCCCAAGAGGAACACTTGACAAAGCCATGATGCCCTAATTAGGTGATTTTTGGTATTCATCACCATCGCATCTGGATTTGTTTCGATAATTTTAAAAAGGTTTTCCTGAGAAACTTTGGTGTCTTTCCCAGCTAGGCCTCCTGCCAATTGAATTATCTTTGAAGTTAACTCTTTATCTGGCTGAATGGATTGCTGGGCAAAAAGAAAACAATTGAATAGCCCTGCGCTGAGGATTATTACAAGCCGGGCTGCAATACCAAGGCTTTTAAGCATTAATTTGAACCCCATAATTATTAATGCTCTATGTTACCAAGTCGCAAGCAGGATAAAAGTTTAATTGTTTCTACTTTCAAAAAACAAATTCTACCCCACCCCGCTAAGTTTCTTAATTTTAAGAAACCAGATTCTGAACTTCTTAACATTAGGACTTCCTAAGTTTTTTCAGCCTTTCTTCTCCCATCTTTCCAAATAGTAAATAAAATGTTAGTTGGCATTAGTTTTGCTCGGTTTAGTATTTAATCGATTAGTTTTGAATCGATTAAATGTTAAAGTGGTTTAATTGGATTAGTTCCCTTTTGAATTTAAGGATTGCCGAACTTATGGCAAAGTGTTCCTCAAGTTTGATTCCTGCACTTCCCAAGTTGATTGGGTTTGTAACCTTCACTCTTGGAGTTTGCGTTTTCATGACTTCGGGTTGCAGCAACAATAACGATGCCTACCCTGATGATGTTGTATATCCGTTCCGTGCAGATCTAATTGTTGACGAAGTTCCAAAACTAACCCA
>DBCB01000159.1:3540-10320 GCA_002303765.1 Planctomycetaceae bacterium UBA969
GAACTGGGTGGCAAAACATTCAGCCCGAAAGATCTCCCAGAAAACCTTCGAACCGAATTAGATAGTCAATTACAACTCACTTTTGGTTCTCCTTACAAACCATCCGTTGGAATATCAACCCACACCGAAACCATCGCTCTTGCAAAATCTTTGAAACTCGATGAAGAAACACTTGCGGCTGGTAGCAAGCTTTATCGTAGGAATTGTTTGCATTGCCATGGATTGGCAGGCGATGGCCGAGGCCCCACCGGCCCGTGGGTTAACCCGCACCCCAGAGACTTTAGGCAGGGTAAATTTAAATTTATCTCCTCCAACCCGGGTGGCAACAAAATCAAACCTCGCAGGGAAGATATCCTCCGCAGCCTCAGAGCAGGAGTTGAAGGAACTTCCATGCCTGCTTTTGGTTTGTTAGGGGAACAGGCTCTTGAACAACTTACCAGCTATGTGCTTCATTTATCCTTAAGGGGAGAAGTGGAATTTGAAACAACTCGCACCCTGCTAAAAAAGAAAAACAGTGTGACAGAGCTTTTCGAACTCCTACCCGATGAAGAGCCAGCCAAAGAAACCGTGGAAGAATTTGTAAAGCTTTATCTAAAAGATCTTCTTAAGGCTTATCAAAAAGCTGATGCTAAAGGAATTGAACCAGCAACATATCCTAACTTTTCTGATGCTGAAATGCTTGAATCCGTAAAGCGTGGATACCACCTTTTTAGCAGCAGTGCTTCGGATGCATTTGGCTGCGTGAGCTGCCATCAAGATTTCGGGCGACAGCCTTTATACCAGTATGATGACTGGGGAACTTTGGTAAGGCCATCGAACCTTACGCTATCCATATATCGAGGCGGCAGAAGGCCTGTTGATCTTTACTGGCGCATTAAGAGAGGAATTCCTCCTTCAAAAATGCCTGCGGTTACAGTTCCAGCGAATGAAGAAAGCCAAAAAATATGGGATCTTGTCAACTTCATTGAAGCTCTTCCCTTCCCAGGGTTATTGCCTGATGATGTTCGTTCAAAAGTTTATGGCCAAGCAACCCGCGGGGTTGCAGTGCTTCCCGAAAACAAGAAGTAAAACTAGCAGGAGCAGATTAAGTGCATAGATGCTGGGGCCTATTATTTGCAGCAGTAAACCTCGCAGCGATCGGGTTATTTGCAATTTCCCCCGCTATGGGTTGGTGGTTGCCCAAGAATATCGCTAGTTATGGTGCAGATATTGACCATTTGTTTTACCTCATCCTAGTTGCAACCGGATTCTTCTTTGTTATTACTCAAGGCACGCTTGTTTATTGCATGTTCCGTTTTAATGCAAAAGACGGGGCTAAAGCAAAACACATTCATGGCAATACAAAACTTGAAATCATCTGGACTGCAATCCCAGCTATTATCCTACTCTACATTGGTTTTGCTCAGACCCCGACTTGGGCAAAAATGAAATACATCGAGATCGATACATGGTTCCCTATAAGGTACAAAGGCACGAATATCGAATCTGACTTGCATGTAACCGTTTTAGGCAGGCAATGGGAATGGCGCATGCGGTATCCACAAGGGCACATTCCTGCAGATCCTCAGGCGTGGGCCGATCTGGGAAACCTTCACGACCTTCATGTTGTTAATGAACTTCATGTGTGGAAAGACGCAAAGGTCAAGATTCATTTGAAAACCCAAGATGTCATCCATAGTTTTTTCATGCCAAATTTAAGGCTTAAGCAAGATGCTCTTCCAGGAAAAGTAATGCCCATGGTGTTTTCGCCCATCGAGGCGAATGTTCGATACAATCCAAAAACAAGAATACTTGAAGAGCTTAACCCCAGTTCCACATGGGAAATCGCCTGTGCGGAACTATGCGGGGGCAACCACTATCGCATGAGGGGTAAACTTTTCGTTCATGAGTCGAAACAAGATTACGAGCTATGGTTTTCTGATGCTTTAAAAAACCAACGCATTCATGAATCAACCCGCTTGGCTCCTGTCGTCGCTTCAAGCAACGGAGTCAACCCATGAACCATGATTCTAACCACTCTACTGAAACAAAGTCGGGATTCCTGACCACCTATCTTTTCTCTCAAGATCACAAGATGATAGGAATACAGTTTCTGTTTTCCGGCCTAATCTTTTTCGGAATAGGTGGGCTTCTTGCTCTACTTATTCGGTTGCAACTCGCATGGCCTGATGGCAACCTTCCCTACATTGGAAAGTGGTTCCCGCAAAGCTGGGGGGGCAAAATGTCTCCCGAGTTTTACACCATGCTTTTCACCATGCACGCCAGCATCATGATTTTCTTTGTAATCATTCCATGGCTGACAGGAACCTTCGGCAACTTTCTTATCCCACTCATGATTGGTGCAAGGGATATGGCTTTCCCCAAGCTCAACATGTTTTCCTATTGGGTGATGTGGCCTGCTTTTATAATCATCTTGGCAAGCTTTTTTGTGGATGGTGGTGCAGCAAGTTCAGGCTGGACGAGCTACCCCACCCTATCAAATGTTGGCGCAGAAGCGGGCCTTGAAAAAAACCCCGTCAAGCCAGGCGAGCCTGCATCCTCTTACACCGTATTCAAAGATGACTCTTTTAATTCACCTTCTTCGCCCGGTGCGGGCATGGGGCAAATATTCTGGCTTGTTTCTCTTATCTTCGTAGGCATTGGCTCGATGATGGGGTCTGTTAATTACATCACCACTATTCTTAACATGCGTGCCCCGGGTATGGATCTTATGCGCATGCCTCTTACGGTTTGGTCCCTGTTTATCACTGCCATTCTTCAGGCACTTGCTCTTCCTGTTCTTACCGTTGCTTTAATGCTGCAATTGCTCGACAAACTTATTGCTACAAGCTTTTTCCTTCCACCTGGCGGGCTTAGCTTCGGTAATTGGCACACCACTCCAGGGGGCGGTCAACCTTTGCTTTGGCAACACCTTTTCTGGTTCTATTCCCATCCTGCTGTTTACATTATGATCCTTCCAGCTATGGGCGTAGTCTCTGATATTATTGCAACCTTCTCAAGAAAGCCGATGTTTGGCTACAAACCCATGGTGTTCTCGATGGCTGCGATTGCATCCTTGGGATTCATCGTTTGGGGCCATCACATGTTTCAAAGTGGTATGGACCCCAGACTTGGCACCGGCTTCATGCTTGCTACCATTCTCATCGCAGTGCCCAGCGCAATTAAAACCTTCAACTGGCTTGCTACCTTATGGGGAGCTAGCATCCTTTACACTACCGCAATGCTCAATGCTCTCGCTTTTGTATCCATGTTTGTAATCGGTGGGTTAAGTGGAATATTCATGGCAGCTACCCCTGTTGATGTTTATTTCCATGACACTTATTTTATTGTTGCTCATATCCACTACGTGCTTTTCATGAGCAGCATCTTCGGTATCTTTGCAGGCATCACCTTCTGGTTTCCCAAAATGTTTGGCCGACTTATGAACGAACCTCTAGGCAAAGTCCATTTCGCACTCACCTTCATTTTCGGAAACCTGACATTCTTCCCAATGCATATTCTGGGAATCGGGGGGCATCCTAGGCGATACTATGACCCTACGATTTATCAATATCTCGAAAACCTTCAGCCCCTCAATCAATTCATGACGATATCCGCTATGCTTCTAGGGTTGACTCAGCTTCTATTTGTAATCAACATTTTTTACTCTTTATGGTTTGGTGAAAAAGCGGGCAAGAACCCTTGGAATAGCAACACTCTTGAATGGGATGCCCCATCACCACCTCCCCATGGAAACTTCGATCAAATACCCGTGGTTCAAAGAGGCCCATACGAATACGCAATTGATGGACCACTTGATTATTTAACCCAATCATCGACAGCTAGCGACGGGGTAAAACATCATGAATAAGATCATTAACTTAGCACCAACAAAAACGCCCATCACTGCTGTTTGCAGTTGGATTTCTGCTATTTTAGTTCTTTCGCTCCTTACCCTAGGAACGCTTATCACCACCTACAGAGTTGGCATGGTTGATCCCATCTGGCCTACAGAACCCTGGTATCTGTTAAGCCAAAATTGGTCAGAACCCTCTGCTGGATATTTCATCGAACATATTCATAGAGTCGTAGGCTATATCAGTGGTTTTGCAATTCTTGGAATGATTCTTACATCTTTCCTTGCAAATAAAACTATAACCAGCAAGGTCGCTTCAGTAATTTGCATCGTGGGGGTTTCTCTGGGCGTCGCTATCGCTATGACAAGCATCGATAGAACTAAGGCCTTGGCTGATCCAATAGGCGCAGTTAACCAAATGAAAATGCGAATTGGCCTCGGCATCGCTTTAGCATCTGCGGCATTTCTTATGTTTCAATCAATCAACGGATTTAGAAACAACCAGCAACACGCAAGCTTGCAGTTTCTCGCACTTCTTTCCTACCTTGGGGTTATAAGCCAAGGTTTGCTAGGCGGACTCCGAGTTTACCTTCATGCATTGGTCGGTCCTGAACTTGCAACCATTCATGGCGCAACCGGACAGATGGTTTTCGCACTGGTTGCTGGAACCGCTATCCTTGCAACTTTCCCCGGTGCTTTTCCAAAACTTGAAGACAAAGAAAGACGACTTCTCCCATTCATCGGCTGGGCACTTGTAGTTGCTCTTTTATTTCAGCTTGCATGGGCCGTAATCGTAAGGCACGGTGGACAACCATGGGCCCAACGATTACACATGATTGGTGCGTTCATCGTTTTTGGAATTGTAACTTGGCTTTCGCTAAGGATGGCTGGCTCAACCTATGCCCGCGCCTTTTTCAAACCCTACACCATACTCTTGGGCTTGGTTGTTTTTGTTCAGGTGATTTTGGGCGTTGAGGCCTACCTTGGTAAATTCGCAACTGGTAAACCTTTGATTCAGGAAGCTGTTTCTTTTGGACAAGCCACCGTTCGCACCTTACATGCATTGACCGGCGCTTTGCTTTTAGCCATCGCCTTTGCTGCAGCATTAAGAATAAGTCAGGTTGCAAAATACAAAGGGCTACAGAATGAAAGCTAGTGCGACTTTAGATTTGAAACTCCCTGCCCGCACCAAATCCCGGGCCATGGATTTCCTCGACCTGACCAAGCCTCGCATCTCTGCAATGGTTTTATTTTCGGTAGCTGCTGGCGGGCTTTATGCTGGCGCTAGAGGCGCTGAGCTTCTTGTGGTTTTAAATACCGTTATCGGAACCACCATGGTTTCTGCAGGTGCAGGTGCTTTAAACCACCTTTGGGAACGACGCACCGACTCACTTATGCAGCGCACCGCTAATCGACCTCTACCCGCAGGCAGATTGCAACCCCTTGAAACTTTTCTCTTCGGCATGCTTCTTGGCTTGGGTGGCACTGCTTATCTGTTGGTCACCGTACCTAACATCCTTACCGCAGTTCTCGCATTCTTTACATTGGTTTCTTATGTGCTTATTTACACCCCACTTAAACAACTCACCACTTGGAATACACTCATCGGTGCTATTCCAGGAGCTATGCCGCCACTTATTGGATGGGTTGGCGTTCGGGGCACTCTCGACCCAGAGGGCCTTGCACTTTTCATGATTCTTTTTGTCTGGCAGATTCCTCACTTCCTCGCAATCGCTTGGCTTTATAGAGATCAATATGCACAGGGCGGGCACAAAATGCTTCCCTCTTTTGATCCTTCAGGCGATGTAACATCCCTGCAAATGCGTGCCTACTGCCTGGCTCTTATTCCTGTCAGCCTTTTCCCGATATTGATCCATGCTGCTGGTCCGCTATATCTCATGGGCGCTGTTCTATTAGGAATCTTTTTCCTAATGCCCACTTTAAAATTCCATAAAGAACGAAGCATGCAAAATGCCAGAAGTGTCATGCGAGCTTCCTTAATTTACCTCCCGGGTATTTGGGCTTTACTCCTTATTGACCACACCCTTAATCTTTTGTTCCGCCGGTAAGGATTCATCATGATTGTTAGCGAGAACACCACAACCAATCTTCCTATAAGCAATGGCAAGCTAGCCATGTGGCTGTTTCTTGCAACGGAAGTCATGTTCTTTACCGGGTTACTTGCAACTTGCATGCTCTTAAGAGAAAGCGCCCCAATTCCAGGCGCAGGTATACCTTACTGGCCCAACCAAAAAACCGTTCATGTCGAACCTTGGCTTGGCGCAGTGAATACCGTTATTTTAATTTGCAGCAGTCTTGCTGTTCTTCTTTCTATCAATGCACTTAAAGCACACAAAATTTCCTCTTCCCTCTTTTTCCTTGGCACATCTCTTATCCTTGGAACTGTTTTTCTTGGCGTCAAAGCTTTTGAATACAAAGGAAAATTCGCACACGGCATCATCCCAGGTAAAATCGGGGAGTGCCTGCCTGGAATGTCTGTACAAAGAGAAAAACTACTTCAGCAAAACGGCCTCGCCTATGTTCGCAAAGTACAAACCCAATTACGGATCATTTGCGCAGGGGTCACCAATGACAATCTAAAAGATCAATCCGATATCATTAAAAATGCTTACGGACTTTATCTGCTTACCCTCGATGGCAAAGATTCCCAAAACGATTACATGAGGCCTTTATCCCCTGCGCAACTAGGCGAGAAAGTAAATCTTTTACTGGCTGAGTACCCCCAATTGCATCTGCCCCCCGCAATCCCTAACGGGAATTTATGGGCTTCTTGCTACTTTGCACTTACTGGCGTACATGCAATCCATGTACTATTTGGCTTGGCATTCATGCTAGGAATCTTTGTAAAAGGCCTTTTTGGCAATCTGCAATCAATGGAAGGTACTTTAGAAGTCACAGGCTTGTATTGGCATTTTTTCGACCTC
>DBCB01000297.1:0-9280 GCA_002303765.1 Planctomycetaceae bacterium UBA969
AATTTAGACTTCCCCACCATTGTTTGCCAGGGTTATGGCTGGATTGGATCGCATGCCTGCAAATTGTTTGGATCATGTTTTCCATATTCCTTTTAAGGAAGCAAAAGGAATTAACGGTAATCCTCGTTCCGTTTTTGCTAGGGGCTTTATTAACTATTTTACAGGTCACAACCCAAAGTAATACTCTTGCATTATTATTCCCATGGAGAATCAGTTCGGTACTTGTTCCGCTTGCTACCATGCTAATCCTTTCAGAATCGATGGTTCGATTAACCCCTTTTATTTCGCGCCTAAAACCGCTGTTGCCTTCCATAATTTTAATCGGGCTTCTTGCATTACTAGGCATTGCAATTCCCGCATTCAAAGTTGGATTTGTCGTTAATGAAAACGAAAATGCAATCCTTGCACATATTAAAACCAACAAGACAATTGATGATCTTTATTTGATTCCTGTCAGTGTGCCAAATCTTGCTGTAACCACACGGGGATCGCTTTCAAGCGATTTCAAACCCATAGGTAAAAAGACTACCGACTCTAGAATTGTCCCCATCGAAATGCAAAGGTTTCGTCTATATGCGCAGGCCCCTCTTTTTATTGATTTTAAATCGATCCCATACAAAGATGAAGATGTACTCAATTGGCATAAGCGTCTTTTACTCGCACAGAATTGGCAAAACCGATTATTAGAAAGCAAATCCCCCGAACTTCTTGATGAATTAAGAGCACAGAAAATCAGCCACATTGTTACAAGTGCAAAAGTTGATCTTGAACAATCCGAATTGGAATTAAAGTTTAAAGATGAACATTTCAGGCTATGGAAAATAAAAGAAGCCCGAAACCCATAAGGCCTCGAGCTTCAAGTGATTAAACATCTACTATTTCTTAAACATCGTATGCGATGGGTCGCCACGAGATAACAAATAGGCTAACAAATCTAGAACTTCATTTTCATTGAGCGTTTTCAAAAGATCTTGTGGCATCAATGAAACAGGAGAAACTTTAACCGACTCAACATCTTTTTTCTTCAAGTCTTGAACCTTGCTGGAATCTTCAGGGTCGGTAACCACGATGAGTGATTCTGCGTTTTCGCTGACCACTTTTCCGGTGATGAATTTCCCGCTCTTGGTTTCAATAATCGAAGCCTTGTATTGATCAGAAATAACCTTGTTGGGTTCAACAATCGATTCGCAAAGATCTTTCAAACTAAATCGACCTGCAACCTGACTAAGATCAGGACCGGTAGCTCCGCCATCACCGTTATAACGATGGCAAACCACACAACGTGAGGCAGCATACATTTTCTGACCATTCTTAAAGTCACGCTTAACCATCTTTCCATCAGCTAGCTGAACTAATTCTGCAAGTTTGTATTCCTTACCAGGGCCGGTTGCCTTGGGCAATGCTGGCGCTTTATAAGGCTTTTTCAAGCCAAGAGCTTCGATTGCCAATCTTTCATTATCGGTAGCATTATCGAAAGCTTCTTTTTCGATATTATTCAAAAAGCCCTGATAACTAGATCCGCCACTTCTGGTTCGTGCATCGTTAAGTGCTGTAAAATACATCTTGCGCTGATCGATATTCCAGTTTTCCTTTAGATTACGAAGGGAATACAGATAGTAATTTTTCTGAAGGTCAGGGAAATTAGAATACATCTTAGCAATGCCACCGCCATAACCACGATTTCTCAAAAGCAGTTCTTCCATTTCTTTTCCATCAACAGGCTTGGAAGGTTGCATCAGCAATTGGGTAATTTTGCCTGCAACAGTAGAAGACTTTAAATAAACGAGAAGATCGCCAAGATCTCTATTCAATCTCTCATCATTTGAAGGGAAGAACGAGTCAAGTTTAGCGGCTAATTTTGAAGCAACTTCTTTTGCAGGTTCGCCCATGCGAATGAAGACAAGTTGATAAGTCCTGATGATTTCAAGTTTTTGATTCTCAGAAAGTGAAGAGAATTCAAGGGTATCAAGTGCTTTAAGCGCCTGGGTTTGCAAACTCTTATCTGCCTGCCTAGCAAGAGCAACTATTCCTTGGATAAGTGGTTCTGGGCTCTTTTCAGCCAAGACTTTATCTTGCCAAGTTTTGGGGTCTTGGTGCTCTAGAGCAACTCTTGCTGCATAGCGAATGAATCGATCTTCATTACTAAGATTAGAAATGATGAATTGCAATTGGTCAGCAGAAACTTTTACAGGGTTATGAAAAGCTTCAAGTTTTTTCCGGAGCTCACGATCTTTAGCACCTTCTTTATCTTGAAGTTCAGCAGGTGCAGTAGATTCTTTACCTACATAAGTAACTCGGAACAATTCAGATTGAGCGCCTCGGCCGCCTACTGAAAAATAAAGTGCGCCATCCTTTCCTGCAACAACATCGGTCAAAGGCAGTGGGGTGCGGGAAACAAATTCTTCCTTGGTTGCTTTGTAAGAACTTCCCATCGGGGAAATATGAATTGCATACATGGTCCCAAATGTCCAGTCACAGATATAAAGCGCTTTTTGGTATTTCGCAGGGAACTTTGTTCCATAACCAAAATCAACGCCCACGGGAGAACCAGGCCCAATGTCAACCATTGCTGGAAGACTATCAACATAATGGGCGGGCCATTTGCCGGTACCACTTCTCCAACCAAGTTCACTACCACTGGAGGCGTGGTTCACCCGGGTCGGGCGATACCAAGGCATCCCCATGTCCCATTCCATATCAGCATCATAAACAAACATTTCGCCATCTGCATTTAATGCAAAATCATATTCATTCCGGTAGCCACTGCTAACAATCTCCCATTCTTTACCATCGGGATCAGTCTTGGCAATATAACCACCTGGGGCAAGGATACCTCGTGCATGGCCATTGGCGTCCCACTGTCTGGGCAACAAATGGTCTTCGCCCCAATTGCTAGGCAATCTGCTGGCATTGAAATTTTCGGGCGGAAGAGTGTGATTACCACATACAATTAAAATAGATTTGCCATCAGGAGACAACCTAAGGCCGTGGGGGCCGTGCTCGCCACCACCACGCAAGGCCTTAAGCTTAACAACTTCATCGAATTGGTCATCATTATTGGTATCGCGGAGGCGATAAAGCCCACTGCCCTGCCCACCGTTTACAGAAACATACAAACTGCCAAAGGCAAAAAGTAAACCTTGCGCAGAACTCATTTTAACATCTAGCTTTTCAACTTTTACATCACCAGCAACACCTGGTGCAGGAACAGTAATTCGATAAAGGCCTTTATCGCCTTGGTCGGAAGCAATGATTCTGCCTTTAGGGTCAACGGTAAGGCAAACCCAAGATCCGAGTTTATCTTTTGGAACCGTGAAAAGTTTTTCAACCTGAAAGCCTTCAGGGACTTTGAACGAAGAATTGGAAGCGGTCGCACCAGCACCCTCTCCAGTTAAAACATTGCCCCAAGGGGAATCCCCCAATTTGGCCACTTTTTTAATAGCAGAGGCCTTCCCAGACTTACCCGTTTCAACAGCTTTCCAAGAATCATCAGAAATCACATAGGATGACTTTCCATCAGCAGAAGTCATAACCATTTTAAATACGAACCCAGCAGCAGCACCTTCATTTTCAACCAGAGCCTCGATCGAATTATTTCCATCTTTCAGAAGCTTGGTAACATCCTGTTCAACAGGAGTTTTCCATTCAGAACTTTTGCCAACATCAAGCCCGTTGATTTTCAATTTAACGATATTGTCGCAAGCAAATTTTACCTTTGCTTTGCCACCAGTCCATGCAAAGTCCTTGGTCAAGGTGTATTTAGTATTGGTATTTGCGCCCCAGATCCAAAAAGGATTAGCGCCTGCTGCAAACTCATTAGAGTTTTTGGTCTTGGCAGTAGTAGGAGCGTCCTTATTTTCAGCAGTAGCCATAATTTCAGGAGTTTGGGTAAAAACCTCTTTCTCCCAAGCAAACAATGTTGCCTGACTAGCGACAAAAGCTCCGGTTAATATCAATCCCAATCTGATTTCAGAAAACATAGCCACTCCTTGAATATCGCAAACAGATCATTTTAAATGAAAAATAAAGCCAAGATATTATTAAATACTACTCAAATAACCAAAACAATCCCAAACAATAATAGAGATGAAACAAAAGCGAATTTTTCCAACCTATAGAACTTAATGGCAGATTATGTTACCTTATTTAAGTAACTGATTCTCTAATGAAAAAGAATTTCAAAGATATGAGCAGTGCTTCGATTTCAATGCCTAGTTTTGTAATAAACAAGCAAGAACCTGCACCAAGTGCAATGATTCTTGTGGTGGATGATAATGCATGGAACCGCGAAACGCTGGTAAAATTGCTGATGGAGAAAGGGATTCAAGTCGTTTCAGCTGAAAACGGGATGAAAGCCCTAGAACTTATTGGGGCCAATAATTTCAGTCTCGTATTACTTGACGCAAAGATGCCAAAATTCAATGGTGTCGAAGTATTAAAAAAAGCCAGAATCAGTTTCACCCCACTAGAACTCCCAATTATTATGATGACTGCAAGGGGTGAAGCAAAGGATATCATTGCAGCTCTGGAACTTGGTGCGAACGATTACATTACCAAACCGATTGATTTCCCCATCGCCTTTGCCCGTATTCAAACCCATTTATTGCTTAATAAGTCGTTTCGGGAAATCGAAGAACTAAAGCAAAACCTTGGTGACAAGAATGAAAAGCTTGAAACAGCAAATCGCAGATTGAACAGGGATCTTGAAGCCGCTGCTGCCATTCAGCAAGCGCAATTGCCCGATGATTTGCCAACCTTTCCTGGAGTCAATTTCGCTTGGATATTTGAACCTCACGAAAAACTTGCTGGGGATATGCTGCATGTATTCCCGATAGGCACGACCAAGGTTGGATTTTTCGTACTTGATGTAAGCGGGCACGGTGCACCAGCCGCCCTTTTATCAGTTACTGTTTCTCGCCATATCACAGGTTTACAAGGCGAAGCAGGAAATAAGTTACTCGAAAAACCCCAGAAAATCCTTGCCTCACTCAACCAAAAATTCACCATGGATAACATGGGCGACAACTTCTTCACCATCGCCTATTGCGTTTTAGACCTAACTACGCTTGAACTAATCTACTGCCTAGCAGGGCACCCAGGCATGATTTATCTGCCAAAAGGTAGTAACCCCACGGTACTTGATAAACCTGCTATTCCTATTGGCCTTTTCGATGACTCGGTTTATTCCGAAGAAAAGTTACAGCTTCACGATGGCGATCGACTTGTACTTTATTCCGATGGAATCATTGAAGCAGTCGACCCAGAAAAGCAATCCTTCGGCAAAGACAATTTGAAAAACAGTCTACACAAATCAATCGATGCAAAGTTGCCAAAATCATTCAAGCAAGTTATGAAAGATGTAAAAGACTGGTGCAAACCGGGCAGGCCAGCAGATGATCTAACAATCCTAGGCATCGAAATAAACAAAAACAAATAGTTTGCCTGGAACCCCTACCTTCGGTTATCTCGCTTAGAACACTTACCCTCTTGGAGTTAAAATCATGCTTCCTGGAATTAAACTTTTCGATCTTACGAACAAAACCGCAATCGTTACTGGGGGCTCGAAAGGATTAGGCCTTGCCATGGCGGAAGGGTTGGCCTCTGCAGGTGCAAACCTCGTCATTATCAGCAGAAATGAAAAAGAGGGGAAAGCCGCTGTAGAAAAAATCATCAAAGAATACAAAACAAAAGCCATCGCTATCAGCGCAACGGTAACATCGGAAGAAGAAATGCAAAAAGCAGTGGCAACCACAGTCAAAGAGTTCGGCTCTATCGATATTTTAATCAACAATGCAGGCATTAATATTCGTGGCCCGATTGATGAACTTTCTTACGAAGATTTCAAAAAAGTACAGCAAACCAATGTTGATGGTACTTGGCTGCCTAGCAAGGCAGTGGTGCCACAAATGAAGAAGCAGAAATCTGGGAGGATTATTAATCTTGCGAGCACGCTTGGTGTTGTAGGGTTGGCCAACCGAACGCCCTATGCCACTAGTAAAGGTGCTGTGGTTCAAATGACACGTGCATTGGCATTAGAACTTGCACCTTTCCATATCACGGTAAATGCAATTTGCCCAGGGCCATTCCTTACCGATATGAACATCCCCATCAAAGATGATGAGAACACGAAAAAGTTTATTGTTGGTGCGGTCGCTTTAGAAAGATGGGGCGAACTGCAAGAAATCCAAGGCGCTGCCCTTTATCTTGCCAGTGCAGCTTCAAGCTACACCACGGGGAGCCTTATCACCGTTGATGGCGGATGGACCGCCCGGTAAGTTTAGCCAAAGCATTTCATCTTGAAGCTTTGAGGAACGCAACCAGATCTGCTAGTTCCTGCGGTGTGAATTGTTGATCGAGCCCCGCAGGCATTACGGAAACAGCACCCGGTTCCATGATTTCAATATCCGCCCTGAGGATGCGCATTTGCTGATCAGGGCCGGTTATTAAAACAATATCCTCTGGCGATTCAGATTTAATCACTCCTTGAAAAACCTTACCTGATGAAGTCGCAATTTTTATAGGTTCATAACTTCGAACAAAGCTTGCGCTAGGGAAAAGAATTGCCTCAAGTAAATCGCGTTCGCTGCGAATCTGACCAATCTTAGTAAGGTCTGGTCCAACCTTGCCGCCCAAATATCCAATGGCATGGCAAACAATACAGGCTGCCTTTGCATTTTGAAAAACAATCTGCCCCTTGCGGATATCCCCTGTCGAAATCAGAGGCAGAATCGCCTCCAACTTTTCATACTGTTTGGATACTTGTGCACGGATATCAACTTGTAATTGATCAACTTCTTTTTGGACATCCGGCCCAAGCTTCTTAAGTTTTTCCTTTATCGTTTCAACTCGAATAGATCCGATGGATGGAGACTTTCGAATCGCTGCCAACAATCCTTTCCCAATATTTTCATCAGTCACCCCAGCATAAACATCTAACAACCGATCCAATTCTGCAGGGCTTGCTTTTTCTAAAACTTTAAGCAGGGATACCAACTGAGCAGGAGACAACTTCGCTTTGGCTAAAGTTTCAGCGGTACTTATTCGTGTAGAAACAGCCTTATCTGTACTAAGGTTTTTCAAAAACAAAGGCTCAAAGTCATCATCGCTGATCTTAAAGCCTTGAGGAATCAACGAAAAAGCCAGCAACCTTAAATCACTTTCGTTCTTGCCATCACCTGCAAGCGACCCGACAGATTGCGCAACCATTGCAAACTTGGCCGCACTCAACCTCAGCGATTTAAGTGCCTTCAAAGATTCCAGCACCATCGATTTATCTTTGGAACTCAAGGCAATTAAAATCGAATTCACCCACGATTCAGGTGCATCTTTTACGCCTGAAGATGCCATGGTTCGTAGTGCCATTTTCCGAATGGCGAGCTTTGTTGTTTCCTTGGATACCAAATCTGCAAGTATATTGGCAATCAATGGCGCCTGATGCAAACTTCCGAGCCTATTAAATAAATCAGCTATGGCTGGATCATTCTCATTGGTTTTATCAAGTGCTGTTTGTAAATGGGGTGCTAGGGCGTTGCCCCATTCGCCATGCCTAGAAACGATCCACCATGCAGAATCGCGCAATGATTTATCAGGCGAATTCAAATCTTCCAACAACCATTCCACCTTTAACTTTTCAGGCTTCCCCATCTCCAAGGCATGAATGCAGACCTTCCTTACATTGGGGCTCTTACTTGCAAGCCCCTCAACAACAGAATCAAAATCTTGGATTTCATAAAGCGCATAAGTAAGGGCATGAGAAAGAACCCGATCAGTTGTTTTTTCTGCAACACTCAGAATTAACGGGATAGCTTGTTTATCCTTTGTACGGCCTGCTATCTCTGCAGCCAACCTTTGCTCGGGTGGCATGGAATTCTTCAATAAAGAATAGAGTTCATTTTTATGAGAATTACTCCGATGCAGCGATAAAGCATTCAATGCCGCAAGCCTAACCTTTTGTGAAGGGTCATTTAAACTAACTTTCAAAGCAAGCAAAGCACTTGGAGTTCCCAACTTACACAGCGCCCAAACAGAAGCAATTCTTGCATCAATCTTGTTTTCGGGAACATTCGCTTTCAAAATTTCATCAATCGCAGCATCCCCTTTTAATGCAAGGGCATCGGCTGCTTTTCGCCTTACAACAAAGCGTTCATCGGAAAGCATTTGCACTAACTTGTTTGCCGTGGTGGTTTTAAAATCCACTTTGATTCCATTAGGGTCTGCGCTGGTTACAGCATCTGTTTTCCGAATACGATAAATTGCACCTCGAACATCGGGCTTCACTAACCCAGGTTGAGAAGTCGGGCAGCACAACTTGTACCAACCACCTGTATCGATCACCAAAAGCGAACCATCTGCATCTTCAATCACATCGGTGGGGTGAAAATCAATCTGATCAGACACAAGAAAATCTGAATCCTTGGAAGCAAGTCCCGCACCTTGATAATCAAGCTTATGTCTAGTGATTTTTCGCATGTTAAACGAACAGGCAAATAAGTTGTCTTTGTAATCCTTGCCAAACGCATTGGATTCATAAGCATGCAAACCACAGGGTGCAGCGGCGCCTAGATGGCTTAGCACAGGCATGACTTCGGGTGAAGTCCAAGGATGGGGACTTAATACGCCATGAACTTTTCCATAAATGCCACCATAAACAGCGTGAATCAAGCCATCGCGAAGCCCATTCGCAGGGTGTTGAAAAAAAGTCGTTGTAAAGATTCTTTCGCCAGAAGAAGTAAAAGTTACATCAACCGGGTTATCCATACCGCCGGTCATCACATGCTCAAAACCGCTACCATCAGGCTTCGAACGAAAAATATGGCTGGCAAAGGTGCTTAAGGGGAACGACCCCGATAGCTTATATTCTTGTTTGGCAAATGCACCCTTGCACCAATAGATAAAACCATCCGTCCCAGCATAGGGTCCATGCAAATCGTTGGCACAACCTGTAAGAGTTTTACCTTGGAACCACTCCACCCTATCTTCAGCAACTCCATCGCCATCTTTGTCGGTTAATTTCCAAATTGAGGGAGGCGCAGCAACATACAAAGATCCATCAAGCCACATCGTACCTTCAGGGAACATCATATTTTCAGCAAAGACCGTGACACTCTCGAACTTGCCATCAGTGTTTTTATCTTCCAGCCTTAATATCCGATGGGGCTTTTTCTGAAGTTGCACATCAGACTTTTCATTCGAGCCAGAAGAATCGGAAACATACAACCGACCTTGATCATCAAACGCAGCACTGATGGGCCTTGGTACCACATCTGACGAAGCACAAAGT
>DBCB01000297.1:9312-13770 GCA_002303765.1 Planctomycetaceae bacterium UBA969
GCTTGAACTTATGGCCATTAAGTTGTACTTCCTTGTATCCGTCTGGGATAGAAACTTCGGGCGCAGCAGGTAATCTTGATCGATCACCCACAATCGCAAAGATAACAAAACCAAGCAATACCCAAACGGATACAAGTCTGAACATGGTTAGTTTCCTATTTAGCAAACATGGGCCCAGTAGGATTTCCACGCGAGAGAATATAAGCTAGAAGATCAAAGATTTCGTCTTCCTTCAAGGTATCAATTAGGCCTGCAGGCATCATAGAAACCTTGGAGGTCACAATGGTTTCAACCTTACGATGATCCACAACCGTTATTGCAGTAGGATTAAGCATATCAGTATTCACCATAATGTTGTTACCAGAAAGATTGATGATCCTTCCTGTGGTGAGTTTGCCATCATCGGTACTAATAATAACACCTGCATATTGATCACTGATAACCTTGTTTGGATCAATCAAGGATTCAAGAAGATCGTGTTTGTTAAATCTTCCTGCAGCGTTGGTAAGATCAGGGCCCTGTGCGCCACCTTCGTTTTCATAACGATGACAAGCCACGCATCGGGTCTCTGCAAACAATCGTTTACCTTTTTCAAAGTTCCTACCTCCAGCAAGATTGGCATCCAACTTGTCAGTGGAAAGATCAGTCATTTTCCAGTTCTTGACGAAATCGCGCTTTACTGCAGGGGCAGCAATTTCGGTCAAGGCAGGCTTGGCTTCAAGAATTGATTTAAGGTCTTCTTTTTCTTTATCGGAAAGAATGACCAAGGCATCGCGCTTGATATTTTCGATGAAATTACCAAAGCTCATGCCACCTTTATAACCAGCGGCCTTGATGAACCATGAAAAGTAATCTTTTTTAAGTTCAGGATTCCAACCAGTGCGAAGCATGCGCAACGCCCGGGCGATTTCCATCTGGTCTTCCTGCGTTGCTGCATTTTTAAGAAGCGCAACCCCTTTCATCGCCACTGTTGGTGATTGAAGGTAAACCAGCATCTGGCAAAGTTCCGCATTAACAGTTTTGTTATTTCCGGGAAGGAAAGGATCCAATTGGCTTGCCAACATTTTTGCTGTAGCCTC
The DNA here is from genome assembly GCA_002303765.1 of Planctomycetaceae bacterium UBA969. Taxonomy (GTDB): domain Bacteria; phylum Planctomycetota; class Planctomycetia; order Gemmatales; family Gemmataceae; genus UBA969. Next base: position 10,392 of record DBCB01000297.1, read on the forward strand.
ATCGGGCGATCCCATGCGAACAAAAAGCACACCCATCGTTCTTAAAAGATCGAGTTTTCGCGTGTCATCAACCTTGTCAAAGCCTATGGCTTGCAAAGCAGTAATGATTTGCGATTTCAACTTCTGGTCAACTTCTTCTTTTTTATGCTGCGGATCGGAAGAAGTGGATCGAACCAAAGCAAGCAAAGCAGGAATTGCTTTGTTGGGATCTTTTTCAGCAAGAGCTTTATCTTGCCAAAGTTTCACATCTTGGTGCTCAAGTGCAACCCTCGCTGCATAACGGATGAATCGATCAGGGCTGCCAAGATTATCCCAAGCTTTTACAACGGCTTCGGGATGATTGGGTTCGTGAAATTTCTCTAAACCCAATCGTATCGCACGATCTTCAGAACCTTTAGAATCGCCCTTAGAAAGTGCGGTGGATTCTTCCCCTGTATAAGTTACACGATAAAGCCCGGATTTTGTCTTTCTACCACCAATTGCAAAATACAATGCACCATCTTTGGGGTTCACAACTAAATCGGTCAAAGGCAAAGGGGAACCAGATATAAATTCTTCAACCTCAGCTTTATAGGTGCTTCCTGAAGGAGAAAGATGTACTGCATACATTTTTCCGTAACTCCAATCGCAAACGAAGAACGCTTCCTGATACTTCGCAGGAAACTTGGCGCCGTAGCCAAAGGTTACTCCTGTGGGAGAACCTGGCCCGATATCAACGACTGCGGGAAGGCTGTCTGCATAGTGAGCAGGCCATTTCCCCGCACCATTTCTCCAGCCAAACTCGGCGCCACTTGTAACATGGCAAATTCTTGTAGGGCGATACCAAGGCGTGTTGAAATCCCATTCCATATCAGCATCGTAAGTAAATAATTCGCCCTGCCTGTTAAAAGCAGCATCGTATTCATTACGAAATCCAACGCCTAATATTTCCCAGTTCTTCGCATCGGGATCAATCTTGTAAATGGTTCCGCCTGGCCCCATTACGCCTGCCATAAATCCCCTGCCATCTGGCATGCGGGGAAGCAAATGATCTTCACCCCAGCGAACTGGAACCTTGCTAGATTTAAATTCAACCAGTTTGGTTTGATTACCAACAACTACAACAAGGCTTTTACCATCGGGAGAAAGTAAAATTGCATGCGGACCGTGCTCACCACCACCTGAAAACTTCTGTAGCATGGTGATCTGATCTAATTGATCATCGCCATCAGTATCTCGCACTCGATACAAACCGTGCTCATACTTACCACCTTTATTGACCATCACATAAAGGCTGTTAAAAGCCCAGAGAAGCCCCTGAGCTTCACCAATATCAGCAGGTATTTTTTCAACTAGGGAAGGAGTTTTTGAATCGCCAACCGGGGGAGGTGTAACGCGGAAAAGCCCGCCATTCTGATCTGAAACAATTAACCGACCTTTGGGGTCGGTACACATTGAAACCCAAGAGCCTTGAGTAGCTGCTGGAACCGAATGAAGAAGCTCGACTTTAAAACCTTTGAGGGTTTTGATTTGGGAAGGAGAAGTAGCTGGCGGTTCTTTGCCCGCCAGCTTAGGATCTTCTGGTGCTTTCTTTTTGCCTGCACCTTTGCCTGTTTTAGTTACTTCTTTTTTTTTTCTTCAGGGCTGTTCGCTAATTTCTTAAGCGTGATCTCCTTGAATTGCACAGTCATCACCGGGCCAACATGGATTTGAAGAGCAAGAACTCCGCTCTTTAAAGCCTTGGGTGATTCATCAAGAATTTCAGCAGTTACATTGCCATTAATCATGTGAACGAGCTTGTTGCCGTTTGCAATGATAACTAAATCGTTCCAATCATCTTTTTTGATAGCAGCTTGAAGCTCTGCAGAAGTTTTTTCAGTCTTTCCTACAACCTCTTTCTTGTTATCAGCATTCCACTTCACCTTTTCGCCACGGCCACACATGATACCTCGACCACCAGCAATACCACCTTCATCATAAAGAATTCCAGAGAAGGTAGCGCCAGCTTCGAAGTCGCCTTGGTAGCCACCAACTCTTGGCCCAAAATCACCTTGGCCCATTACCTTGCTTCGATATTGAATTCCAGAGTTACCGCCCACAATCTTGTACTTGCATTTGAATTCAAAATCGCTGACATCGCCACCTTTCCAAACCAAAAAAGTATTATGCTTGAGCTTGTTGTGTGGTTCGTTGCCAGTTTTGCCAGTAATTGCGCCATCTTCTACGGACCAAAGCTTAAGGTTTCCTTCCCAGCCGGTGAGATCTTTACCGTTGAAAATTGAAGTTGTTTCTTCTGCCGAATAAGCAGTAAAAGCAAAAACGAAACCCGCAAGCAAAATCGAAAGGATTCTCATTATCAAACTCCGGTGAAAAACAAAACTAAAGGCGGGAACTATCATTGAAATAATACACGACCTTACGAATAATTAAAGATAATGCAGTTTAAAACCAGAATCCAGCATTAGTTTGAAGATAATTGCAAATATTTTAATGCAGGCTTTGCAAGTTAAATATTGAACCATAAACGCTGACAATCTATGCTAAACATTGAAATCGTTTTCCTTTCGACATCCTTTATATTTGTTTCAGGGGCAATAGTATGAGTGCGAAGAAGTGGAATGTAGCAATGGTGGGCTTAGGTTTTGGTGCAGAATTCATGCCGATTTACCAAAACCACCCTCTTGGGAACATTTACGCTATCTGCCAACGAAATAAGGAAAAGCTGAATAAAATAGGCGACACCTTCAAGATTGAGAAGCGCTTCACTAACTACGAAGATGTTTTAAAAGACCCAAATGTAGATTTCGTGCACATCAATTCCCCCATTCCTGATCATGCGCCTATGTCCATCGCTGCACTCAAAGCGGGCAAGCATGTTATGTGCACCGTACCAATGGCAACCACCGTGGAAGAATGCAAAACCATTGTTGATCTGGTAAAAAAAACCGGCCTCAAATACATGATGGCGGAAACGGTTGTTTACTCTCGCGAATTCCTTTTCATCAAGGAAATGTTCCAAAAGGGCGAACTTGGAAAAATCCAATACATGGCTGCTTCCCACCCACAAGATATGGATGGATGGCCCGACTACTGGCAGAAAATGATCCCCATGCATTACGCAACCCATGTTGTCAGCCCATGCCTCGGGTTGGTAAATGGCAAGGCTGAAAATGTTAGTTGCTTTGGTTCAGGCACGGTAAGGGAAGAAATCCAAAAAATATCAGGTAATAAGTTCGCTGTTGAATCCTGCCATATCAAAATCAAGGACTCTGATATTGCATGCCATATCTGGAGGTTCTTATACGACACAGCTAGGCAATACCGCGAGAGTTTTGATGTGTATGGCACTAAGAAAAGCTTTGAATGGAGCTTAGTCGAACACGAACCCCATATCATTCAC
>DBCB01000350.1:0-3951 GCA_002303765.1 Planctomycetaceae bacterium UBA969
GCAAGAAAGAACCGTCGCTCACGCTTCCGGCTCTGAAAGATGTGTGTGTTGTTTCCGTGTCTAATTTCTGCTTATTCTTCCTTCCGTGTCTCTGCTTCTGCTTCTTTCCGTGTAATTCCGTGTTCGTCCGTGGCAAATGCTTTTGCTTCTGCTTGGTTTTCCTTCCGTGTTAATTGGTGGCAAAACTCTGCATCTGATTGTCTTTATATCCGTAAAATTCTGTTTTAATTGGTGGATAAGTTCTGCTTCTTATTATTCTTCTTACCGTGGCTAATTTTTATCCCTCCCCAGCTCAATCTTGCCAGTATTCATCAAAAACGGTCAAAAATAGGATGTTTCGAGTTTATGCATTATTTAAAATAGGGTAAACAGAGCGAGTATTCCACTTTTTTGGTTGACAACATTTTTTTATCAGGTATTATAAAAGAGTGTTAGTTCTGTTTCATTTGGTGCTTGCTTTGTACCGATAATGCTCTTGGATTGCATTTTTTACCGCAGTGCAGTTGAACGGCTTTTTATTAAAGGAATTCTGACCGATGTTAAATGCTTTCAAAAAACTTTTCACTCCAAAAACCACTAAAATAGCATTAAAAAAGGGTATTCGCAGTAGGCTCGAACTTGTTAGCCTTGAAGATAGAGTTGTTCCCGCTACCTTCACGGTTCTAAACGATTCAGATTCAGGCGCTGGGTCCCTCCGTGCTGCCATTGAACTTGCCAACGCCACCGCAGGCAATGACATTATTAATTTTAGCATAACAGGCACCATCACGCTTGATTCCCAAAACAATACAGTCAACGCTTCATTGCCAACCATTTTGAGTGCTAACGCAACAGCTTCAGGCGGTGGTGGCACCGTTGGCACACTTACCATCAATGGGCCAGGTTCTTCTTCCCTGATTATCAGTGGTTTGGATAACGGCAATAATGGCCGTAACTTCAATATCTTCAACATCGCCACTGGTGGTAATCTAACCATCTCCGGCCTGACTGTTTCCGGGGCTCAAACCTCAGGCAATGGCGGGGGCTTTAATAACTCCGGCACCCTCAACATTGCCAATTCCACTATATCTGGCAATATTGCAACCGGCAATTCAAGATATGGCGGTGGCATCAACAACAGTGGCACCCTCACCATCACCAATTCCACACTCTCTGGGAATACTGGAAGAACAGGCGGCGGCATAAACAACAGCCAAAGTGGCATCCTCACCATCACCAATTCTACTCTCTCTGGGAACACTGCAATTTCATTCGGCGGTGGCATCAATAACTACAATTCCCTCACCGTCACCAATTGCACATTATCTGGTAATTCTGCTGCAACTGCTGGTGGCCTCCAGAACAACGGCACCCTCAACATTGCTAACACCATCATTGCCAACAGCCCTAGCGGTGGTGATTACTTCGGCGGGGGTACCATCGGTACAAATCTCGACAACCTTGTGGAAGATGGAACTTTAAATGATACCACCGGCAGCTCATCAGGTTCGGGAAACATTTCCGGCGATCCCGTTCTTAGCCCTCTAGCTGATAACGGTGGCCCCACCTTTACCATGGCACTCGGTGCTACTAGCCCCGCAATTGCAGCGGGCAATGCATCTGTAAGTAATGTAGCACCGATTTTTGGCTTGGATCAACGCGGCTATGTACGATCTACCACCGCGCCTAGTATTGGTGCCTTTGAATTTAATGGTGCAATTCAACCAGTACCTACCGTAACTCAGAACCTAAGCAATCTGGCGATCAACGCCACCACGCTTATCATTACTGGTACAGGTTTTAGTACTATCGCAGCCAATAACACGGTGTTATTAAGCAGCGGTACAGGCACCGTCACCAGCGCAACTGCAACCCAGCTTACAGTAACCTTTAATACCGCTCCAACTCCTGGTGAACTGAAGGCAGTTGTAACCACGAATTCGATTAGCAGCGGCAGCGAAGTTGAAGTAGCCACCATTGTTGAAGTACCAACCATAACAAGTATTTCCCCTGGCGCCGGTCCTACAGGAGGTGGGACAACCATCACTATTAACGGTAGCTTTTTTACCAACGTAACCGCAGTCACCATTGGCGGCATTGCTGCGAGCAGTTTTACCGTGGTGAACGGACAAAAGATTACTGCAATCACACCTCCTGGCACCCGTGGAGCTGCAAATGTTTTTGTAACTGATAACAATGGAACTAATTCAACTACAGTTAATACAGTGTTTAATTATACTGCTGGTGCTTTTATTACGCCCGCTGTTCCTTTCTCGCCTGCATTTCCCCATGCCTTATCCATTAATGCACCTGGAAGTGCTGTCACCGATTCCGCTTCGTTCACGGTTACTTTTAATCAACCTGTTACCGGGGTGGATGCTGCCGACTTCAATTTAGTTGCTACCGGAACCGTTGCCAACGGCACTATCTCCTCCGTAACTGGTTCAGGGGCCACCTACACCGTAAATGTTACCGGCATTACTGGTTCCGGCTCACTTGGTGTTAACCTTGTAAGCTTGCCAACCATTACCGCCTTGCCTTCGTTTGCAGCGCAAGCCACCTTCTCCACGGGATCTAAGCCCGCCTCCGTGACCTTGGGCGATGTGGATGGCGATGGTAAACTCGACATGATCACCGCAAATTTTAACTCTGCCAGCGTCAGCGTACTCTTGGGCAATGGCAATGGTACCTTTAAAACTCAATCCACCTTTGATACGGGTGCTAACCCACGCGCTGTGACCTTAGGCGATGTAAACGGCGATGGGTTACTCGACATCATTACCGCGAATCAAGGCTCCAATAACGCCAGCGTGCTTTTGGGTAATGGCGATGGCGCCTTTAAAGCTCAAACCACTTTCGCCACGGGAACTCAACCACGCTCCGTTGCCTTGGGCGATGTGAACGGCGATGGAACACTCGATATCATAACCGCGAATCAAGGCGCCAATAACGCCAGCGTGCTCTTGGGCACCGGTAATGGTTCCTTTGCACGTCAAGCTACATTCGCCACGGCAAGTCTTCCCTACTCCGTGGCCTTGGGCGATGTGAATGGCGATGGTAAACTTGATATCGTTGCCGCGAATAGGTCCGGTTCCTTTGGCAGCTTGCTCTTGGGCAATGGCGATGGCACCTTCAAAGCGTCCGAAGCTTTCAACGCAGGTGGTAGTCAAGTCTACGTGGCCTTGGGTGATTTGAACGGTGATGGTAAACTTGACATTGTAACCCCAAAACCTGGTAACGACGTTGTCGTGCTCATTGGTAATGGCAATGGCACCTTCAAAGACCCGCTAATTTTCAGCCCAGGAGTTAATCCCCGCTCCGTGACCTTGGGCGATGTGAACGGCGATGGCATACTCGACATCATGACTGCGAATGAAGGCTCCAATAACACCGGTGTGGCCTTGGGGAATGGCAATGGCACCTTTAAAAATGCAGTCACCTTCGCCACGGGAACTAATTCACGATCCGCGACCTTGGGCGATGTGAACGGCGATGGCAGACTTGATATCATCGCTGCGAATTATAACTCTGATAACGCCAGCGTTCTCTTGGGCACGGGTGGTAGTGCCATTACTGCTACTTTTTCGCCCCAGCAAACCTTTGCTGCGGGATTTGGTGCACAGTCTGTGGCGCTTGGGGATGTGAACGGCGATGGCAAACTCGATATGGTCACTGCGAATGGTGGTAACTCTACCGCCAGCGTGCTCTTGGGCAATGGCAATGGCACCTTTAAAACTCAAGGCACCTTCTCTACGGGGAATACCCCACGCTCCGTGACCTTGGGCGATGTGAACGGCGATGGCAAACTCGACATCATCACTGCGAATCGCGACTCCGACACCGTTAGCGTGCTCTTAAACACGACTGTTTCTGGCAGCACCACTCCGACCTTTCAAACTCAAGTCCCCTTCTCTACGGGGTCTAACTCTAGCCCACGCTCTGTGGCTTTGGGCGATGTGAACGGCGATGGCA
>DBCB01000350.1:3983-4125 GCA_002303765.1 Planctomycetaceae bacterium UBA969
CTTGATATCATCACTGCGAATAATAACGCCGGCGCCAGCGTGCTCTTGGGCAATGGCAATGGTATCTTTCAAACTCAATCCACCTTCTCTACGGGGATTAGCCCACGCGCTGTTACCTTAGGCGATGTGAACGGCGATGGCA
>DBCB01000350.1:4145-14054 GCA_002303765.1 Planctomycetaceae bacterium UBA969
CTTGATATCATCACTGCGAATAATGGCGACGCCAGCGCCAGCGTGCTCTTGGGCAATGGAAATGGTACATTCCAAGGCCAGCAAACTTTCGCCACGGGATCTAACCCACGCGCTGTGACCTTAGGCGATGTGAACGGCGATGGTAACCTTGACATCATCACCGCGAATTTTACTGCCAACAGCGCCAGCGTGCTCTTGGGCAATGGCAATGGCTCCTTTAAAAACCAAGTCCCATACGCCACGGGAAATAGTCCATACTCCGTGACCTTGGGCGATGTGAACGGCGATGGTAGACTCGACATCACCACCGGGAGTTACAGTTCCGACACCGCCAGCGTGCTCTTAGGCAATGGCAATGGCACGTTTCAAACTCAAGCCGCCTTCGCCGTAGGTGATGGCCCACTCTCTGTCACCTTGGGCGATGTGAACGGCGATGGCAGACTCGACATCACTACCGCGAATTCCAACTCTGGCGATGCCAGCGTACTTTTAAATAGCATTGCCTTCACTGGGCAAACTGCTACTGTTGCGCCCTCGGTAACCTTAAACACCACTGATCTGCTAGTCACCGCTACCACTCTGATCATTGATGGTACTGGGTTTGATACCATCGCTGCTAACAACACGGTTACCTTAAGCAGCGGTACGGGCACCGTTTCCAGCGCAACTGCCACTCAGTTGACGGTAACCTTAAATACTGCTTCATCTTTTGGCAGCCTGACTGCAGTGGTAACCACGAATACGATTAGTAGCGGAAGTCCGGTGCAAGTGGCCAATATTGTTGGTGTAGCAAACACGCCAACCTTTGGCACGCCAACTGCAACTTCAGATGGCTTCACCGTACAGATAAGCAACTACGATAATAACTTTACCTATGGTGGCACCGCCACTGCGAACGGCACCGTAGCGATATCCAACACTGGTTTGGTAACAGTAACCGGGGTAGCAGCTAATACTTCTTCCACTGCAACCATTACCACCACCCGAACTAACTATGCAACCGGCTCTGCCCAAGTTACTGCAACCTCTTTGAACGCAGCAAACACGCCAACCTTTGGCTCGCCAACTGCTACTACAGATGGCTTCACCGTACAGATAAGTAACTACGATAATAACTTTACCTATGGTGGAACCGCCACCGCGAACGGCACCGTAGCGATATCCAACACTGGTTTGGTAACAGTAACCGGGGTAGCAGCTAACACTTCTTCTACTGCAACCATTACCACTACCCGAACTAACTATGTAAGTGGCTCTGCCCAAGTGACTGCAACCTCTTTGGCTGCTACACCGTTGGTAGTAGGAACGCCCCCGCCAGCTTCCTCTGGTGGTTCCAGCTCGGTCACTCTTTACGATCCTGTCACCGGTGCAGAAACAGGCACTGCAGTTCCATTCCCCGGATTTAACGGCCCTATCAAAGTTGTTTCTGGCGACTTCAACAACGATGGCGTTGCAGAAATCTTCGCAGGGGCAGGCTTCGGCGGCGGCCCAGCTATCGCTATCCTTAATTCCCAAACCGGCGAAGTAATGGAAGCTTTCTTTGCCTTCGATCAAGCCTTTACCGGTGGTGTGTTCGTCGCAGTTCAAGATGTGAACGGTGATGGAATTTTAGATATCATCGCTAGCGCTGGCCCTACCGGCGGACCAGAAGTTCGTATCTTCGATGGCAATGGCCTTACCGTTCTTCGATCCTTCTACGCCTACGCAGTAGATTTCACAGGCGGTGTTAGCGTTGCATCAGTCGATTTCAACAACGATGGTATTCTCGACCTAGTTACCGGTGCAGGCCCAGGTGGCGCACCCCATGTTAAAGTCTATGACGGCGCTACCAATGCAATCATCAGCCAATGGTATGCCTACGCAACTGATTTCACCGGCGGCGTCTTCGTCGCGATAGGCGATATCAGTAACGATGGCACCTTCGAAGTCGTTACCGGCGCTGGCCAAGGCGGTTCGCCCGTCGTTGGAGTCTGGGATCCTAATACAGGCGCTTTACTTGCCCAGTTCATGGCCTACGCAGAAGACTTCACAGGCGGCGTTCGCGTTGGCGTAAACGATGGTAACACTGATGGCATTGCAGACATCGTCACAGGCGCTGGCCCAGGCGGTGGCCCTCAAGTTAATGTCTTTAACTTCCCAGCTTTGGATCTGCTGTTCTCCTTTTACAGCGGCGATCCAGCTAACAACGGCGGCGTCTTCGTGAGCTAATAGGAATAGATAACCAAGCCCATCCACTATGCCTTCAAGCCCACCCACTGCGCTGGGTGGGTCTGCCTTTCTAACTCGCATCATTCAAAAACAAGAGTCCCACGGAACGCAGTCCATGGGCTTTTACTTTTACTCTTTTACTTTTGCTTTTTCTTTCCCCTACTCCCAACCCTCTTATCAATGCCCTTAAGCCCACCTTTTCTTATTGAGCGGCGGATGTCAATCCGCTGGTGCTGGCCCTGTGCCTTTTTCTTTTACTCCCCATTCATTGATATGAGCTTGTTTTAAGACAGAGTAGTTGCGATGGGGAAGCTCCACTGCAACTACTCCTTTTGTTCAATCAACTTCGCGTATGCGGAGTTACATTCTTGGCTTTTAATATCCATGGATTCCCCACTTTCGCGGAGAATGACTTGCGATGGTTCCTAAGCCCCGAAGGGGTGAATTCTAATAGCCCGGGGTTAAGCGCAGCGCAACCCCGGGTAATAAATTCCCCATCAAATAAGCCCTGAAAGGGCGCGATAATCAGCTACCGAACCCTTTCGCCCTTTCAGGGCTGGGGGTTTTATTGGGCCATTTTCCCAGGGCGTTGCCCTGGGCTATCTCATTTTGCCCCTTCAGGGCAAATGCAGGCATACCGCAAGGATTTCCCGGCCCCTGAACTTAGCCGCCAGAAAGCAAACCGTCGCTCACGCATCCGGCTCTGAATTGTGTGTGTCTTTTCCGTGAAATTCCTTGTTAATCCTTGGCAAATCTTATGCTTCTGCTTGGTCATACTTCTGTGGCTAATCATCTGCTTCTGCAGCTTTATGAGTAAACCGGCGCTCAAAGAAAATGCGGTAAGAGGGAGGGTAGCAATAGCAATTATCCCAGATCAATCCAATCGCCTGGATTGGGTACTAAAGCATTAACACCTGTCTGGGTTTTAACTTCTTTTGCCCATGCGTGAGCATCTTGCTTGATCATGTCGAAAGTATTGTAGTGCATAGGTATCACCTTTTTAGGCATCAGAAAACCTACCGCTTTGATCGCATCTTCGGGCCCCATGGTGTAGTTGTCGCCAATGGGCAACGCTGCTAAGTCGATCCCTTCCTCACCAATTAATTTCATATCCCCAAACAGGCCCGTATCTGCAGCATCATAAAAACAAAATTTGTCGTTGAAGCGAATCAGGAAGCCACAGGGGTTTCCGCCGTTACTTCCATCGGGCAACATCGAACCATGGAAAGCGAGAGTGAGTTTTACTTTTCCAAAGGGGAATTGAAACGCTCCGCCATGCTGCATCCCATGTGCTTTAACCCCTTTAGATTCCATCCAGCCACTGATTTCGTAATTGCAAATGACGGTTGAATTGCAGCGCTTTGCAATTTCGATGGTGTCGCCTACATGGTCGCCATGGCCGTGCGAAACAAGAATGTAGTCTGCTTTTAGATCAGCAGCTTTGAGTGAGGCAGCGGGATTACCAGTAAGAAAAGGATCGATAAGGATTTTGTGGGAGTTAGATTCGATGTAGAAACAAGAATGCCCGAGCCATTGAATTTTGGTTGTCATAAGCCTGAATACCTTAATTAAGAAAAGGGGCAGGGCGTTTGATCTATCCCAAAGCACCTCATTTATCCCAGTCAGCAAAAGTATAATCGGAGTCGCCTTCGCAGGGAAAGTGAAACCCGTTACAATTTATACTAGTTTAAGGAAAGAACCAGCAAAGGATGGGAATGGATTCTTCACAAGCGAAAAAAGAAAAGCCAGTCAAGAAGTTAAATCAGCGGTTGTGGAAGTTGTTTCGTCTGGGGTGGAAAACCATCGCAGGGGGGATGTTACTTTTAGCTGTAGTGTTATTGAGTGCGAAATTTCTGTTGGCAATCGGGTTGTTACGCCCTTGGTTGGATAAGACTGCAAGTGACATTGCCGATTTTCAGATACGGGTGAATGATTGCGACCTTGGAGTATTTGGCACTACTTGTGTACGCAAAATCGATGTATTTGAAACCGATTTAAAAAAACTTGAGCCCTGGTTGAAAATTGGTTCGCTGGAGACCGATGTTTCGCTGTTGCGCTTGATCGCAGGGCAGGTGGTACCAGAATCGGTTGTGGTTCATAACGCTTCGGTGACATTGCACTTCGATGAAAAAGGGGATTTGCAGACGAAGCTTCCCAAAAGCAAAAATAATACTCCGCCTAAAATGCCTAGGCTCTTTTTGAAAAATGCAGACTTCTGTCTTAAGCAGGATGGCAGGCCCCCTTTGATCATCAAGGGAATTGAGGGTGAAGCATGGCGTGATGAGAGGAAGGATCTGATATTTGTCGCAACATTGCAGGACGCAATATGGGGAAGCTGGAACCTTCGTGCCAGAGTAGAACCAGGTGATGGCGACTCCGAACTAAGTCTGAATACTCTGGAGGTTTCGTTATCGAGGGACTTGCTGGAAAGCCTTCCTTTTGTGCCGAAGGTTACTTGGGAGCATGTGAAATTAAATGGGTTGACCTCGGTGATCATGGATTTATTTTTTGACGGGAAGAAAGATAGCGTTGATTACAAAATCGGGCTTGAGCCTAAAAAAACTTCGGTAAATATTCCGATCATCAACTTGGATGCTGTAGATGCCCAAGGGAAGGTAGATATCGATAATGGTTTGGTGAAAATCCGTGAGGTTCAGGGTCGTGCTGCCAATGGAATTATCGAATTGACCAAGGCGGAATTAGACTTTCGTACCGATAATTATCAGATGGATTATGATCTAAAAATCAGAGAGATGCGGATTCAAGATTTGCCCGATGCCTGGGGCCTAAGGGATAAAAAAGGTAGTTCGTTTGTGCAGGGTGTGGTTGGGGGTTGGGCCAAGTTAAAATTTTTGAATGACCCTATAAAGGGGATGCAAACTTCAGGTTCGGGCCGGGGATTGATCGAGCAGGCCAAGCTTCTAGGGTTTTCTGCAAATCCTATTCCGCTGGAGCTTAAATCGGATGGTGCAGGGTTCAAGCTTGCGCCATTGCCTGCCAAACCGGGGCTTTTGCCTGCAGTTCCTAAGACCGAAAAGCTCCCGCCCAAGCTGCAAAGCAACAACTCTCTTTTCTTTCAGACGGAAGTTCATTTTGAAGATATTCCCGCTCGGGATCTTTTTGGCATACTCGGTGCCAAAGCCCCTGATGGAATCGCAGGCAAATTAAAGCTTGATTTGCAAGTTGGCTTCCCGTTCGAAAAAATTCATGATTATCAATCCTACTTGGGGCAGGCCCGGGTCGAGTTTAAAAACATGTTACTGTCCGGCATTCCTGTTTCAGATTTTCAAGCGGATGCCCAGATGCAAAATGGCGAGATTATACTATCTGAATTGGTAGCAAAGTTAGGGGCGAAAGGGGAAACTGCAAAGGGGAAAATTGCACCAGGTGAAATCATCGCAGCGGGCAGAATAGATATACGGGAAAAGGGAATAGTCCACCTGCGGTCGCAGGCATCCTCTGTACCTATGGGGCTTTTTTCGATCTGGATGCCTGAACTTGGCAAACAAACTTTCAGCACTATTTCCTTTGGAATGGATGCAAAAACTACTGTTGCAAAAGCGCTTGATCTTTCAGCTTGGGAGGCTGGTTCCCTGTTTCGAATTGATAATTTTTCCTTCAGGGATTTGTTGTTTCCAACAATTGAGGGAAGGCTCAATCTTTTTCAAGGCAGGTTGGAAGCCTCTGATCTGGTTACCTCTTGTCAGGTCGGGAAACTTTTGGGCCAAGCCACGCTTCATCTAAATCATTCCATGCCCTTTCAGTGCAAACTTAATGTTAAATCCTTGGAGTCTAGTAATGCGTATCTTCTGTTCAGCAAAGACAAGCTTTTTTTTGATCCCAACGGCTTGGGCGAGATTGAGGCCATTGCTTCAGGTACTTTTTCGCCATTCGATTGGAAATCTTCCGGAAAGCTCCTCTTTGATAAGTTAACTCTAGGCCGATTTTTGTTGGAAAAAAATCATGTTGAATGGCGAATTGATCCTAACAAAATTGTTTTTAATGATGCGGGCGGAAATATCATGGGCGGAAGGTGGAGCGCGGATGCTGAAATACCTCTCGCTTCTCTTAGTACTGGAAATATCAAATTTAACATTCAAGATATTGATGCAGGTTTATTGGTCCGAACTGCAACGGAAAAAGAGCTCCCTATTAAAGGAAAGTTAGGCGGAATCATTCAAACCAACTTCTCCGCCCAAGATAATAATGGTGAGAGAGAAGTTCTTTTCGCTGCAGATCTTAACTCTTCTGGGTATGAAATTTTAGGAATCCCACTAAGGCAGACCAAAGCCTTTATCAACTGGAAACGTGGTTCCCTACAGGGGAATGTGAATACTGAATTTGCGGAAGGGCATGGAAAATTAGACTTTAATCTTAGTTCGGGCTCCAAGGCGAAAATTACCGGGAACTTGAATATTAATGGTATCAAAATGCGCCAACTTCTTGTGGCTATGGATGCAAATGATCAACTTAAAAGGCTGGATGCGGTTTGCAATTTAGATTTGCCCTACGAGATGGATGTCGACAATCTTCAACTTTCCGCAAATGGGAAACTCGTACTAAACAGAGTTAGCCATTCGAATTATTTAATGAGTGATTTGCTGCAGGGGAATGTGGTGGTGGAAAAGAACGGGATTACTATTAAGGATATCGCGGGAAATCTGGCCGATGGGCAATTGCGCGGCTTAGCAGTGCTTAACTTGGAAAACATGGAAAGCAGTTTTTATAAAGGTACGCTTAACCATGCAGAAATGGGGAAATTGTTTGCTCCCTGGATGGCAAACCTTAAACCCTCTGGGAAGTTGGATACAAGATTCAGCGGGAAACTTGGACGGGAAATAACTGCGAATGGCGAAGCGTTTGCAATCGGGTTGAAGTTTTATGGGGCAGATTTCGGTGATTGGAGGTCGCCTTACGATTATTCTGTTGCTCCTTCGAGAGGGGTGGGGAATTTTGTAATGCGCGACATTTCCGGATCCGTTGCGGGTGGCAAAGTGTATGGTGCAACCGAATACCGCTGGGGTGTGGGTAATGCCCTTACGGGGAATCTCCGCTTTCAGTCGCTGGAAATGAAGGCGCTACAGGCGCAGTTTAGTGACACCAGATCGCCCGGATCGGGAACGGTGCAGGGGAAACTTGTTTTTGCAGGCAGAGATGTTAAATCTTTGGATAATATTACTGCCAATCTCGAAGGTACTCTTACCCATAGTAGGGCGCAGGGTATTCCTATCGTGAGGGATTTGGTTCCTTTCCTGCCTGGTGTTGCGACCGGGACTTTTTTTGACAAGGGCGAATTAAAAGCCCGTATGGATCGGGGCATCATTCGTATTCAAAGGCTTGCGCTTTCTAACGCTTTGGTTATGGTTTTGATCGAAGGAAATATTTCTTCCCAAGGGCAGATGGATCTTGAAGCTACCGCAAGAACGGGCAACCTTTCTGTACTTCCCGAGGCGATGCGAAACTTGGGGTTAAAAATGCCAGCTATTGGCGCAGTCCCTCTCGATGTTATTTCCCAAGCGACAGGCGCACTCGCTGCAGGTATTTTGCATTATAAAATCACCGGGAATTACAAGAACCCTATTGTTAAGAGCGTGCCACTTACACTACTTACAGAAGAATCCCTGCGCTTTTTCTTTGGAAGGCTCACACCAGCTGGACAGTAATTATTTTCGTACTTCTCGTCTTGCAAGCAATTTTATTTCTGGTAAACCGCCCTGCATGTGGGGGTTTTGTTGTTAAATTGGAAGAAATAAGTCGAACAGGCATGAAAATCAAACAGGGGTTAATCTTTAAACTGATTTGGATCATTGGGATGCTGGCGCCCGTAAGTGGTTGCCAAAGCCCCATGTCTATCTTTTCTGTTTGCCAAGATGGAAACACTTTGCTTGATTCTGCCCGTAACATGAAAAACACTGTGACCGAAATTCCACAAGTCCCCAGAGAATTAGATAAGGGTTTAACCTCCTCTCTTACTGCCGAACCAGGTGATGTTTTGCTGGTTCAACCTGCAGACCTTGATTCACCAATCAGACTTCCGGGTGATCAACCAGTTTTGCAAGATGGGACTATAAGTTTAGGGAAATATGGGCGTCTGCCTGTTGCAGGAAGAACCCTTGATGAAATCGAATCAATGGTTAAGGCACAAATAACTTCGGTTGTTAAGGATGCGGGCCCCATCACCATTAGGTTGGTAAATAGACAAAGCAAAGTTTTTTATGTGGTAGGTGAAGTGAATGCTCCAGGAACTTTCCCTCTTACAGGTCGTGAGACGGTTCTTGATGCCATCTTGCAAGCAGGCGGTTTAAACGATAAGGCGTCTCGGACAAATATCGTGGTTGCAAGGCCGACCCCTCCAGGTAGCTGTCGAATCGTACTTCCAGTTTGTTTCAAAGAAATTGTGCAATTGGGCGATACCACAACTAATTATCAGCTTGCGCCTGGGGATCGGGTGTTCATCCCTGCCAAGGATTTCTGGAAAGACAAATCCCCCATTGCTAAAGGGCCTAACCCTTTGTGCTGTAAGGATCAGGAAGCTTGTAAGATTCCGAAGGTGAAAAATTGGGTGGGTGAAGCCCCTCCTCTAGAAGAAAAACCGATAGAAGAAAAGCCGATTTCTCCCATATCTCAGAAGTAGCCCCTAAAGCGCCTGCTTCTATTTAAAACTTTCATAATTGATTTTGCTATCTTTTCAGGAAAAGCTGGATTTTTAGCTCCAGCTTCTGTTAAAATAATGATGTGGAGATTAGCCCCAAAGTTAAAGGAAAAATACAATGAACTATGATTCTAGTATGCAGGAAATGACTTACGCAGGCTCTGCTAGGCTTACCTTTATTAAAAAAACATACGCACACTTGGCTGGTGCAATACTAGCATTTGTTGCCCTTGAAACCGTTCTTTTGCGGACTATAACCGAACAACAGATCATGTCGGTTTTTGGAGGTTCATCATGGTCGCTGTTGATCGTAATGCTTGCCTTCTGGGGCGCTAGTTATGTTGCCACCATGTTGGCCCAGTCTGATTCTGCCCCCGCAATCCAATATCTGGGGCTTGGCTTATATGTGGTTGCAGAAAGTTTAATTTTCCTGCCGATTCTTTATGTCGCAACCCACTACATGAAAGATCCTAACTTGATTCCCGCAGCAGGCGCTCTTACGCTTTGCGTTTTTGCAGGCCTAACTATTTCCGTGTTTGTAACTGGGAAGGATTATTCTTTTCTGGCTCCTGCCCTTTCAGTGGGAAGTATGCTGATTTTTGGTCTGATTATTTGTTCGATGATCTTTGGTTTTTCATTGGGGCTTATCTTTTCTTTTGCGATGGTGGGGTTCATGAGCGCATACATTCTTTATGAAACCTCGCAGGTCATGTTGAATTTTCCCACGAACAAGCACGTTGCAGCTGCTTTGATGTTGTTTTCTTCAGTCGCAACCCTATTCTTTTATATCTTGAGAATCCTCATGGCTTTCAGCAGTCGTGATTAGTCTCGGGTTATAGTAATAACAATTAAAAGCCTCCCATATTAACATTTGGGGGGCTTTTTTCGTGCAATATCAATGCTTTTACTCCGAACAACCAACCAATTATCACAATATCGATGCGGATAAATCCATGGAATCTTAATTATTTTGTTGTGTTATAATAAAAATACCGATACTTTAATTAATTAACATTGTTTAATTAATAGTTAAACTTCATGCCAGCCTT
>DBCB01000061.1:0-2182 GCA_002303765.1 Planctomycetaceae bacterium UBA969
AACCTTAAATCAATCCATGTTCATTTTCAAATCGTGAAGAATATTTTGAATTATAAGAAATATCTTATCTTGGCCTAATAAAGAACTTAGGAGCACTTGCTATGTTATCTTTAAGAGTCAATTGGAAATAGTCACGCATTATGCGTTAAAGGGTGTTACCTTACTTTTAAAAAGTTTGCAACCATGGGTATCCGCATTTTAATCATTGAAGATGAAACTGATATTGCAGACTTCATCATACGGGGCCTTCGAGAAGAAGGTTATACGGTAGAGCATGCGGCAGATGGGATAGACGGATGGCACCGCTTAATCACGGAATCTTGGGATGCTATTTTGCTAGACTGGTGGTTACCTGGAATGGATGGTATTTCCCTTTTGACAAAATTTAGACAAGCTGGAAAAACCACCCCTGTGCTTTTCCTAACCGCACGAGATTCTGTTCCGGATCGTGTACGAGGCCTAAATTGCGGTGCAGAAGATTACCTTTGCAAACCTTTTGCTTTTGAAGAATTACTGGCGCGAGTACGGGCTCTTTCAAGACGCAACCAATTGACGATTGGAACTGTCCTTAACTATGAAGATATAAGCATCGATTTAGCCAGCCAACGAAGTCAACGCAACGGAAAAACTCTTATTTTAACTGCCAAGGAACAAGCATTGCTGGTATTATTTCTACGCCATCCGGGGGAAATTCTCTCTCGCACCAGAATCTACGAGCAAGTTTGGGAAGATCAGTATGATGGATTATCCAACACCATCGAATTTCACATCATGGAGTTAAGGCACAAACTCGAATCGCATGGCCCAAGGCTTCTATTCACCGTTCGTGGCAAAGGATATGTTCTTTCGAATCAATTCCCCAATGGGGAAAATCAATGACCATCGTAAATCGCTTGAGCATGCTATTTTTAATCTGGCTTGGAATTATTCTCGCTGGTTTTTCTGCACTGGTATTTGGCATTGAATGGTATTACTTGTACAGGCAGGCAGATGCCCAATCTATTGCTGCATTTCACGCTTTGGTGGCTGCAATAGAAGTTCACCCCACTGATGTGGAATGGGAACCTAATGAAAGAAAAATTGTTTTAGGCCAAGGTAGCGGATTCGATCAAGTTAGATGGAGCGTTCATGATAATCAAGGCGAATTGGTGGATTATTCCGACAATCTGCTGGTAGATGATTCTTGGAATACTGGCTCCCCTTGGTCGGTAAGCATTCAAACAATTCGGGCTGGCAATTTTATTCCTGAAATAGTTGTATCAAACAAACACACTAACATGCGCGATTTGCACCAGCAAATAAACTTGGAAATTGTAGGAAAACCAAACTTTATCCGGGTACCTTATTATTTGAGCACCTCTTTTACACTTTCTGTTGCAGTTTCCCATCAGCCAATTATTTCTTCTTTATGGTTGACCGCAAGAGTGTTGCTTGCAGCGGGCATCGGTGTCTGGATCATAGGGGCGCTATTTGCCCGCTTAATTTGCAAACAAGCTTTAATACCCGTCACAATAATGTCTGCATCGGGAAAATCTTTGGGCAGTGACCCTAGCTCTAGGCTTTCCGTCCCCAAAACAGGTGATGAACTTGAAGGGCTTGGCCATACTTTTAACGAACTTCTTGCCAGGCTACAAATTGCTTTTGATCGCCAAAGTCGCTTTAGCGCTGATGCCGCACATCAATTACGAACACCACTTGCAGCATTACTTGGACAAGTGGAAGTAGCACTAAAACAAGACAGGCCTGCACATGAATATCTCCGGGTTTTAAATTTGGCAAAGAGACGAGGATTGCAACTTAAGCAGATTATTGAAAGCCTTTTGTTTCTTGCGCGTCCTGATGAAATTGCTGCGTTTGAAATGAAGCAGGTTGAAATAACCTCTTGGATTCAAGAATGGATTAATGGTTGGTCTGACCATGAAAGATTCCAAGACTTTATTTTTCATGCAAACAATACATCGCCATGTCTGGTAAATATTCATGTTGGGTTGTTTAATCAAATCATGGATAATATTTTAGATAATGCCTGCAAATACAGCACTCCTGGCAGCACCATAACCATAAAAACAAACCTCCACGAGGCAAGGTTACAACTGACAATCGAAGACCATGGCTGCGGTATCGAAGCTGCAGAATTACAAAACTTGGGCGAACCCTTCTTTCGCACAGAAGAAGTTCGTAG
>DBCB01000061.1:2258-4678 GCA_002303765.1 Planctomycetaceae bacterium UBA969
GCTGCTCTTACATTCGAAAGCAAACGAGATGTTGGCACCCAGGCAATAATTTCAATTGCTGTTATTTCAGGATTGCCAGAGGTTTTAAAAAAAGAGAATTCTTTAACCAAAGAGGAATGTCATGAAGCTGTCTAAATTCAAATCAATCCGAACTGCTTTCACACTAATTGAACTCTTAGTGGTAATAGCAATCATTGCAATTCTCATAGGGCTGCTATTGCCTGCAGTGCAAAAAGTTAGAGAAGCAGCCGCTAGGGCCAAGTGCCAGAACAATCTCAAGCAATTAGGACTAGCACTACAAAATCACCTAACAACCTTGGAATACTTTCCCTGTGTTTCAGAAATGCCCAAAGGGACTCTTTCGCAACCGTGGTCTGCTCATGCCAGACTTCTTCCCTATCTAGAACAAGCAAGCCTTCACAATCTAATCGATTGGAAAACTGCCCCTAACAACTTTACTACCAGGCCAGATGTCGCAGCATTAAGGCTTGGCTCCTATATCTGCCCCAGCGAATTAAAAGATCGCTCGCGCATCACACCACAAATAACCTATTACCCTTTAAATTACTGTTTCAACGAAGGTACTTGGTTTATTTATGACCCCGCAACAGATACTGCAGGCGACGGCGCTTTTGCACCCAATCGTAAAATGAAACCTTCAGACTTTACCGATGGTATGTCCAACACTCTTGGGGCTTCAGAAACCAAGGCTTACCAAGCCAATCTTTGGGATTCCAATAAACCCGCCACATTGAATGTACCCGCGCCTGCAAATGTTGCAGCATTGACTACCTACCTTGGGGGAACATTTGATCAAAATGGCCATACGGAATGGGTCGAAGGTGATGTTCACGAAACTGGTTTCACCACCACTTTTACACCCAACACTAATATCCCCTATGTCAACGGCGGCATCACCTACGATATTGATTTAACCTCGATGCGCGATGGTGAATCCATCACCCTACCAACCTATGCGGCCATCACTGCAAGAAGTTTTCATAACGGAGTTGTCAACAGCTTGCTAATGGATGGATCTGTTCGCCCCACTACAAATGCTGTAAGCCTGACCATCTGGCGTGCCTTGGGAACCAGGGCAGGTAATGATATCAACAACGAATAAAGGAGCCTTACGATGTTTTCTAAAATCGCCCGTGCCTTACTTTTCCTGCTACTAATTACCAACCTGTTTGCATGTGGAAACAAAGAACCCGAAGGCGATAGTAACGAGAAAACCATATCCGATTCTTTTTTAAAGCTGGTCGCTGCGGGAAAAACAGAAGAAGCTTGGAACGGAACTTCGGCAGAGTTTAAATCTTACATGGGTAAGGCGCAGTTTCAATCAATTGTTGCAGCAAATCCGTTCCTCAAAAAGGAAGTCACTTTCGAAAAAGCAGAAAAGGATGAGAAAACAAAAGTCTTAACTTATTGTTCATACAAAGAATCCAAAAGCAAAAAAACATTTATTGTAATCGTAGGACCAGATCCAGATGCATTACGGGTTCAAGGCATGAAAATCGAATGATTAATTCGAGAGAGTAATGTAGATCTGAAGTACGGTTGCAATCGAGACCCACACAAAGTAGGGGATTTGCGCCAGCATCACCCATAAAGAATAAGGCCATATTGCAGCCATAGACCAGATGATGGTGCCCCAGACAACAACTATATCAAAGGCTGCCAAAGGCATATTCCGCATTCCAAATTGAATGGGTGTGAACAAAACATTAGCAACCAGATTAATTGCAAAGGGAAGAGCCACATACCATGAGACTTTGCCTTTATAGGCTTGAAGAAATACATATCCAAACGAAACAATAATGACTGGGTATAGAATCTGCCAAATGGTTCCAATGGTTTTTGGAGCTGGTGTCCACTCGGGTTTGATCAAACTGTTATACCAAGTCATCCAGTCCATTTGATAGCCTTCGAAATTAAAAATTTATCTTTGCAGCTATAACCATTCTATTTACTAACGGAATGTTATGCCAAGACTTAATATCAAAATTAAACAGCAAGGGTATTCTACCATAGATGCGTGTAGGATCTCGAATGCTGAAATGATTTAATAACTGTTGCTTTAAAACAAAAACATCGATAGGGTTGATTAATGAGGATAAAACCCTTCTTTAAAAGTTATTTTGAAACCCCCAAAGATCTAGATAATGCTTCGTCACGATTGTATGTGATAACGCATGCAAATATTCCTTTTGCAATGTTGATCCACATTCTTTACATCCCTTTGTTTTTATGGATGAATGTACCGGAAATGGCGCTGATAAATATCTTTAGCGTTATTGCTTGGGCTTTTGTTTTGTATTGCATTCGGAAAATTATGTTTTCAACGGCATGGATTTTATTTACCGGTGAAATAATGATCCATTCAGGATTTTGCAGCCATTATGTTGGATGGGGGTTTG
>DBCB01000057.1 GCA_002303765.1 Planctomycetaceae bacterium UBA969
ACGATGCCGATTTTTGCGACAAAATCATGGTTGAATTTGGAGTCGATCCGGTACCTGGCCTTATAGTTAATGGACACATCCCAGTTAAAATTGATAAGGGGGAGTCTCCAATAAAGAAAAGTGGTAAAGCCATCACCATTGACGGCGCTTTTTCCCGGGTATACGGCGACCATGGCTACACTCTGATCCTAGAACCCGAAGGTACTTATCTCGCAAAACATTACCATTTCGAATCGGTAGAAGCTGCGGTACGAGATGGCGTCGATATCATTCCTTCTATTTCCGAAGTCAGACACTGGAATCCGATTCGAAAAGTAGCTCAAACAGAAAGCGGTGAGAACCTCCGCATTAGAATTAAAACCCTTAAAAAACTTATCGTTGCATACCGCAAAAACCTTCTCCAACAGGGACGCTACTCTTAAATGCCAATTGAACCCCCCAGGCCAACCTTATTTGAAATCAATACGCGAGTTTATTTAAATGAACTGAGTAAAAAGCTTAACAAAACTGCATCTCTAGATGATGTGCCCGATTCTCTACTGCTTGATCTGGCAAACAAAGGCTTTGATTTTCTCTGGTTTTTGGGGGTCTGGCAAATCGGGCTTGCGGGTAAAAATGTTTCAAGGTCAACAGAAGCCTGGCAACAAAGCTTTCGCAATTGTCTCCCCGATTTAACTCAAGCAGATATCACCGGTTCGCCTTTTGCTATCAAAGGTTATGAAGTTGATTCAAACTTAGGCGGCCCCGAGGCGTTGGCAAGATTACGCAAACGAATGCAGGCGTTTAATCTAAAACTATGTTTAGATTTTGTGCCAAACCATACCGCACTAGATCACCCCTGGGTAGAAACAAATCCTGATTTTTACATGCAAGGCTCAGAAGTGGACCTGCAAGCCCAGCCTGAAAATTACATTAACATCAAATCAAAAAAGGGAGAACAAGTATTCGCCTATGGCAGAGACCCCTACTTTTCTGGTTGGCCTGATACACTGCAACTCAACTACTTCAATGCTAAATTTCAAACGGAAATGAAAAGTGTTTTAAAAAAGATCGCCTCTCAATGTGATGCCTTGCGTTGCGATATGGCAATGCTAGTCCTTTCACATGTCTTCAAAAAAACTTGGGGAATCCGAACAGCACTTGGAAACAATAATCATTCCGAAAACGATTTCTGGCCCTCGGCAATCAATGAAGTTAAATCCTTAAGGCCAGAATTCAAATTTATTGCAGAAGCATATTGGGATCTGGAGTGGGAACTTCAACAGCAAGGATTTGATTACACTTACGATAAAAGATTATACGACAGGTTAGCCCACGAAAATGCGATGGTAGTAAATTTGCACTTGCAAGCTGACTGGGAATACAGTCAAAAAATGGTACGGTTCCTTGAAAACCATGATGAAAAACGAGCTGCTGATGTTTTCTTTACAGAAAAACAATGTGCTGCTGCAGTAATCACTTTCTTTGCCCCGGGCTTGTTGTTTTTCCACGAAGGCCAGTTCGAAGGCTGGAAAAAGCATGCTTCGGTTCACCTAAACAGGCGCCCGGAAGAAAAAACTTCCGAAGAATTGATGAGTTTTTACACCGCTCTTCTTCTTTCTCTGAAAAATCCAGAAATTAAAACGAGCGCCTTTCACTTACTGTATGCGAAACAACCTTACGAAAACGATATTTCATTCAAACAGTTTGTATGTGCACTTCGCATGAGCAAAAACGGAAAAGTAAATCTCGCAGTTGTCAATTATGGGCCCTCCCAGGCACAGTGTTTTTTGCCTCTACCGTTGCCTGAAATCAACAATAAAACAGTTACGCTTAACGACAAACTAGGCCCAAATAATTACGAACGAGAAGGCAGCAAATTAACCAGTGAAGGTTTATATTTAAACTTGCCACCATGGGGCTATCACCTATTTGAAATTTCTGTTTAACAAAAAATAGAGCTACGAACATAATGAAAAGCTATTTGGTTCAACCTGGTTCTGGCATCGAAAATATGCAATTATCAGAAACTGAAAAACCAACTCTTCAGCCAGGAAAAATCTTATTAAAGATGTTAGCTTGGTCTTTGAATTATCGCGATTTACTTGTTGCTGGCGGACAATATGGACTCGGACTTCCTTCGCCATTGACTCCAATATCTGATGGTGTAGGCGAAATAATTGAATCCAATACAGAACTAGGCGGGTTTAAAATCGGCCAGCGCGTTGCACTTTCATTTTTTCCTGATTGGCAAGACGAATCGATAACCGCCCAAAAAACAAAAAAATCACTCGGTGGTACTTCACAAGGATTACTTGCGGAGTTCATCACTTGTTTACCTTCGGAAATAGTTAGCGTTCCACAATTTCTATCAAATGAAGAGGCGGCAACTTTACCTTGCGCAGCATTAACTGCCTGGAATGCATTATTTGAAACAACTACAAATTCCCCCGAAAAGAAAGTCCTAACGATTGGAAGTGGCGGGGTTTCAATTTTCGCCCTTCAATTTGCAAAATCTGCAGGATATAAAACTGTTGCAGTATCACGAAGTTTGCAACATCTCAACCAGCTTAAAGAACTGGGCCTAGATGAGGGAATTGAATCAAGCAGTAATCCAAAATGGGGCGATACTATTCGTAAATCATCTTTTGGTGAAGTTGATCACGCCATTGAACTAGGAGGTGCAAACACTCTTCCCCAATCAATAAAAGCCACCCGAGTTGGCGGCGAAATCAGCCTTATTGGAGTCTTAGCGGGAAATGAAGCTGAATTTAATCCCCTTCCTATCATTATGAAATCAATAAAATTACAGGGCATTTTTGTTGGGTCGATTGCGATGTTCAACAGAATGAATTCCTCAATTGAACAAAATAAAATAAAACCTGTTATTGATAAAGTATTTAAATTTGAAAACGCCCATAGTGCTTTTGCATACATGGCTAAAGGAAATCATTTCGGAAAGATTTGTATCAGTATATGATTTAAAGAAATCAAAATTTCTAATAACATAACAGTTTAATAATCTGCAATCACTTGTCCATCATCGCGAATGCTCAACCATTTGAGCACATCATAACTCATGTTATTAGTAAGGTAGGTTACGCTACCATCGCACCGCAAAACACCTGCACCGCCGCCAGAGTGAGCAGATTGAATTGGTGTATTCCAACCATAACGAGCAATACCATCATTAAACGAAACCCGTCTTTTTGTACCAATTGGATGCCGAACGGTAATTAACGATGCGGATTCCGTAGCACCGGTACCAAACACCGGGGGAATATTTGTAGAAGCACCGGTCCAGATGCCTGCTCGCTTCGACATACGAATATCAAGTTGGTTTGAAGCCGCACAAGAACCAACACCTGGACTCGAACCCCAATCACCCTGTTCCCCAACCATGATCGTATTTGAAGTCCCGTCCGTAATATCAGATATGCGAACCTTGCTACCAGGATAAAGTACACCATTCGATGCGGCATACCCACCAGCATTGCAACTAGCTGGATTAGTGGGAGCCATATTTGCCACCCGGTTACCTCCTGTTGGATCTGTAAAAACAGTAGAGCTTGTTGAAGCCCCCATAATTCCAACATAATTTCCAACTAATATTTGGACAGTACCTGCTGCATCTTCTGGCGTAGCCATCGAAGGCATAGGGCTTGAAGGGCAAACATAAATGGGGACCACCATATTATTGAAAAAGTCTCTATTTGATAAGTTTCCCGGGTTTGGAGCATAAGTCGCAGCTTTGGGATCCAAAAGATTAAATGCATTGGATTGTTCAACATAAGGCATGATGATGGCAGCCCAGCCGTAAGTCCAGGTACCCGTTGCTCCGGCAGGGAAGCTTGTAATTGCTGTGTGATATCCATGCATAGCCAAGCCTATTTGCTTAAAATTATTCTGGCATTTCATTCTTGCCGCAGCTTCACGAACTTTTTGCACAGCAGGCAAAAGCAAACCGATTAAAATAGCAATGATGGCAATAACAACAAGGAGTTCAATAAGTGTAAAAGCTTGGCGCATTTTATTAGACAACATAAAAATTCTCCCATGTGATGAAGAACAATTAATGGCGTGAATTTAGGCGTGAATGTAAAATCTAAACATAAAAAGAGTCAAAATCAAGAAAAAATATGAATATTTCGTGAAAAATTTTGTCAGCAATAACTGCTTCTCTTAATGATTAAAGGTAATCACAATTCCTAAATTAAATTTTCAGACTAGGTGTCACTTACTGATTTCATAAATATGCAAAGCTACGGGGGCGTTTCCGTATCCCAATCGCTCGCCACCATACCGCTGGTATAAATCGACGCCAGAGAAATCATCAACAAAAAAACCATCCTCCGCAATTATGGTTCGGTTCTCAAATAGGACCTTGATTACAGAACCTTTCTTGAGTCCTGCAACCGATAGCTTGGTTTTAGGCAAATTATCAGGGGATGGACGATCCTCATGTTCGCCAAAAACAACAGACTCGCCCCCATCTGGACTGACTAACACCGTATTAGACCACCAGACTCTTCCACCATCATGGGCAAAAGCAACACCATCGATTAATTTTTCTACAGCACCGATTTTATCAATAGGAATTTCAAGTTTGACCCAATCGCCAGCAGGTGGCAGATTACCCATCGAAGTAGTAGATACAGGCAGAAATTCCTTGGCATAGGGCTCGACCTTGTCGCCCCAACCTAAGAAACCACGGGCATGACGATAAAATGTCCGTAAGAACCAAAAGGCTTTTTCATTATTATTTCTCAACGAAGCAAGATCGACTTCGCCATAAGAGGCAGCATAAGTCCAGCGACCATCTGCTTTAACGAAAGCCATCAAATTTTTTGGTGTTGCCTTGGCATCCAATTTAACCCAGGTAACAAGTTTGCTACCTTTGGCCCATTTTTGAGGATGGGCAAGATATTGAACCCCATGTGGCACCCAAGAAAGAGAATCTGGTTCGCCACCCGGGGCATGATATCCATCTGATTCATCCCGAAAAATATGCGGGTCAGCAGTAACGCGCGACTTTCCAACGGGGGACTGTTCCAAGGATTGCCTGTAATTTCCAAAAGTTAAGCCATGAGTAGAGGCAGCAATTAAAAGAGTTTTATCCCCTTTCTGGCGAACCATGTTTTCAAGTTGGGGAGAAATCGAAATAGCGGGCGTTTTTTCATGGGAATAAATAAAAGGGTGGAGATGTCGGACTTCGGCCTGCAAGCCGCGGAAAACCGAAGGATCTCCGGGTCCATGGGCAACTTGCCAACCCCTGGCGCCTCGCATTAACTCAACATAAACATGATACCTCCAGCGTTCATACGGAACACTTTCATACATTTGAGGACGAAGCCAAATAGTTTTTTTCTGACCTTCAATCAAAGGTTTCAAATCGGTGTGAAGAGGTGCGGGGTACCAAGGTTCGGTTTCAGGATCAAAAACATCAAAAAAGGTAGCGCGCTCCAATTCAAGACGGTTCCAATAACCGCCGTGCCCAACCATGACTGGTTTTCCAGTTGCCTGCCTAAGCAAATCTACATCAGCTTTAACATCATCAATCTGTTTTTGAGTCATCGGTGTAAAATAAGCAAAAGTTTCTTCAGGCCCAGGAGAAACAGAAGCCACCATAGGCGCAGTCCGAAGATACTTTAAATGATCTGCAGGCCAAGGCTTTGCTTTCGGGGGCATAAAGGCCGTAGAAGTATACAACCCTTGCTTCCATAATGCTTCTAGCTGTAGTTGAGTATAAAACTTAGGTATTTCAACATGGCGTTCGCAATTAGTATCCCACAATTCTCTGGATTTAAGATTGCCACCATATCTGTCGTAAAGCCCCCAAGGTTTTAAATTCGACAAATCGTAATACTTTCCAGAATCTGCGGGGCCATCATAAACAGGGTTATGGCCATACGCGACGCCCCAAGGCATCCAGGGTTTTCCATTGATTAAGAAATCCCCAAACTCATTTATTTTGGCTGATTCAATCGCAGGTTGCGGAGCATCATGAGCAAGCCTGCAAAAAGAACTAGAATCAACAGTCCAAGAAGGCTTTCCATCTAAAGTGATAGCGCTCGCCCGAACGATCCAGTTGCGTTGTGGATTATCAAATGGCTGAAGTGGAAGAAACGAAACATCTAAATCAGTTATAAGCATATTGCGAAGATCATCGAGAACGCCAAACGGGATTTTAGATCGTTGTTTCAATATCGCATCAGGGTTGGCAGGAAGGGTGAAAGATTTAAGAACCTTCCCAGAAACTTTTTCAATAACATCAAGCTTAAGCTCTTTAATTCGAGTCATTTCAGAATTTGTCAGGCCAAAATTAACTCTTACAAATTGTTTTTGGGTCGGTTGCATATAGAGGGACCCAAGCTCTAGATCAATCGGTACAGTCCAAGTCGAAACAGAATGACTTGATGATGCAATAACGACTTTTTTGGCATCTAAAAGTGACAGAACAAAGGGCTTTTCGTGATACGCCTTACCTACATCTGAAAGGTTATAAGCTATGCTAACAGGAGCAGCTTTGATTTTACCAACACGAATAGGGCTACTAATAATGGGGGCAGTTTCAGTACCATCGGCCCACTGCATTTGTAGATAGAAATCAGCATCTGGACCGAGATTTTTGATTTGGGCTGTTATATGGTTAATACCTAAAAGTTGTTCTCCAAGATCAAGGTTTGAAAGATGTGCAGCTATCGAAACTGGGGTTTTAGAAATCGGAACCAAACCTCTTGAAGAGAGATCTTGTGCAGAACTTTCAGGCTCAAACACTTTTACATCATCCCACCAGACAACGCCCAAAGCGTTTTGCTGGGGTTGATGGCCGGTTCCCCCCAAGGTGTAGCCATTCATCCCTCGAGCGCAAAGTTTTAAGCGAATGGATTTTAGAGGAGCAGAAGAAGAAAAAACCTGTCGAATCTGGCGCCAATCCGAATTACCAAAAGAGAGGGGATTCTTATGAATGAAATTAAAACCGTTAAGTCTTTGTCCATTTTCGTCTTCTGCATCTAGCTGCAACATGCACAATTGGTGGGTTTTAATCCAAGCCGAAACCTCTACCAAGCGGGGTTCTTTTTGATTTAAAGCAATGGGTTCGCTGATGACGCAAGTTTCATCGCCGGTGGGAACATTCATTTGTAAACAAGACTTGCCAGAATAGGGTGCAAGATGATCAACCGTAACGGTTCCGCGATTATCCGAGTTACTATTGTGCCAAGTGTTGAAAATATAATAAATTCCTGGCGGAAAATAGCGGAAACGTTGCGGTTTGGACCAACCCAATGGGTAACCGATATTATCAGTTTCAAAATCACCATTTTTGAATAAATTGGGGGATACAGACCCGGGTTCAACCAACGATGTTTCCAATAATTCTACCGAACCCGTTTTTCCTATGCCGTATTCAATCTCACAAACTACCCCCATGGGTATCATTGCCCCCAAGGTTGCGAAAGTTTTTTCTTTCATTGCAATTTCTAACCAGCTAGCAGCCGTCAATTTTACTTCAACGGTTTTATTTGCGTAGGTACCTTCGGGGAGAGGAATTTTTACAGTTGCAATAGAACTCTTGGCAGTGGAAGGTTCATTGGAAGCGACATTGGACCAAGAAACTGATAAGGACACAGCATCCTTGGGAATATCGTTCCCAGCAATTTTTGCAGAAAAAGTGAGATCTCGAACAAGGGACAAAGGTTTTGAGCTATGGACTGGAGTAACACTTGGGTAACCACCTGCATCAGGCCAACCCGCAAGCTTTTTGGGATTATGGATAGCTATCCAATTTACTGTTTGAGTTGCCTTTGAAGGGGAATTTAAAATCAATTTACGCTGGCCACGAGGCTTATCTGCATCACGCCATTCCCAAGATCCGGTTATTTTCCAAGCATCCGGATTATAATCCCGCCTATTAAATACTTCAGTAGTATAATTCCAATGATGATTTTTCAATTCAGGGATGTAAGTAATCCAATCGTCTTGAAAATCACCATTCCGAAGTAAATTGCCTTGAGCCAAAAGATTCTGCCCACAACAAAGCAAAACAACAAAGGCTAGTACAAAAGAGCAAAGCAACTTTTGGTGCTGCTGTTTTAAAAATCTTACATTGTAATGTTTAGAAACTATTAGTTTACAAATTATTTGTTTTAT
>DBCB01000367.1 GCA_002303765.1 Planctomycetaceae bacterium UBA969
GAAAACCTTCCTGAATAGCATGCGATATAGTTCTGTCTCTAAACCACCTGCCATTGATAAATAAATATTGTGATTTGGCACTGCTTTTATCAATGTTTGGAGATCCTATATAACCTTTGATTTTAAAATCACGATGATTTGATTCGATGTAAAGTAAATCATTGGTGATGTCTTTTCCGAAAAAGATGCTGATCATTTCTTTGAGGCTAGCACCTTGAGATGCTTGTAAAACTTGTTTTCCATTGTTTTTATAGGACCAATGAACTTCGCATTTATCAAGGTTGTTTCGGAATGAAGAAAGAATCATTTTAGTGATTGTTTCAGTGATTTGAGCTGTTTCTGCAGGCGGAGCTTTAAGAAATTTTCTCCTTACAGGGGTATTGTAAAATAGATGCTTTATTTCAATTCGTGTGCCTGGGGAACCGTTCCAAGGCTTGACAGGATGAAGCAATCCACCTTCACAAAGGATTTCTGCTCCCTGATCAAGATCTGGAGGGCACGATTGGAGCAGAAATTTGGAAACGCTTGCAATTGATCCTAAAGCCTCTCCCCTGAAGCCGAGTGTTGAGATTCTGAATAAATCTTCTGAGGATTTTAGCTTGCTCGTTGCATGGCTTGTTAGTGCAAGTTGAAGTTGCTCTGGATAAATTCCACAGCCATCATCAACGACTCTGATTAAATCATGTCCACCCTGCTCAATATCAATATCGATTCTTTTAGATTGTGCATCGATGGAATTTTCTACAAGTTCTTTAACAATACTTGCAGGCCTCTCAATGATTTCACCCGCAGCAATTTGGCTGATAACTTCGGGTGGCAGGAGCTTAATAATTGACATTTTAACTTCCGTGTTATTTAATCTAGAATCTTAAACTTCATCCTCATTGTCAGTTTCGCGAGTAGGTGAATCATCGTCTGAATCTGGAGTTAGGGCAAGTTTTTTTAGCTTCCGTTGTAGAGAATCAGATTTCATTCCAAGAGATTTTGCTGCTTTTTCCATGTCATTGGAATTTTCAGAAAGTGCCTTTTTAATCTTATCCTGCAACTTCCAATCTTGTATTACCCTGTAAAGCGTTCTTTCCCCAATCCCAAGCATTCGGGATGCTTCCTCCCGGTTCCCATTGGTCAGCGAAAGAGCTTGTTCAATAAAAAACCGTTCCACTTCTGAAAGTGGCCTGCCTATTAAATGAGAAGCTTGTGGCGATTGACCCGAAAGAGGCTGAATACGGTTAAGAATATTGCCTTCTTGAACATCATCGATATTCAAAATACCATCAACATCAAGAACTACCATACTTTCGATAAAGTTTCGCATTTCCCTGACATTTCCGGGCCAATCATATAGTGTCATAGCTTTACGAACGGGTTCCGCTATGGTCATGGCATGTTTAGCATGAAGTTGGTTGAATTCTTTAAGAAAATGTGAAGCTAAGAGCGGGATGTCTTCTCTTCGTTCACGAAGTTGGGGCAATCTGATTTTTAAACGATTGAGCCTAAAAAACAAATCTTGTCTGAAGGTACCTTCTGTTACTGCAGCTTCAAGATCACGATGGGTTGCAGAAACCACCCGCACATTAACCTTTAATGGTTCATTGCTACCAATTCTAAACACTTCACTATTTTCCAAGACACGCAATAATTTTGCCTGAAGGCTCATTGGCATGTCGCCTACTTCGTCAAGAAAAAGAGTGCCGCCGTTTGCATATTCAAACCGACCTTTCCGCATTCTTTCTGCGCCTGTAAAAGCTCCTGGTTCATGGCCAAAAAGTTCATCATCTAGTAGGTTTTCATTTAGTGCAGTACAATTCATTGCGACAAAAGGTTTGTTTTTGCGAGGGCTGTTATTGTGAATAGCCTTGGCAACCAATTCTTTTCCTGTTCCTGTCTCACCTTGGATTAAGACCGTTGCATTAGTAGGCGCTATGCTTTGTAGTTTCACGACTACGTCATGCATTTTAGAGCTATTGCCCAAAACGCCTTCGAAACCAAATTTTTCGTCTAGCTGGCGTTTAAGCTCACGGTTGGTACGGGCAAGCCTTAGTCTTTCGGATGATTTTTCTACAATGGTTCGAAGTTCAACCATGTCTAGCGGTTTTGTTAGGTAGTTAGATGCGCCTTGTTTGATAGCTTCTACTGCGGTCTTTATGTCCGCATGACCTGTGATTACTATAACCTCAACTTCGGGTAACTCTTCTTTGGCTTTACGAACAATGGCAAGTCCATCAATATCTGCCATTCGTAAATCAGTTAGAACTACATCAAAGGTTTCGGTTTCAATTTTTTTTGCACCGTCTTTGCCACTGCATACTACAGTGCACTCAAAGCCGACTCTCTCCAAGCTTTCTGAAACAACCTCGGCATGAGGTTTTTCATCATCAATAATCAAAACGCGAATTCCTTCTCCGGATTTTCGATTTAATATTTGATTAGATTTATCAGGATCCATAACCATTATCGCCCTACTTTCGCAACAATTTAATCAAAGCTTATTGTATAGTTTAACCAAATTAATTGCCTAGTCTCTGTTTGTTTCTTATTTTCTCGTTAAAGAACGCATGATCGTAATACCGATAAAAGAAGTAAGATTCCTACGCTTTGGTAAAGTTGTGCGTAATTGGGTTATTCGTTAAAGCTAGGGTGTTTTTTAGGTAAAAAGATGAATATTAGTGAACCACAAGTTCTTTTGGGAAAAATAACAGCTTTAAGAGAAAAGCTTGAAAAGGCTGTTCGTGAACCTGTTTCGCACCAATTAATTACAGAAGATAGCTTGGGATTTATTGCTAGAAAAAATCGATTAGCATACAAACTTGTTGAATCGGATGAGTGTGATTCCGTAATTGTTGATGAAAGTAAAGGGGATCAAGCACTAAGATTGCCCGTTAAACTTACTTCAAAAGCCAGAGAGTTGTTAATTCATGGGAAAGATCTGATTGGAGATTTGCGTAATTTAGCAAATGCTTTCCTTCTTTATCGTACCGATGATGAAATTGTTTCTAAAAAAGGTGTTCAGGAATCTGGCGCCTTGCTGAAGTTATATCGTGAAACAACTGCGATGGCAGATACTGCTCTTCGCATGATTCCAAATTTCCCTGAGTCTCCATCTAGCCAATTGCAGCTTTGTGTTGGTGTGGAAGCTATTTTTCAAGTAATTTCCCAGCGATTAAGAATTCTTAAACAAGCTTGTATTGCAAAAGAAAAAGAACTTCAAAAAATAACCAAGCTTGTAGAACTATTTGATTTAATCCTAACTGGAAACAAGCCTGATTTTGTTGATGTTCAAAATATTGTTGAAGATATTCTCGAGGAAGTGCGAAACGGCGAAACCCTCCGATTTCTTCGTGAAGATAATGATTACCCCGCAAGGTATGTAGCTTGCAAGGGACTGAATTTTGCAAGAGTTGTTGCGAGGGTTATATTCCAAGACGCTCAATTACGCTTGGCAAGTATGGAAATAATTGCTGCAGCATTATTTCTTGATATAGGAATGATTAAAATCCAGGCATCAGGATTGGTTGAACCAGAACGAATTCATGGAAAAATGTCGCGGGCTTATGAATCGCATTGTTTTATTGGTGCAGAATTACTGCGACAATCATTTCCTAACATGCCATTGCTTGCAGAAGCGGCCCTTTCCCACCACGAAAATATAGATGGGTCAGGTTTTCCATCCGGATTTAAGGGGGCAGAGTTATCCCCAGTCATTAGATTTCTTGCAGTTTGTGAACGATATATTGCTCGATGCATGTCATCTGCATCCAATAAACCTTTAAACACCAAAGGTGCGCTAACCTCGGTTCTTATGGATAGTGAAGATGGTAAGCTTGATAAAATTTATGCACGTTTTTTACTGGCAATTTCGTTTTATCCATCTGGTACAGCGGTAGAACTTTCAGACGGTTCTCTCGGGATTGTTTTGGCTAATCCGCTTTCTAAGGATACAGAAACAGAATCTAACAATCAAATTGTTGCAGTATTGCGTGAGCCTGATGGTAGCTATCTATCCAAGCCAAAAATCCTAGATCTTGCTGGTAGAACTTCACCCGCAGTACTTCGCGGCATTTCGCAGCAGGAAAAAGATGATCTAATTGGGACAGAATTTCCTGAGTGGAACTCGAACTAACAAAGGTTATGGAAAATGTTTCCCAGGCGTTACATCACCTATGTTGAAGCGACCAGGCATCCGTGGCCTAATTTTATATTTTTATTACCTATTGTAATATTATACGAGACTGCTGTTTGGTATTGCTCGAGCCACCATGTTGATGGGGTTAGAAATGGTGCAGATGGTTGGTTAAGACAGAATTTAGCTGTTTATGGTGTTAACCTAATTTGGCTTCCTCCTGTTTTCCTTCTTTGTTTTTATGCATTCCAAAGTTTTTTGAGATGGTGGAGTAGACCTCACGAAAATATTGAAACCATTACCGGCATGATTCTGGAAAGCGGAATATTTGGAATGGTGTTATGGTTGGTTGCAGGAATCTGGAGCAAAGGTTTTCTTGCTTCAGGAGTTGATGCTTCAAGTGGAGTTTCCTCTGCCTGGGTAACATATTTGGGCGCAGGAATTTATGAAGAAGCAATTTTCAGGCTTTTGGGAATCCACCTTTTATTATTGCTATTTCCAAGAAACATTTTCCCATCTTTGCCATTAGCATTTTTCGTGTCTTCAATCGGGTTTGCAATATCACATCATCTGGGTGTTTTTGGAGAAGCGTTTCAGTTTGACATTTTTGTTTTTAGAGCCCTCGCAGGACTGTACTTTTGCGCTGTTTACATGTTCCGAGGTTTTGGAATTGCAGTTGGGGCTCATGTTATCTATGACTTTATTGTTTCAGTTTAACTGGTGATTTTCATAAACTTGGTGATGGCTTTTTTGAACCAGTAAGTAATGAAACAACAACTAAAGTAATAAACCCTAAAGGTATGGTAATGATTCCAGGTTGGCTGAATGGGACCAAAGCACTTTCAGGGGATAATCCGTAAACATCTTTAAAAGTATCGGCACACGAAAGAATCCAACCCAAGGATGAAAACATTCCGACAATAATGGCACAGATAACGCCTTCTTTGGTTGTTTTTTTCCAGAACAAAAGCATAACAAGCGATGGAAGATTCGCACTAGCAGCTACGCTAAAAGCCCAACCAACAAGGTAATTGACATTCATTTTTTGGAATAAAATACCAAGAACAATAGCGATGATTCCAACAAAAATGCATGATATTTTGCCAGCTTTTACTTTGGTTTCATCTTTCATAGGGATTTTAAGAAAACCTAGAAGCAAATCGTGAACAACTGCGCCACTTGCCGCAACTATCAATCCACTTACCGTTCCAAGTACAGTCGTAAAAGCTATTGCAGAAATCATGGCGAACATCACTTCGCCAAAGCTTCGAGCAAGAAGAGGCGCAGCCATGTTGCTGTCGCTTACATCAAGTGCTCCGCTTGTCATTGCTCCAAGGCCAAGGAACAAAGTTAAAATGTAAAAAAGCCCAATGGTAGAAATTCCGACCACGGTGCTATTACGAGCGCAGGATTGACTTTTGACTGTATAATATCTGATTAAAATATGCGGTAAAGAAGCCGTACCGCAAAAAAGGGCGAGCATAAGGGAAATAAAGTTTAACTTATCAGTGATTTTTTCGCTACGAATGCCTTTAAGGGAAGGGTGATTTCCAGGGCTAAGGACATCCTTTCCCAGGGTTGGTTTGGGAAAATAAATAGTAAGCGTTGAATCATCATCAAGTTTGATTTTGTCATTACCCCAAAGGATAATTTCGCTTTCCTGAATCGTGCGAATAAAATCTAAGGGACCAAGCGGGCCAGTTTCTTTACCATTTCCTGGTAATTTGGTAATGCTGCCAACAGCCCAAAGATCGCCTTCTTGCGCGCCCTTACCTTTTGGTAGTCCGTTTACCAAGGGTTTTCCGCCTGCTTTCAGGTTTGATAAGATCGTTTGAGTTTCATAGAGATAAAATTCGCCTGCATCAGATTTTGATTTCTCAATTTTCCAATAGGAAGTTTGTTTTGATTGCGAATCAAGAACTCTAACAAAAGGTTTTGCTTTCCAAATACCTTCACTTTTAATCACTTCGGAATTAGCAAACCCAAGTGCTGTAGGATCGGAAACGGTTCCTTCTTTAAATGGCCCAAGTATTTTTAGCTCGTGATTTTTATGGTGTTCATGTTTCATATCAACTTTTAAGCCACGGTTTAATATCATGACGACTAAAATAAAGCTAAAAATAACAAGCAATGAACCTTTTAAAAATTGAACATAAGTTGTACTTACCATGCCAGCCGTTGTGACAATTAAAGTGACCACTGTGCCAACAATCAAGAACCCCAGCATAATGGGGAAATCCCAATAAGGGTTGGATGAGTACACCAGCACCAACCATTTGCGGAATCAGATAAAAAATGCTAACGCAAAGGGTACTGATTGCAGCAACAAATTTGATACCTGGGGAATTGAATTTTGCATCTAATGCATCAGCAAAGGTGTATTTTCCAAGTCTTTTTATAGGTTCTGCAATTACGAATAAGGCAACGATCCAACCTGCAAGATATCCAATTGAATATAGAAAACCATCGTAGCCGAAAAAAGCAATCATGCCGCAGATTCCAAGGAAAGATGCAGCACTAAGATAATCGCCTGCGAAAGCTATACCATTAACAATCCAGTGAACTTCGCCATGGGCTGCAAAATATCCTTGAGAAGACTTGGTTTTTCCTGCAAATGAAAAGCTAATTGCCAGAGTGAGTGCAACGAATATTGCAAAAATAAGGACAGCAATCCAAGAAGCTTCATGTATCACTAGTTACTATCTCCAGAGTGGTTGCCCTTGTTTCGTAAAACATAACTGTAAATTAATGCAAGTAAAACAGCACTGGTTATTAAAATAAAACCATAAATAACAGGTAAGTTGATCCCTGAAATAGTGAAGGTTGTCATCTTTTCTGGGAAAAATGCATTTAAAAAAACAAAGAATGAGTAGAGTGCCACATAAAAGAAGAAGAATACAAAGCCCAGAGTTGAATTATCGTTGTGGGGCGCTGTTTTATTTTCAGAAATCATCAAGGTTCCTTCCGCATTTAAATTAGTATTTTGACTTTAAACTAGGTCCCAACCTTTTCGGTATTCTCTTTTGATCATCGGATCAGCTTCCGGGCAATTAGTTGCTTTTATTTTATCTGCATCCCAAATAAGTTTTTTTCCCGCTCTAAAAGCGACATTACCAAGATGATTAGATTCCGTGAGCCAACCGGAATATTCGAAATTACAGGTTGTTGGAGAACCTGTTTTACAAGCTTGCAACCATTCGGCATAATGGCCAATAGATTTCGGGATAAAAGGCTCGGGCTTTTTGAAATCAACAAATTCTTTTTCGGGTAATAGTGCATGCTTGCTGTAGTCAGAAAGCAGCATACCTTTATCGCCAACGAATAAAACTCCGCTATTCCATGCAGGAATCTTTCCTTCAATTAAATGAGGGGGCTTGTTTGCACCTTGATACCAAACCATTTTAA
>DBCB01000137.1 GCA_002303765.1 Planctomycetaceae bacterium UBA969
CTTGTCTGACAAGCCTGAAGCGCAAGCGAAGGGTTTTTTTGATCCATAAGCGCAAGCGATGGCAAAAAGTTACAATGCAATTTTTCATGCGCAGTTCATTAAAAAAAATGCGGGAAATTGTGGTTTATTCCCGAACCAAAGATCAAACTACGCTTCGTCAGCAGCTTCAGATTCTCTGAATACCCGTTCTTCCTGTTCGGAAAGATAAAGCAAACGGTTGCATGATTTGCATGCAACAAATAAGTAACTGCGCACTTCATTCATCATTTGTGAGGTGATTTCGGTGGCGCAGGAAGAGCAAGTTTTTCCCTCCAAAGGCGATAGAGCTTCATGCTTAAATGACTGCACAATGCGCAGGTATTTAGTCAGGTGCTCTGCAGAAAGTTGCGACTCAGCAGCTTTTAACAATGCATTCGTTTCGGTAAGTTGCTTTTCCAATTCCGCTTTGCGGTCGGTGGAATTCTTCTCGATGGAAGCAGCCTCTGCCTTGGCAGCTTTCAACAACTTTTCTTGTTCTGGCAAGGCCGCGGTTTTCTCTTCTTGCTCGGTGATTGCAAAAAGGATTTCGTCTTCCACTTTTGCGATTTCAGCTTTGGTGGTGCCAATCTCTATTTTTAGAGCATCATATGCCTTGTTGTCGGATGCTTCATTTTGTTGCTTCTGAAGTTTAGCAACTTTGGTGTTGAGTTCTTTGAAAGAGACTTC
Organism: Planctomycetaceae bacterium UBA969; assembly: GCA_002303765.1. GTDB lineage: Bacteria > Planctomycetota > Planctomycetia > Gemmatales > Gemmataceae > UBA969. The sequence goes on from DBCB01000137.1 coordinate 706, forward strand.
TTTTTCATGGATAGAGATTTTAAGTTTCTTGAGATGGTCCTGAAAATCTTTGAACTCTTTTTCCATGCGTTCGATTTTGGTCTTTTGGGCCTTGATCTGTCTAGGAATCCGCCCGATATGTTCCTGCAATTCAAATGCATGCTTACTGTGCTTGTGGATTTCCTTGAAGATTATTCCTGGCTCGGTCATTGCTATTTAGTCCTTGTAATTGAAGATTGACTCGGTGCAATAAAAAAGGGCCCTTGTGGGGGCCCTTTGGTTCTACTGTTTTAGTGAAAGATCGATAAAACCTTCTAGTTGCCTGCTGCGCACTGGGTGCTGCAGTTTTCGGACGGCTTTCGCCTCTATCTGCCTTACTCGCTCGCGGGTCACTTTGAAAATCCTACCTACTTCTTCCAAAGTGTAAGTGTAACCATCGCCTAAGCCGTAGCGCAGTTTGATGATTTCTCTTTCACGATAAGTCAGGGTTTTCAGAACGCCATCTATTTTGTCTTTCAACATTTCCTGAGCGGCTGCATTCACTGGTGAATCAACGGAGTTATCTTCGATGAAATCGCCAAAGTAGCTGTCTTCGCTTTCGCCCACTGGCCTATCAAGGCTAATTGGGTGCCTGCTGATTTTCATTACCCTGCGTGTTTCTTCAACGCTAATTTCTGCAGCTATTGCAATTTCTTCGATGGTGGGTTCGCGGCCCATATCTTGCAACAGTTTCTTGGTTACATTGCGAAGTTTCGACATGGTTTCGATCATGTGTACAGGGATGCGGATGGTTCTGGCCTGATCTGCAATTGCACGGGTGATCGCTTGTCTGATCCACCAGGTTGCGTAAGTACTGAACTTATAACCTCTGCGATATTCGTATTTGTCTACTGCACGCATAAGGCCGGTGTTGCCTTCTTGAATCAGATCAAGAAAACTTAAACCACGGTTGCGATACTTCTTGGCAATACTTACAACCAATCGCAAGTTGCCACCTGAAAGATCACGCTTGGCTTGTTCGTATTCCATGAACCGGGTATGCACAGTGATAACTCTTCTGCGCAGTTCTGGTGTTTCTTCCATGGTACTGAACATGTAATCGCGGAGTTCTTTTTCCAAAGCTTGAATGTCTTCTTTGGAGCCGCGGATGTTATTGAGATAGCGGATTTCGGTTTCGAGTTCTTCCATCCTTCTGGCGATTTGCTCCAACTTCTTCATAAGAGGTTGGATTTTTTGGGTTCGAATGCTCAACTCTTCGACCAAACAAACAGCTTTGCGTCTGCGATTTCGTAAGGTTCTGCGGAAATGTCTGCGGGATTCTTCATCAAGTTCGGCATTCATTATCTGATTGAAATCTTCCTGGTTTTGCTCCATCAATCTTTCCAAGGTTCGAAGATTGTGTGGCATTCTTTGCAGGATTTTGTCTTTTTCAAGATTTTCAGTCAGCGATACCTTGATGGTTCGATCAAAAGGCAGCTCGCCCGAATGTACTCGTTTAAGGGTGTCAACCACTTGATTCATTGCACCATCACACTCTAAAACTTTTCTGCGGAAGCGCTTGCGTGTGACTTCGATTTTCTTCGCAAGGTTGATTTCTTGTTCTCGCTTCAAGAGTGGAATTTCGCCCATCTGAGTCAGGTACATGCGCACTGGATCATCAATGCGTTTGCCTTCTTCCTGTTCGATGAAGCTAAAATCAAGGTCGGGTTGTGTTTCTGTAGTTGCGCCAGTGGCAGCGCCTTCCCGATCTTCAACCTCGGATTCATCAATCAGTTCGATTCCCTGTTCTTCGAGAACAAGCAAAAGCTGATCGATTTTTTCGGGGTTGGCATCATCTTCGGGCAAGTGTTCGTTGACTTGGGTATAAGTCAAGAAACCTTTTTCTTTGCCTGCTTCCAACAATGCCTTGAAAGTAACTTCAATCTTTTCCATCAATGGCCTCCATCAAGACGGGAAGGGGTTGGAACCGAACCGGATCCAACCGAACGGGACTGCAATTTTCTTAGAAGCTCCATGGCGGTTTCGTGGTCATTCGCAGCATGTAATTGGTCTTGGAGGACCCTTACCACTGGTTTAACCTTGCGCTCATTGAACCGTTCAAGAATATTGCCATACCATGTCACGGGTTCTGGATTTCGCCGACCTTGGTCCGCTAAATCCAACAGCCTCGAACCAATCGGGCTGTCACCCATGCGGGCGCGAACTGCATCCAAGTCAGGAGTTCGTTTTTCATCCAGTAAATCGAATAGGATGGAAACAATCTGCCTTAACCCGGGATGATTCAAATCGTCGATGCTCAAATCCTGCTTGGCACGAAACACCAGATCAGGGTTTGCCAGCAAAACTTCAACCAGTTCTTTTTCTTCAGGAACTGGCTTGGCTCGACGCGACTCTTCAGTTGTATTAATTATATTCGTGTCCACCTTGCGAGATTCTGTTTTTGGCCTTAACTCGTTCACTCGGTTTTTCAAGGTTT
>DBCB01000228.1:0-293 GCA_002303765.1 Planctomycetaceae bacterium UBA969
GTTGGTATCAAGCAGACTTTTTGTGGTATTTGCTTTTCCCCCGAAGGCGATAAGCTCTATGCCAGTGCTGCAGAGTTTGCCAGCGCTTATGTTTACGATTTTAAAAATGGATACCTTTCTAACCGGAGCGAGATTAGCGTCGCTGATGAGAAAAGTAAATTTGTCACTACGGGGTTGGCGCTGGATTCGAGTGGTAAGAAAATCCTTGCTGCAGGCTGCTGGAGCCATTCGCTTAGCATAACTCCGCTTGATAAGCCAGAAGCTCGCAAGATGGTCGAACTTAAAGTTGATTC
>DBCB01000228.1:317-700 GCA_002303765.1 Planctomycetaceae bacterium UBA969
TACCCATTTGGTTTTCTTGCGTTGCCTAAGAAAGAACTGGCATTGGTTAGTCTTTGGGGCGCTTCCGCTGTCGCACTGATTGATACCAAAGAAGCCAAAGTTATTGAAACATGGCCCACTGAAAGCCATCCAACCGAAATGGTTTTAGCCCCCGATAACAAGACTCTTTTTGTTGCTTGCTCGAACTCTACACGCGTTAGTGTTCTTGATGCCTCGCAGAATGGTAAAAGCTTGGGCACGCTTAATTGTGCACTTTATCCCAACGCACCAAATGGCAACACCCCGGGCAGCCTGACCCTTACAAACGATGGAAAGATCCTTATCGTAGCTAATGCGGATGCTAATAACCTTAGTATGTTTCAGGTAGAAGATCCGCTTAAGCC
>DBCB01000228.1:717-1093 GCA_002303765.1 Planctomycetaceae bacterium UBA969
GTGCCTATGGGCTATATCCCTGCTGGTTGGTACCCTACGAGTGTTCGATTTAATCAGATCGATGGGAAAATTTATTTCTGTAACGGCAAAGGATTAACCTCGAGGCCGAATTCGCAGGGGCCCAATCCTCTTGCTAAGGATCTTCCCATTAGGCAGTATATTGCAGGCCTAATGCAGGGTTCGCTGGGGGTTTTGGATATGCCAACGCCCGAGAAAATGATCGCGTTCACCAAGGAAGCATATTCTTGCAGCCCTCTTCAGGCGGATAATCTTCCCAAGGCCCAGTGGCCCAGTAGTAATCCCATCCCTAGAAAAATCGGTGACCCTAGCCCCATTAAGTATTGCATTTATGTCATCAAGGAAAACCGCACCTATG
>DBCB01000228.1:1110-4829 GCA_002303765.1 Planctomycetaceae bacterium UBA969
ATCAGGTGTTTGGTGATATCAAAGAAGGCAATGGCGACCCATCCCTTTGCATCTTTGATGAAAAGGTAACACCCAACCAGCATAAGATCGCAAGGGAGTTTACCTTGCTCGATAATCTTTATGTGGATGGCGAAGTTTCTGCAGATGGCCATCAATGGAGCATGGCTGCATATTCTACCGACTTTGTGGAAAAGGTTTGGCCTTTGACATATCGTGGCAGCCCACTTAAAAAGCTTACTGCTTATCCTTCGGAGGGGGCTTTTGATGTTATCGCCCGGCCTGCGGGTGGTTACATCTGGGATCGTTGTGCAGAAGCCAAGGTTTCTTTCCGCAGTTATGGCGAATGGATTGATAATGCTAAAAAACTTGGAGAACCTTCCAAGGCTAGGGTCAAGGCACTTGAAGGCAAGTTTGATCCTTTCTATCGGGGATATGATCTTGATTACCCTGATGTAAAACGAACAGAGCGCTTTTTAGAGGAAGTCGCCCGCTTTGAAAAAGAGGGTGGCATGCCCCAGCTAAGTATTGTTCGACTTCCAAACGATCATACCTATGGCACCAGGCCTGATAAGCCCACCCCTACTGCGATGGTTGCAGAAAACGACCTAGCTATGGGTATGCTGGTTGAGGGCCTTTCCAAGAGTAAGTTCTGGAAAGAGACTGCGATTTTTGTGATCGAAGATGATGCGCAAAATGGTTCGGATCATGTGGATGCGCATCGCACTATCTCCCTGGTGATCAGCCCTTATACGAAGCGAAAATTTGTAGATTCCACTATGTATTCTACCTCAAGTATTTTAAGAACCATGGAACTGATTTTAGGCTTAAAGCCGATGAGTCAGTTTGATGCTGCTGCAACCCCGATGTTTAATTCTTTTCAAGCAGAACCTGATCTGACTCCTTTCAAGCATGTTGCAGCGAAAGTAAGCCTCACAGAAAAGAACACCGAGAAATCGTGGGGAGCGAAGCAGTCTCTTGCATTTGATCTTGATAAAGAAGATGCAGCAGATGATTTACTTTTTAATGAAGTCATTTGGAAATCGGTCAAGGGAGCCAACAGCCCCATGCCCGCACCAGTAAGGGCGGCTTTCTTCCTACCCAAATATGCCACCAAGCCTGCTTCTAAAGATTAAGCTTGATGACTGTGTTTGTATCTCTAACGCCCATGGAGAATTTCAATGCCTTCCGCCCAGAAGGCCGAGACCAAAGATACTTCGCCAGCTTGGTATTTCACACTCTGGAAAGTTCCATCAGTACCCGCAGCCTTGGCGATAACCTTAGGCTTCTTGCTCGATATGGCCTATCAACCTCCGTTGCTATTCATGATGGCATTGTCGTTGGGGCTTCTTCTTGCTTGGCTAGTTTGCATCGTTGGGAAGAAGTTAAACCTTGCACTGATGTATCTGCTGCTTTTTATCGTTTGTTTGGGCGCATTCAGGCACTTTATTGCTACCCGCTTGGTTACTTCCGACGATGTTAGGCTCTCTTTGGACGATTCGGTTTCTCTTTGCAAGTTCAAGGGTTATCTGCAGGAAGAACCAAGGCTTTGGGTTGGCGAAACGAATAATCCGCTGCGAACGGTTCCTGCTGCCAATCGAAGTTCCGCAATTCTCTACTTGATTGAGATGCAACAAAATGGCGAATGGAACCCGGTAAAGGGTAATTTAAGGATGGTAAGTAATGATACCTTGGGAGAGTTTCATTTAGGGGATACGGTCGAAATAACAGGGCGAGCCAAATTGATATCAGCGCCCATGAATCCAGGCGAATGGGACTATCGGAGTTTTCTAAATCAACAGGGTATTTATGGCGAAATCAGGATCAATGATTCTTCAGCGATTCGAATGGTCGAGGAAGGATCGTGGTTCAACTTTTCTTCTTTATTATGTTTCATCCGGGCGAGGGCAGCCAACCTTCTTGTCAGCAATCTCCCCACCCCTGAAGGCCCTCTTGCTGAGGCATTGCTTTTGGGCGATAGCCCTTTGTTGCACAATAGCGAGTGGGATAAATTTAAAAATACGGGTGTGCTTCATGTGCTTGCAATTAGCGGGCAACACCTTGCAATATTAGGTGGAACTTTGGCATGGTTGCTGCGTGCCTTCAGGTTCAAGCCTGCATCCATTGCCTTCATGGTAACTCTTTTTCTTTTGGTTTATGCGTTGCTTACCGGGGGCAGGCCCTCTGCGATGCGTGCGGTAATCATGGTGGGGTGCTTCAGTTTGGGAATTATCCTGCGTAGGCCTGCGCCTGCAATTCATACTCTTACCGCCTCTTGGATCATCCTTGCGTTTGTCCAACCATGGGATTTATTCAGCCCGGGATGCACTCTTTCATTTCTTGCAACTGCTTGTTTAATCTGGGTGATCCCAAAGTTTTCGCAACCAGAAGAAAGCCCGCTTGAGCTTTTAACACATGAATCCAAACCCTTATGGCGCAGAATGCTTGCTGATTTTTTGAAGGCAACACGCGAACTTTTTTTTATCTCTGCTATTGTCTGGGTTTTTGTAACTCCCTTAGCAACTGCATTTACCCATGTTGTTTCACCCGTTGCACTTTTAATTGGCCCGCCTCTTATCATTCTGACAACCATTGCGCTTTTAGCAGGATTCATTGGTATTGTTTTGGGAAGTTTTATCAGCCCGATTGCTGTGGTCGCAACGTGGATTATTTTCCCCTGCCTTTGGTTATGTGGCAAACTTGTTGACCTGGCTTTGCTGATCCCCATGGGCCATTTTTATCTTCCGGATTTCCCCTCTTGGTTGATCCCCCTCGGGTATGTCAGTGTTTTTATCTGGCTAAATTGGCCTTCTCTTATGCCTAAATATGCATGGCGCTGCGTTGCGATTCTTTGGACTTTGCTATTTATCTTCCCTATTCGAATACCCCCTAGAGATCTTTGCGTGACATTTTTGGCTGTGGGGCATGGCACCTGCGTAGTGATGGAAACCCCCGATGGAAAGGTGTTGGTATATGATGCTGGGTCGATCTCTGGGCCTGAAGTTTCACGCAGGAAAATCGCGCCTTTCCTTTGGTCGAAGAAAATTACCACCATCGATAAGTTGTTAATCTCTCATGCAGACCTTGATCATTTCAATGGCTTGCCTTTCTTGTTGGAAAGTTTCAATGTGCGATCCGTAGCAACAACTCCAAGCTTTTCGCAGAAGCCCACGCCTGGTGTAGCTTTGGTCAACCAATTGCTTGGCAATCCCCGTGAGAATCTTGAATTGATCACCAAAGGTAAAAGCTGGAGTTCCGGTGGTGTTGATTTTGAAGTGCTTCATCCACCTCAAGTTGGCCCCTCAGGAAATGAAAACACCCGAAGCATGGTTATAGAAGTCGGCTACAAGGGCTTCAAAATGCTTTTGACAGGCGACTTGCAAAGCCCTGGTTTAGAAATGGTGATGCAGTTTCCTCCAAGGGCTGTTGATGTGCTGATGGCGCCACACCATGGAAGTATTAAATCTTTACCCTCTGAATTTTTGAATTGGTGCCAGCCTGCAAGTGTGGTGATAGGTACACAAGGGGATATTTATCCTTCGGTGCCATTGCCTGTAAACTCTTCATCCAAATGGATGTCGACGAGGGAAGAGGGCGCAATTACTTTGCGTTTTCATAAGTCAGGAATTGCAATCGAGACTTTCATAAATTTGAAAAGAGAAGCGTTGCCTGAGGGAATGCTTCATTAACTTTGCTTAAGGGTTTACAAATTCATGTTCGGG
>DBCB01000186.1 GCA_002303765.1 Planctomycetaceae bacterium UBA969
TATTGATGGTAGTGGCTGTTTGCATACCTGCCTGGAGAAGTTATGGCTCGTTTCTTAAATAATTATTTATACTTAGCACCGCTGTTCGCTTGTATTTTTAACACCATTAGTTTCTCAGCAGAGCCTGCTAAACCTGCAGCAGATTTCTTTGAAAAAGAAGTTAAGCCCATTCTTCAAGCGCATTGCTTTTCCTGCCATGGTGCAGAAAAAAAAGTCAAAGGAGGCCTTGATATGTCCTCCCGCGAAGCGCTGCTTAAAGGCAGCGATAATGGCGCAGTAGTCTCCCTCGAAAAACCAGATACCAGCATGATGATTGACGCCATCCGCCATGGCGAATTGAAAATGCCCCCCAAGGGCAAGCTCCCCCTATCGCAAATCGAGATATTAGAAAAATGGATTAAATCCGGTGTACCATATTCTGCTGGCAAGGCTGTAGCCAAGCAACATGGTCCGCCTAAAGTGGACGAAGACGCCCGAAACTTCTGGTCCTACAAGGCTGTTAAAAATCCAACCATTCCCAAAGTTAAGGATCAATCATGGGTCAAAAATCCCATCGATGCATTTATCCTATCGAAGCTCGAACAAAATCAGTTAACACCAGCTTTACCTGCAGAGAAAACCGCCCTGCTACGCAGGCTCTATTTCAATTTGATAGGCCTGCCTCCTTCAATCGAAGAAACAGAATCTTTTCTTAAAGATACTTCCCCTGATGCATACGAAAAACGCGTTGACCTACTGTTAAACTCTAGACATTACGGTGAAAACTGGGCCCGCCATTGGCTTGATCTTGTTCGCTACGCAGAAACCAACAGCTTCGAACGCGATGGCGCCAAACCCAATGCTTATAAATATCGCGACTATGTAATTCAATCGTTCAACTCAGACAAACCCTACAACCAATTCATCAAGGAACAACTCGCTGGGGATGAAATTGAAAAAGTAAGCAGAGATAGTTTGGTCGCAACCGCATACTATCGACTTGGCATCTGGGATGATGAACCCGCTGATCGCGAACTAGCTTATTTTGACCAACTTGATGATATTGTTTCTACCACAGGCCAAACTTTTCTTGGCACCACCATTGGCTGCGCCAGATGCCATGATCATAAAATCGATCCCTTCCCACAAAAAGATTACTACCGCTTCATGGCTTTTTTTCATGGTGTCAACGGCTACAGCAATGGCCCTGCATCACAAAGAGTCGTTGATGGCGATACCCAAGATCTTAAGGGCTTAGTTGGTACTGGCAGAAGACCCGACCTCAAGAAACTTCAAGACCTTGAAATCAAAGCCAAAGAACACGAACGTGCTTCCAATGATGTCAACAGGCAGATAGGCCGTATCGAAGATGATTTCAGGGCCAAGCTTCCAGGTGGGCAGAATGATGACTTCAAACAAGATGTTCACAAACCCATCCTGTTTGAAAAACATCTAGGCAAGCTTGTCACTGCTGAAGAATACAAGCGCTGGAAAGATCTCATCGCAAAAAGAGAAGAACTTAAAAAGACCCGACCTCTGATTCGAGAAACCTCCCTCGCAGTTACCGAACAAGGGCCCAAGGCAAGAGAAACCTTTATCCTAACCCGTGGCATGCCCGCTGCAAAAGGCGATAAGGTGGAGCCCGGCTTTCCCACTGTCATGATTACAAATAACTCTCCCGAACCCAAAATCCCAGATCCAGATGCCAATGCTTTATCCTCGGGCAGAAGGGCCGTACTCGCTGATTGGATTGCTAGCGATGCAAACCCCCTCACCGCTCGAGTCATGGCCAATCGGCTCTGGCAGTTTCAATTCGGCCGGGGCATTGTTCGTTCCTCCAGCAACTTCGGCTATATGGGCACACCACCCACCCACCCCGAACTTCTGGATTACCTCGCATCTCAACTTGTTGCAAACGGCTGGAAAATCAAACCCCTTCAACGAATGATCCTTACTTCCAATGCCTTCAAAATGGGCACTCAAGTTTCACCCCAAGCAATGATGAAAGATCCCGAAAACGATCTTCTCTCGCACTTTGATTTACGCAGATTAACCGCAGAAGAACTCCGCGACTCCATCCTCGGCGTCAGCGGCAACTTGAATTTGAAAAAGGTCGATGGCCCTAGCGTCTACCCTACTATTCCAAGGGAAGTGCTTGCAGGGCAATCCGTACCCGGCAGCGGTTGGGGTAAATCCACACCCGAAGAAGCTGCTTCGCGAAGTGTATTTGTATTTATCAAGCGCTCGCTGGCTTTGCCCATCCTTCAAGTGTTTGATGCTCCAGACCCTGATTCCCCATGCCCTTCGCGCTTCACCACCACACAACCCGCACAAGCCCTTGCACTCATCAACAGCGAGTTTGCAAGCGAACAGGCCAAGGTGCTTGCTGCGGATGTTGCCAAGAAATCTCCATCTTCTCCTTCAGATAAAGTTCAGGAAATCCTTCGCAGAACTCTGCAACGACAACCCAAACAAGATGAAATCGACCGAGGCACTACCTTTATCAAAGATTCCATGAACAAAGATTCTCTCAACGAGGAAGACGCTTTCCGCAGGTTCTGCCTTATTGCTTTTAGCCTCAATGAATTTATCTTCCTCAACTAACCAAACGACAAACTTTATAGGTGATCCATGAAAAACTTCTGTGGCAATACCAGACGCGAATTCATCTGGCAGACAGGCGCTGGCTTTACTGGCGTTGCACTCGCAGGCATGCTTGAAGATTCTTTCTTCAAAGCACAAGCTGCACAACCCTTCAACCCCCTCGCTCCTAAAAAACCTCATCGCACCCCCAAGGCCACCAGCGTTATTTTTCTTTACATGTATGGCGGGCCAAGCCATATGGACACCTTCGACTACAAGCCCGCAATGAACGGCATGGATGGCAAAACCATCGAGGTGAAAACCTTCGGCAGAGGTGGTAAAAAAACCAGTGGCCGTATCGTCGAACCCCGTTGGAAATTCAATCAGTACGGGCAATCTGGCAAATGGGTGTCCGACCTCTTCCCAAACCTTGCAAGGCATGTCGATGATATCTCTTTCATCCACTCCATGACTGCTGATTCACCTATTCACGGATCCGCAATGATCCAAATGAACACCGGAAAAGTGCAATCAGGAGCGCCATGCATGGGTTCGTGGGTGAACTATGGACTCGGTTCGGAAAACGCCAACATGCCCGGCTTTGTTGTAATGCTTGACCCACGCGGTGGCCCTATCAGTGGTGCAAAAAACTGGTCCAGCGGTTATATGCCCGCTCAATACGAAGGCACACTCTTCCGATCTCAGGGTTCGCCCATACTCGATCTTTCCAGACGATCCGACATGACTGATCCTCAACAACGCAGAATCCTTGATACCCTCTCGCAGTATAACGCCCAACATGC
>DBCB01000233.1:0-1622 GCA_002303765.1 Planctomycetaceae bacterium UBA969
AGCGGATCTTGCTTTTCTGTGATATGGCCTTTGCTTGTTTTAAGAATCTTGGTTCGATCCGTGTTTAGCTGAATAAAGCTTTTCCATTGGCCAGGAACGCTGGATTCGGAAAAGATAGCCTCAACAGGGCATTCAGGAACGCACGCTTCGCAATCGATGCAATCTGCTGGGTCGATATACACCATCTTGTCATCCATGTAGAAGCATTCCACAGGGCAAACAGCTACACAATCAGTGTATTTGCAGTCATTGCAGGGTTGGGTTACAACATGAGCCATCGTAAAATTCCTTTCCCAAATTATCATGGTCAAATAAGTTATGCATTTCATGCTAACTATTATTTATTAATAGTAGTTTGCACGAACTATTTCCAGACAAATTAGCATACACCAAATATTCTTCCAATGATGTCAAAATAGGCAAACCATCTTGGCCTAGACTTTTTTCCCCTGCAAAGCTTAATTTACCTCATGTAATTTTAGGTGGCATTAGCCAGGGATGGCATCATGATCCAGCGCAGAAGTCAGTTAATAATAGTTTGGTTTTTTGTTTGCGACATCATTGCGACAAGCATCGCATGGCTTGCAGCTTACCATGTGAGATTTGAATCTGGTTGGATACCTTTTGTTTCAATCCCGAATGAAAATGACACGCTTTTTAGTCATATTCCTTGGGTTCTGTTTACTGCCGCTGTAGCTTATCATTTCACGGATCAATACAAAATTAGCCGCATGCGCAGGATGCGTGAGGAAGCTTTTTGTTCGATCAAAGGGACTTTCTTTCTCGTTTTGCTTTTACTTGCGGTCGATTTTTTTCGCAAGGATCTTTCTGGATCAAGGGCCATGGTTTCAATCTTTGGCGCCTTCAATGTCTTCGCTGTTTTCTTTGTGAGGCAAATCAATTGGAAACTGATCAGGGATTTTCGTTCTAGGGGGTATGATCAGTCTTTTGCAATTATTGTTGGCACCGGTAGGGTTGCTAGAAAAATGGCCACCATCCTCAAAACAAACTCATGGTTGGGCATTAAAAATGTTGGTTACGTTGAAAATCAAGTCTCAGCTTTTAACAAAGATCTCGATGTTATGGGCAAATTTGAAGACCTGCCCAATTTAATTGCCCAGTACTCCGTTAGCCATGTCTTTATTGCTTTGCCTATGAACCGTTATGACGATGTTCGCAATGTTTATGAAATACTTGCAGACACTTTTGTTGATGTTCGTTTGGCGGCAGATGTTCCAGAACTTGCGGGCTTAGCCCTTTCTACCGTTGATGTAGATGGTATGCCCTTAATTTCTTTAAAAGAGAACCCACACTTTGGACTGAATGTAATGTTCAAACGGGGTATGGACATTGTTCTTTCGTTGGTTGGTTTTATTTTGATTTCGCCGCTTCTTGTTTGCATTGCTGTACTGATCAAGTTGACCAGCCGGGGACCGGTTTTTTACACCCAAGAACGATGCGGGTTGAATGGTAAATCTTTCCAAATGCTTAAATTTCGAAGCATGAAAATGGATGCCGAAAATGCTTCAGGCGCTGTTTGGGCTGCTAAAAATGATGATCGCAGGACAATTCTTGGCACTTTTCTTCGCAAAACCAGCATCGATGAGCTTCCTCAGTTGATT
>DBCB01000233.1:1667-5103 GCA_002303765.1 Planctomycetaceae bacterium UBA969
CGCGGGGAAATGAGTTTGGTTGGTCCGCGCCCTGAACGCCCGGTCTTTATTGATAAATTTCGCAAGACTATTCCTAATTATATGGCTCGGCATACCGTCAAAGCGGGGATCACTGGCTGGGCCCAAGTTCATGGGTGGCGTGGGAACACTTCTTTGCGAAAAAGGCTGCAATATGACCTTTATTACATCACCCATTGGACCCCTTGGATGGATGTTCGTATCCTTTGGATGACCATTTTTAACGGTATGATCCATCGCAATGCCTACTGATTTTTCCCTCAAGTTTTAATTTATACCTTTGATTACTCCTCACCCTCTCTAAAATTGTCTTATAGCAATGAAAGAAGGGTTACATCATGTTTGTTGATCGTGTCTCAATTTATGTTAAGGGCGGCGATGGCGGTTCAGGCTGTGTTAGTTTCCGTAGGGAAAAATATATTCCTAAGGGCGGGCCTAATGGTGGCGATGGCGGTGATGGCGGCGATGTAATTATTCGTGCTGTCGAAGGCACCGATAGCCTTGCGAATATTGTAAACCGCAAGCATTGGCGTGCGGAAAGCGGCGGTGCTGGGATGGGCGATAATTGTCACGGGAAAAAAGCCCATGATCTTGTTATTGCTGTTCCCCCAGGTACTCTTATTCTCGATCGCGACAGGGGCAATATACTCAAAGATTTAACCCTCCCCAACGATCAAGTGGTTGTTGCTTTTGGAGGTAGGGGTGGCAAAGGTAATCGCTTTTTTACTACTTCGATTAACAGGGCGCCTAGAGAGTTTCAGCCTGGTACACCCGGCGAAGAGAAGCATATCTCTCTTGAACTTAAAGTGATCGCTGATGTTGGGTTGGTTGGCAAGCCAAATGCAGGTAAATCCACTCTTCTTAGTCGCCTTTCTAGGGCACATCCTGAAATCGCATCTTATCCCTTTACCACAAAGCATCCTAATCTTGGTCAGGTGATGATTGGTGGGGAACGGGCTTTTATCCTCGCTGATTTACCCGGACTTATTGAAGGTGCACATCAGGGCGTTGGTTTGGGGCACGAATTCCTTCGCCATGTTGAGCGTACTCTTGTCATTATCCATGTGCTTGAACCTTTCCCAATGGATCAAACCACGCCTCTTGCCAACTATCATTCCATTCGCAATGAGTTGGATTTGCATGGTAAAGATACCATCCTGAAGCCCGAGATTATTGTTTTGAGCAAGTCCGAATTGACTGACAGTGATCTTGTTCGAAAAGAACTTGAAAAAGAGTTGGGCAAAGAAATCATTGCAATCTCTGCAGTAACTGGTCAGGGGTTGGCAACTATGATTCAGGCTGTAACCCGGGAACTTAAAAAAATCAAGAACCCTGATGAATAATGATTCCAACACTTCTTGCTATCGATGTAGGCAATAGCTCGATTAAATGGGGGCTTTTCGATCAAGGCATTCTTCTTGAGCATTTTAGACTTGGTCTAGCAGATGTTTCTTCCTGGGAGAAGTCTTGGAACGCCCGGTGTAAAGATTCGGTCAAATCTATTTTGATTTGTGGCGTCGTACCTGATGTCCTCAAAAAACACCATCGATGGCTTCTGAATTTTTGTGATAAAGTAAAAGTGGTAACCCATGTTGATCTCCCGATGCAAATTAAAGTTGATAATCCTTCAGTAACTGGAATCGATCGCTTAGTCGCTTCTTTTGCTGCATTAAAACTAACAGTCGAAACCGATGCTGTAATAGTTGTTGATGCTGGGAGTGCGGTTACCGTTGATTTAGCAAGCTGCAGAAATGGGTTTTTAGGCGGAGCAATTATGCCGGGGCTTAAATTAATGGCTCGCTCTTTAAACCAGTACACAGCCCAACTTCCAGAAATATCTATTACGGATCAAATTCGACAAACAGCAGGGGCAAATACTGTTGATGCGATTTCTTTTGGCGTGGGCAATGCTTTTCTAGGTGGCATTTCCTTGCTTATTCGAAAATTAGAAACGCAATCTGGCACAAAAGCCAAGCTCTTTTTTACTGGAGGCGATGGCTTCCTTTTAGCCAACCATTTAAACGAAGGGAATGGGTATTTCCCCAACTTGGTTCTTACTGGGCTTTCCTTGCTTGCTGAGGAATCAGTAGATGGATGATACTCATTGCGAAACTTATCTGGCACGTCTGACTCCGCCTGGTAAAAGTGCAATCGCAACTCTGTCCCTTTTTGGGCCTCGTGCCTGGGAAATAATCTTCAAGGTTTTTAAACCTAGAACCAAGAAGCCTTTACCTATTCTTCCCGCCCCCGGTTCTGTTTTTCTTGGGCGATTGGGTCTGGGGCATGGCGATGAAGTTGTTTTAAGTTGTAAAAATAATAGCCCCATGCTTTTGGAAATACATCCGCATGGTGGTACTCAAGTTGTTTCTATGCTTTTAGAATTTTTGCAGGCTGAGGGAGCGACTCTTTGCAATTGGCAGGATTTTATTACCCACACCACTGCAGATCCTCTGCAAGCGATGGCGCTAGTTTTACTTAATCAGGCAACTACCAGTGAGCCTACGAAAATTTTACTTGATCAGTTTCAGGGGGCCTTTAGGCTTTGGCTAGATTCATTTTTGGGTTTCATTAATCAAGGAGATTCTAGAAACGCCACTGCCATGCTTTCTGATATAGGGCGGTATTCATATTTAAGTGGCAGATTGGTTGAACCTTGGAAGGTAGTTTTGGCGGGCCCTACGAATGCTGGGAAAAGTAGTTTGATGAATATTCTTGCAGGTTATCAGCGCAGTATTGTTTCAGAAATTCCAGGCACAACTAGGGACGTTCTTTGGCTTGAAACAGCTATTGAGGGCTGGCCTGTTTCTTTTGCTGATACTGCTGGATTACGCACTACTTCCGACCCATTGGAAAATGCGGGAATGCTCATGGGCACCAATGCTACGGAGCAGGCGGATTTAGTTCTTTGGGTTCAAGATTGTTCTTCTCCTGTAATCCCGGCCCCGATTCTTTTTAATAATAAAAAGATTCTTGGTGTTACTAATAAAATTGATTTAGATGTTTTTCAGGCTGATTCGATTCCCCAAGGCTCAATTGGCATTTCTGCTTTGTCTGGATTGGGTATAGAAGCTTTGTTATCGAAAATAATTGCGGAGCTTGTGTCGCCTGTGCCTAAACCAGGTCAGGCGGTAGCATTTCATCCTTTATTAAAATCGGCGCTGGAAAATTCACTTGAATTCGTGGATAAAGGACGATTGTTGGACGTTCCAAAATTGTGGGAATCTTTTAAGAAAATTTGAATTAAAGGGGTATCGCTGTGAGAATTGGCAAATTTCAAAGTAATGATGGATTGTCATTTGTTGGCTTGGTTCAAGATCAGGAAGTTGTTGTACTGGGAGACTTAGCCAAGGATCCGGGGCTTTTTTCGAAAATACTTCATGCGGCTAACCCAGAGCATGAAGTTGAAAGTCATGCCAAG
>DBCB01000233.1:5139-7105 GCA_002303765.1 Planctomycetaceae bacterium UBA969
CTTCTGCCAAAAAAATCCCTTTGGCTTCTACAATTCCTTTGGTGCCTATTGATCAGCAAGAGGTATGGGCAGCCGGTGTAACTTATTTGCGTAGCAGGGAAGCCCGTGAGCGCGAATCGGAAGGGGCAGCTAAATTTTATGATCTCGTTTATAAAGCCCAAAGGCCAGAGCTCTTTTTTAAATCTCCTCCTGCAAAGGTTGCAAGCTTCGGCCAAAAAGTCCGTATCCGAAAAGATAGCAAGTGGAGCGTCCCTGAGCCTGAGCTTACCTTGGTTGTTTCTCCGGCAGGAAAAATTGTCGGTTTTACCATTGGCAATGATATGAGCGCCAGGGATATTGAAGGCGAAAACCCGCTTTATCTCCCTCAAGCAAAGATGTACTCCGGAGCATGTGCGATTGGGCCTGTTGTCACCCTTGCAAGGTTCCTTCCCCAAGGTGAAGCTTGTTCCATTCATCTTCAAATTCATAGGGCAGGGGCTCAGGTTTTCGAGGGAAAAACTTCGCTCGCGTCCATGGCTAGAAAGCTTGAAGATTTGGTTTCATGGCTCTTTAAAGAAAACGATTTCCCTGATGGTGCTTTCCTTTTGACGGGTACGGGGGTTGTTCCTCCTGATCAATTTACTCTGCATTCTGGTGATGTCATCAGGATTGAAATTGCAGGTATTGGCGTACTTGAAAATACTGTCGAATAACTTTCGAACCTTTTTTCTTTTGCTCTTGGCCATACTCCATGATGGAATGAAATTAATTTAATTGTTCCATCATGGGTTAGGAGTGTTTTGTCATGCAATTTATTTACTTCACTAAGACACTTAAAGAGTTAGCGCCCCCAGCTTTAGTTGAGTTCTGCAAAGAAACGGGCGTGGACGGATTAGACTTGGCAGTTAGGCCTGGGTATCCAATCGAGCCCAGCAACGCTCTTACAGAATTGCCTAAATTTGCTGCAATCATGAAGCAAAACAAATTAGATATTCCCTTGGTAAGCGCGCCCACTTCATTGATTGATGCCGATAGTAAGGATGCGAAGAATCTTTTTGAAGCTTGTGCACTTGCGGGTGTACCTATGATTAAAATTGGCTACTTCCCGTATAAAGGAAACTTTAGTGATGACCTGCAGGGCGCCCGGAAAAAACTTCAGGGCTTCTCGAAACTTGCGCAGGCAACAAAGGTCAAGGCCGTTTACCACACACACTCGGGCAACAACATTGGAAATAATGCCGTTTCACTTAAAGAGTTGCTAACTGATTTTGATCCGCATCATGTTGGTGCATTTGCTGATACCGGGCATTTAGCTGTCAATGGTGGCCCCATAAAGATGGAACTTGAAATCCTGCGACCATGGCTCTCCATCATTGCAATCAAAGATATTTTGTGGGAGCAAGCCAAGGGGGATTGGGCTTTCAAGGTTATTCCTGCAGGCTCGGGCATTGTGCGCTGGAATGATGTTTCCAAGGGTGTAAAAGATGCGAAATTTCAAGGAACTATTGTTCTACATGGTGAGTATGAAGCATCAGGGCTTCCTAATCGAAAAGACCTTGCGAAGAAGGAGTTGGCTTTTCTCAAGAAACAATTCGCATAAATCCGATACTTTCAAATCGCTTGAAAAAATGATTTAAAGGCTGACGGTTGCAATTACTAGATGACAGTTCCATCTGGAATGATGCTGCCTCTTGGGACGCAAATAATTCCATCCCGAATGACAAAGTTATTCCCTTCGTCGTGCTGAATTTTTCTTGTGTTAACAAGTCTTACGTTTTTTCCCACTCTGCAATCTTTATCTAATATTGCGCAATGAATTACAGAGTTATCACCAACATTTAAATTGGGTATGCCCTTGGTAAGGTTGTCTGCTCTTTCTTTATCTGTTTCAAAACGATCGGCGCCTATGATAACGCATTCCTTAAGTGTAACATTCTTGCCTATTCTGCTCCGTACCCCGATCACACAGTTATTAACATTCGAGCCT
>DBCB01000368.1 GCA_002303765.1 Planctomycetaceae bacterium UBA969
CTCGGGCTTGTTTGGAAAGATTGCAGAAGGAAGGCGTTAAACTGGATTTCATCATGTGTAATCACTTTACTGCCACCTGGTCGATCTTTGAAAATATGAACACGAAGTTTCCGGGTTTGGGTGATGTTAAGGTTGTCGAGCCAGCTTCTTATCGCTGGCCCAACTTCTTTAAACGCGATAACCTTGTTAACATCGTAAACCAGATTGCAGTCATTGCCATACTTGCAGTGGGGATGACTTTTGTAATTCTCACGGGTGGGATTGATCTTTCTGTAGGTGCGATGATTGCTTTTTCTGCAGTCTTGGTTGCAAGGCTGATCCGCGATTATGGCGGTGGGGTTGAGGCCCATACCCCTGCACTTATAGCCTGTAGCCTTGCTGCGGTTGGTGTTTGTGCTTTCATGGGAATGTTTTCTGGAGTCATGATTGCTTGCTTTTCAATCCCACCTTTTATCACCACGCTTGCAATGATGCTTATCGCAGGAGGGCTGGCTTATTTGATATCCGATGGGCAATCCATCGATCGAGTGCCTGAATCATTTATGTGGTTGGGCAGGGGTAGCACTCTGATGCGCATTCCGGTCGCAGTGGTACTTACTGCGATCATTTATTTGATAGCACATCTTGCAATGACTCGAACGGTTTTTGGTCGTTATGTTTATGCGGTCGGGGGCAATCGCGAAGCTGCAAGGCTAAGTGGCGTATCGGTATTGGGTGTGCTTATTTTGGTTTACACTTTATCAGGTGCGTTGGCAGGCTTGGGCGGTGTTGTGATGGCTTCGCAGTTGAAGAGTGGTGCACCAACTTATGGTCATATGTACGAACTTTATGTGATTGCTGCGGTTGTGGTTGGGGGCACTTCGCTTGCAGGGGGCGAGGGAAAAATCACTGGCACCTTGATAGGGGCTTTGATTCTTGCTGTGATTCAAAATGGGATGAATCTTCTTGGGTTTGATAGTAATACGCAGAAGTGTATTTTGGGGGGCGTGCTGCTATTGGCAATATTATTGGATGGATCGCGGCTTAAGCTCATTAAATGAGCTTAAAGTTCTGCCTGAGAATTCGTGCAGCCTGGACTAGAGAATACATTTTTGCTTCTGCAATTTCAGAGGGTGCAAGCGGGCTGTCGGCAAAGGTTGCAAAGCCACAGTCAGGGTTGAGAAGAATTCTTCTAGGGCCAAAAAGATTGGCAGCCTTGGTTGCTTTTTGCACAATTTCTTCAACACTTTCGACCAAGCTAGATTTAGGGTTAACCATTCCCAATCCAAGACGATAGCTTTCAGGAAGATTAGCAAGCACTTCCATCTCGCCAGCCCGGGGTGTGCACAGCTCTAAAAACAAAATGCCCACGGGAACTTTTTCTAGCAGAGGCATCAAGGGCCTGTAATCGCCTGCGAGAGCAACTGATTCATCCTTCGACCAGTTACCCCTGCAGATGTGCAGTGCAAGCCTTTCTCTTGGAAATCCTTCTAATGTTCGTGCCAGAAGTTCGGATGCAAACTCCAGTTCTTCGTGGGTAGCTTTTAGCTTTTCACCCAATGCCCCACACATGAAGCTGCGCTGCTTGGCGGGTTTTCCAAATACTACTTCAGTAAGAACAGGTTCATCAAGTTGAATGATGGTTGCGCCTGAAGTAATTAAATCTTGGATTTCTTCGCGAAGGATTTTGATGACAGCAGAGGCTAATTCTTCGCGGGTTTGATAGATTTTTTCGGAGAGGCATTCGAGCCAAAGGGTGCGGGTAAGAAGATATGGGCCGGGTAATGCGACCTTGCAAGGCTTGTGGGTGATAGATTGCAGGTATTGCAGTTCGTGAAGCACGAGGGGTTTGCTGCGGGAAATGGGGCCTAGCACCGCGGGATGATGAATTTCGCTTCCCTGTACATCTAAAGCTTTGAGCTCTTCTGCGAATTTTTCCGGATCATCAACGTAAGGTAGCAAATCACTGATGGGAATAAGTTGGCAATTCGCAAGTCTGGACCCTACGAAGCTGGCGTAACTATCCCGCCGTTGTTCACCATCTGAAACCAGATCCACACCCGCACGATCCTGCGCTTGAAGCACAAGCCTTACCGCATCATTTGCAGTGGTTTGAAGTTCTTCATCGCTGATGCGGTTTTCTAATCTTTCGTGAATTGCCTTTAGCATCCATCGTGGCCTTGGCCAAGATCCGATCCCTGTTACTGTGAAAGCGGGAAGTTCCGCATTTCGAGGCAGATGTGGCTGAACCTCTGCAATGGCCTTTACCGTCTGCCTTTCAGTACCCACCGCGGTGTTGGTGTTTGGGGTGCGTTTCCCTTTGCGTACATGATAACTGCGCTGGGAATTATTCTTCGTTTTGGAAATGATATTGTTGCCTGTCAGGCGGGCCCATGCGGGAAGATCATCTTCAACGGTTGCGTCGGTCGAAAGAATTTCCAATACTTGATCGGGTTCAAGGGGTCCAAGATGTTTGCGTATGAGGATAAGCAAGCCGTTACCACAATCGAGGTCTGCACCATCAAACGAGGCATTGGGTTTTTGAGGATGATCCGAATTCCATTCCATGATTTGGGCCTTAATAGGAAAGGGAGGGGACGCCCGATGCCATGAATTCAACCAGCTTCGCACCCCCCACGATCACTGCACCATCTATAAGCATTGTATCATCCAGCTTGCGTTTCTTGAAGCAAGGCGAACAAACATAAATCTTACCGCCCGCAGCTGCAAAGTTTGTCATTAATTCCTTTAAAGGTGCAAAACCTTCTTCGTGAATGGAGTCTGCATAACCAGCTTGGCAAAGCCTGACGCCCTCGATACTAAGAAAAACCACGGTTTCCTGTTCGCTTGCCACTGCTGCGGTAGCAACGACAAAGGCAACGGTGGCTCGGTCGGGGTTTTCTTTGGCGCAAGTGAGGCTGATAACAAATCGGTTATTCATGAATTATTCCTTGTTTCGAATAAAGTAAAGGGGGTGTTGTTGGGATACAAGCCGATTGCCAGTCATTTTGCACCAAGCGGGGATATCTTCCGGGGCGCCTGGGTCGAGAGCTGTAACCTTAAGAAGCTTGCCCGGAAGCATGGCACGAAGTTTCCCACGAAGCAGAAGAACCAAATCGCCACACCCTAAATCGCCTGCATCCCAGATTAAATCAGGGACTAAGGGTGAATTGGTTAAGGAAAGAGGCTGATTTTCTGTTGGGGTGAAATTGCAATCTAGTTCCGCTGGCAGGGCCTGGGCCCCGGTAGAGATTTCAAACGCCTTACAAAGGCAGGGTCTTCTGCGGATGTGTTGAAGCAGCGTATTTTTAAGTTCAGTTTGGTTTTGTTCCAGGCCTTTTGCTAGGCAAGGTAAGCATTTGGGGCTGGTTTTAAGGCCCAAGGCGTTGCTGTAAAGGACATCTTCAGCGAGCAGTGGAGATTTGCAGGTAAGGCAAGGTTGGGAAGTCCAATTGCGTAATTGGGTGACGATTTCATTGAATTTTTGTTGATCCTGCTCGGTCCAAAGTGCCATGAATATCAGTTAACTCCGGAAATTAGGTTAAGGAAAGGGCATAGGCAAAGATCTTATCTTAGCTTAGGGTATTTTATCTTGACTTCTGCTTTGCCTCCTTTAGTGTAATAATTATATACTATTTAAGAGAATTAAGTTACATTGATCAATGAATTTAGTATTCTTAATAAGAACTCATGCCCGAGTAAAAAGTGTAAGTAGAGGAGCGAGATAAAGATGTCAGCAGAACCCCGCAAAAGAAGACTTGAAGTTGAAGAAATTGGCGATGTAACAGTTGTTAACTTCGTTGATCGCAAAATTCTCGACGAGCAAAATATTCAAATCATTGGTGAACAGTTGTTTGAATTGGTTGATGCCGAAGGCAAAAAGAAGATCCTTCTTGACTTCAAAAATGTTGATTATCTCTCCAGTGCAGCATTGGGTAAATTGATCACCTTGAATAAAAAGGCCAATACCTCAGGTGGCAAGTTGGTGCTTTGTAATATTCGTCCTGAAATCAAGGAAGTGTTCGAAATCACAAAGTTGGATAAGTTTTTTAAGATCAAGGAAGATGAGCAAGTTGGTTTGCAAGCTTTCGCCTAAGTGATTATCGCTCCATATTGAATTATTAGGCGTTTTAATTTAGCTGCTAGTTTTAATTAGCTGCTAAATTTATTAGGGCGTTTAGATTTCTTTTATTATTCAGAGATTTGAAAAGTGTCAGACTTCGAAAATTCTGCCCTAGAGATCATTATTCAATCAGACACTGCTGAAGCCAGACGGGTTCAGGATGTGCTTGAACAGGGATTGCAAAATGTAAAAGCCCCCGACAAAGATGTTTTTTGCATCAGGTTGGCGCTTGAAGAAGCTCTTGTGAACGCCATCAAGCATGGCAATCAAATGGAAATAACCAAAAAAGTATTCATCAAGTACACTCTTGATGCGGATGTTTTTGAAATTATGATTTCCGATGAAGGCCCTGGTTTCGACCCCAACGATGTGCCTGATCCCACCGATATCGAGAATCTTGAAAGGCCTTGCGGTCGTGGTCTTATGCTTATGCGCCATTACATGACCGAAGTGAACTATAATTCAATAGGCAATTCGGTCCGCATGAAAAAAGTGTTCAAAAAAGCTTAACCCATTTCTCTGCTTTCCCAAAAGTTTAAATGTCCACCCCAATGATGCAGCAGTACCTGGAGGCCAAAAATAGCCATCCGGGTATGATGTTGCTTTTTCGAATGGGGGATTTTTATGAACTATTCAACGAAGATGCTCAGGAAGCCTCTAGAATTCTTGGCCTAACCCTTACTTCTAGGGATAAATCGGTGCCGATGGCGGGGTTTCCCCATCACTCGCTTGAAAATCATTTAAGAAAACTATTGCAGGCGGGCAAGCGCGTTGCAGTTTGTGATCAGGTTGAAGAAGCCTCTGAGGCCAAGGGTTTGGTGCGCAGGGAAGTTACCCGCATCATCACGCCTGGCACTCTTACCGAAGATGATCTGCTTGACCCTAGGAGTAATAATCATCTTGTTTGTGTTTTGCAGGGTGCAAAGAATTCTCTTTGTGGATTGGCCTGGGTAGAGCTTTCTACTGGGCAGTTTTTTGCAGTTGATCTTTCCCCTTCAGACCTCCGTGATTATCTTTCAAGGCTTCGGCCTGCGGAAATTCTTTTCCCGGATGATCCTAAAAATCCTGAGCCACCCTTTGATCTTGTTGCACTTCTTCCTGATGCAGCTTTTTCACCCAGAGCCGATTGGTGCTTCGAGTCTGGTTCAGCTCTAGGTGTACTCCACAAGCATTTTGATGTTTCAACTCTCTCAGGGTTTGGGTTTGAAGATAAGCAAATTTGTTTACGGGCTGCAGGCGCACTTCTTGGCTACCTTCATGAAACCTTGAAAGCTGCCTTGGTTCACTTGCGAAAAATCACGCCTTTTTCTCAGGGTTCTTTTCTTGCGATTGATGAGGTAACCCGCAGAAGTTTGGAGCTGACTCGCACCATGCGTGATGGAGGCCGTGAAGGTTCTCTGCTTCATCGTATTGATCGAACTTCCACGCCTATGGGGGCACGATTGCTTTCCGACTGGCTGCTTTCCCCCCTTGCAAATATTAATCTCATCACTCAGCGACTTGATGCGGTGGATATTTTCAAACGCGATTATGGGCTGCGTGCTGATCTGCGTAATGTTTTGTCTAAGGCTTATGATCTGCAAAGGCTTTCCGCACGAATTGGAACTGGACGGGCAGGGCCAAGAGATCTTGGGTCTGTTGCCCGTACTTTAGTTTTATTGCCCGAGATTCAAGCGGTGCTTGCTCGTGGAAACAGCCCACTGTTGCAAGCGCTTTCGCAAAAAATCGCTCTCCTGCCCCACCTGCGGGATAAATTATTCGCAGCACTTGAAGAGCAGCTTCCCCTTTCAGCTAAAGAGGGCGGGATTATCAAGCAGGGTTATGATTTCGATCTGGATGAGTTGCGTAACATTTCGATTTACGGGAAGGAATGGATGGCAAACTTCCAAGCCCAAGAAATCGCACGCACCGGAATCTCCAGCCTTAAGGTCGGGTTCAATCAGGTTTTTGGATACTTCATTGAAATCACCCACACCCATACAGCAAAGGTTCCCCCTGATTATCAGCGCAAGCAGACTTTGAAAAATGCAGAGCGATACATTACGCCTGAACTTAAAGAGCAGGAAGAGAAAGTTCTTAACGCTCAAGAAAAACTCGAGAAGTGCGAATATGAATTGTTCCTGCAACTCAGAGAGTTGGCTTCATCCCATACCTTGGAACTAATGGCAACTGCAGAAACCCTCGCAATTGCTGATGTTTTATGTTCGCTGGCGGAACTTGCATCTGAAAGAGGTTGGACTCGGCCTGACATTGTTGAAAAGCCGATATTAGACATTGTAGATGGCAAGCATCCTGTTTTAGAGCAGACCATGCCTTCGGGTACTTTTGTGCCTAATAGCGCCTCGTTGCATCCAGAGCATGGCATGTTTTTGCTGATCACCGGACCCAACATGGGTGGAAAAAGTGTTTACATCAGGCAGGTCGCACTCATCACTATGCTTGCGCATGTAGGCAGTTTTGTGCCTGCTTCCAGAGTGATAGTAGGATTGACGGATCGCATTTTTACCCGTGTTGGTGCAAGCGATGAACTTGGGCGCTCGCAAAGCACCTTCATGGTTGAAATGACCGAAGCTGCCAACATTCTTAATAATGCCACCGCTTCAAGTTTGGTTATCCTTGATGAAATCGGCAGGGGAACCAGCACCTACGATGGCGTAAGCATTGCCTGGGCTATTACTGAACATTTGCACGACAAAGTTGGTTGTAGAACTCTCTTTGCCACTCATTACCATGAGTTGGCACAACTTGAAGAATCTTTAAAGAAGTTTAAAAACCTGAGGGTTTGTGTGCGTGAAACTCCCACGGGGATTATTTTCCTGCACCGTATCGAAGCGGGAAGTGCAGACCAGAGCTATGGTATTCATGTTGCCCAAAGGGCTGGGGTTCCAAGGCCTGTTCTTGATCGCGCAAAAATCATACTCGCAGATTTGGAAGAACGGCATTTGCTTTCCAATGAACAAGAAGGCGCTCTTATCCGCAGACCCAAAATTATCCAAGGTAGCCTTTTTGCAAGCACAGAAGATCCTATTCTTGCATCTCTTCGCGAACTCGATTTGGCTAAGTTTTCTTCCGATCAGCTTCTTGACCTTATTATTCGTTGGCAAAAAGACCTCCGAAAAGGGTAGAATCTTTTCTTCTCTATGTTTTATTTCTTTCGAGTGCCCCACGCATGGCGAATAATGCTGATTCTTTTTATCAGAAAACCAAGGTCGCAGTTGAGGAAGGTCGGCTTGATGAGGCTTTGCAAGCTATTCGAGTGCAAAAATCGCCTATCAATTCTAAAACCCGCGAACTTATCTCCACCCTCGCCAACGCACTTGCTCACCGAGCGGATCGGCATCTTACCCTTGATAACGAAGAGGCTGCTTGGATTGATCTGACTAGTGCGGAATCACTGCGCAGTAATCTGCCAAGAATTGAAAAACTTCGATCCACCCTCACTAAACTCATGGTTAGCAGGGCCCAGAACTATCTTAAGGAAGGGGCCCTTAGGCAATGTGAGGAAGTGCTTGGAAAACTACGCGATCGTAATGGCGCCTCTTCTGAACTTAGCACTTTGGTCGCCACTTGCGTAATGTGGATTGAGGGTAGGGAATTTGCTGAGACAGGCGAGTTCCAGCCCGCAATGGCTTCTTTGGAAAGGGTCAGACGAAGGTTGACCGGCAGTGATATGGGTGTAATTCGCGAAATAGAAATACTTTCCAAAAAGAAGGATGAGTTTGAATTTCTGAAACCTGAATTTAACAATGCTGTTTCTAAACGCGATGCCCCACGCATTATTGAACTTGCAAACCAGTTGCTGCTTATCGCCCCCAGAGAGCATACCATCAACAGGATACGCAATGCTTTTCTTCGAGGCATCGAAGGAAATTCAAATGCTATCTTGAGCATTGAAAAACCTGAAACCATTGATCTACCAGCCCCTGCAATCCTTGATGATTCTGCTTTCTTTCTTTGGATTGATGGCTTTGCTGGCTATTTGGTTCTGCTCGATGATAAAGTTTCGATTGGTCATGCGGGCTCAGAAAGTTCGGTCAACCTTCCCTGGGTTGCTGATATAGGCAGGGTTCATGCCAGCCTCATCAGGCAAAAAGAAGGCTTTGCTATTGAACCACATTTAACTGTCGCAATTGATGGCAACATAATTACCGAAACTTCCATTCTTGGTGAAGATACTAGTATTAGTTTGGGTGATACTTGTGAAATTAATTTCAAGCTTCCCTATCGGGGTAGTCTTACAGCTTTTTTATTCCCTGTAAGCCATCATCGGCCGCCTGCTCCCGTCGATGCAATCATTCTTTTGTCCCAAACCTTGATACTTTGGGATAATGAAGCTTCTCATATCAGGGTCCCGGGGCTTGATAAAAAGATTGTGATCTACCGTACTTCCCAAGGTCTTAATATTAAATCTGAAGGGATTACGGTCGTCGCAGGGAAAAAAATTACCGGTCCAAGTTTGTTGCCAAACAATGCTCTGGTGATTTCTGGCTCGGTTACTTTCTCTTTGGAACCTGCCCCAGCACGGCTCGGCATGTGAGGTAATCATGGGTTTTAGATTTCAGTGTGGTGATAAGCCTTTGGAAGGATATACGATAAAACGTGGCATAGGTAGCGGCGGGTTTGGTGATGTTTACCTTGCGGTGAGTGATGGGGGAAAAGATGTTGCCCTCAAATGTATTCGCTCCACGATGAATCGGGAAATTGAAAGACGGGGCGTTACTCAATGTATTAATCTAAAACATCCATCCCTACTTACGCTTTATGACCTCCGCACCGATGATCGGCTTGAAACTTGGGTTGTCATGGAACTGCTATTGGGCCAAAGCCTTGCTTTGCTTATTAATAAACATCCCAAGGGCATGCCACTTGATCAGGTTCGCATCATCATCACTCAGATTGCTCAAGCCATTCATCATCTTCATGATCATGGAATTGTTCACAGAGATTTAAAGCCAGGCAATGTTTTTATTGAAAAAGATATTGTCAAAGTGGGGGATTACGGGCTAAGTAAAACAATTGGTGCAGGAGTTCATCGCGATAATACACAGCGAGTTGGGACGACCAATTACATGGCTCCCGAACTAATCACGGGCAATTACGACAAAAAAGTTGATATCTATGCTCTGGGCATTATTCTTTTCGAAATGCTCTCTGGTAAAAAGCCTTTTATAGCAAGTAATCATGATGAATTTTCCCGGAAGCAACTTCAGAATCGCATTGATTTTTCATGCATTCCTAGCAAGGCTTTCATCCCAGTGCTTACTAAGGCTCTGGCAATTGACAAGAATGAAAGATACTCAAGTGTTCTGATCATGCTCGATGAATTTCATGCGGTTTGTGATCAGATTTTGAAACCGGATTCTTCCGCTTTAGCTAGCAGCCCTGCTCTTAGTGGAACCAGAGTTCAGCCTGTTGTTAGTCCGAAGTGGAAAAGTTTTTATCAAAAGTGGGCGGACAAACTCTTGATCCCTCTTTTGAAGTCTGCTTTATTTTCATGCCTTTGCTCACTGGCTTTTTCTTTCTTGGGTTTGCTTCCTTCCCCTTTAGTTGGGTTGATGCTGGCAGGAATTACCTGGTTGATCGCTGGCGCTGTTCTGGTGTTTTCCCTTTTTTGGAAAGGCAAAACCCGAGAATCGGTTCCTTATCGTATGATTCAAGCTGGCTTGGGATTAGTTGCAGGAGCCTTGGCGTATGGGATGGCGGGCACAGGTGAGGTTCTCGAAATTTCGATTTCCAACCCAGGCGTAATAATTGAAATTCCCGTCTGGGCCAGAGTTCTGCTTTTCTACATGGTGGCTATGTTTTTCCCGAAGTGGTGGAAGATGGCATGGCGCTATCGAAGAACCCGTATCGATTATGTTGCAACGCTGATTGCAATTGTTTGGGTTCTTCTTTTGGTTACCATTTTAAAGCTGCAATTGATTCACGCACTTGCGTTTGTGTTTGCGGTGATCATTGTTCAAGCGGTTGCCCTGAAAACAAAACGAATGCCTAGGTTGGGAAGGTAGAGACTATTTCCCAGGCCTTTCGCCTTGGATTTGAATACAGAAATGTTCAAATTCGATCGGTTCGATTTTCGAAATATCAGGGCCTATCTCCGCCCTTTCCAGCACTGCGCTTATCAACACCCACAATGATGCAGATTCGCCCGTGTGGTCGTAACCATCGGCATCAACATCGCCTTCAACGTGCCAGTACCAAAATCGCCTTTCCAGTCCAAGGTCGGCATCTTCCTGCCAACCTTTAAGCGAGCGAACGCAGGCATCAAGCGCAATTTTCCATGTTTTTAAATCGCGAATAGGAATGATCAGTTCGTCTTGCGACTGTTCAAGTACTAAGCCTGGTATTTGCCTGATGTTTTCGAAGAGTTTGTTTTCTAATGCGCTGGCCCGCCAAGGCGAATAAAGGTGAACTACCACGCAGGGGGTTTCAAAAATCAGGCCCATCAGGTTAATTTGCATTTAAATCACTCTGGTTCCAAAAGGCTTCACTATTAGATTCTTAGCAGGGAAGAGAGGGAAAGCTAGCAAATAATCTAAGAAGGGGTGTCTGAAGTTTCGGTTACAGCCTGATTTTTAGGCACTGGTAGTGCAATGATTACCAGATAGGCGCTAATACCAATGATCCAGGTTACAAGCCTTTGCACCAGGGATGCCAGTACCCCCATCGCGCGATCTGTGCCAAACCATGAGTAAAGTGCACCAAAACCAAATTCTCCAATTCCTGCACCGCCCGGGAACATCGGGGTCGCCTGAATCACCAAGCCCAATGGCACAATTAAGAAATGTTCGAGAAGATTGGGTATTGACTGATCATCTCGCAGTACTTGCGCTGCA
>DBCB01000054.1 GCA_002303765.1 Planctomycetaceae bacterium UBA969
TTGCCGATGCAAAATGAATTCGCCTCTGGTCATTCGTTCGATCGAATCGTTTGGATAAATAAGTAGGATGCCTTCCTGAAAATTTTTGCAATCGAGCTTCTGAAACATGAATGCCACAAGCTTTGGCTAATTCGTTTAACACCATTTCCCAAGCACCTACATTTTTTTCATCTCTTGAACTTGGAAATTTTGCAATCCATAAATTTCCTTGATCATCTACCACACTGGCTTTAGGTCTAGCGCCTCCCAATGATGATCCTGGATCAATCAATACACTCAACCATTGGGCATACTCGGGGTCATTTATGGCATCATCACGTTCAAGCTGCAAACTCGCATGCTCTAATTCACGAAGGGATGTCCAAGGCGGTGTTGCCATTTTCTTGTGGTCATTCATGAAAGGACCATCCTCACTTATTTTAAAACGCACTCCTCCCATACGATGTCCGTCAAAAACACCCAATAAAAAATCACTCTCAAAAAGTGTTCTTTCCTCTCGATCTTCAATTTTGGCTTGCCATGCTTCTCGTCGACGCATTAATAGCCTACCCCAACGGTCGGGCGATGAATCCAGGAATACCCCAAAGTTATTTTTCTCTTCAGGCAAATACTGCTTCCCCTTGTACAACCCTAAATGCGGATCCAAGGATAAAATTGGATTTTGATTATTCAACCAGGTCTCTGTGTATTCAAATGAAAATATCTCTTTTCCACGCACGCGCTGTGAAGTCAAAATACCCATGATTCGAGCTTCCTCTATAAAATTCCAATCTGCATAGACCCAGATCTTTGTTTGCTCACTCTTCATGATTTCTTTGTTTGTTTGGGTGCACGCTTGTTGGTGATGATTCCTGCATCTTGCAATTTTCTACCTAAGGGATCAGCTGCTGCAACCGTGGTTAAATCTTTTTCTAAACCTAAAACAAAGAGCACTTGCAAATAACTCCCAATGGCAACAGTTGGGCTGCCTTGCTCAATATTGTAAATGGTTTTTCTGCCAAGACCGGAACGCTCTGCAATTTGCTCTGCGCTTAATTTTCGGCGCAAGCGAGCTAATTGTATGTGCTCACCTAGATCTTTTAAAATCTTCAGGTTTTTAGGCAATATAGCAGGTGCTGTTTTCATTTAACTTGTCTTATAGAGGACAAAAATATAATATTTCATCCGTTTTATGACAAGTTATTTGTCTTTGTTGGCTGAAGAATTGATTTTCAATTGACTATCACCCGAAGAACCAACTACCGAAAATTCTTCGGTTGTTGAAGGGTCACGAACTTTTAGTGGGGAGGTCTGAATGGGTTCTAGGAATAAAGGAACCGCGCAATTCATGCAGTGAGTGAACGGATACATTGAAAGGGGATATCCGTACGCACAAAAGATTGAAACCAAGAGTTGCAGCCGCTAGCGACTCCATGAGAATACGCTAGGCTCTAGCCTAAATAAATCTACAGCCAATACTACATCCGCTGCAAGCGGCAAAAACAGGCATCTCTTGAGTTGATGTTTCCGAAACTCTTGGAAAATTCGGGGTGGGAGAATGACACCTCTACCAATACCTTCCTGCAAAGACCAAATTCCCGATTTATTGACTTAAATCGCTCCGGCATGATATTTTTCTATCACGTTTATTTTCGGAAGAGTCGATAAACTTGCTTCATCAAATAGGGTGAATTTTTGGACCGAATTCACTCCTGTTTTGGTACACTCGTTCCAATAAAAAAAACAATTGTGAATCAGCAACAAATGAAAAACAATACGCATTTCCTAAAAAAGCTGACGGTGCTTATTGCCTTGATGGCGGCCGTTCTACCCGTATCAGGACAAATTTATCCCGCTAAAACCAACGACTTTATCCTGCCAGGCGGGCCTTATGCAAATGTAGAAAATACAGGAGCCGCCATCAGTGAATGCAGCGGCTGTGCCCAGGGGGTTGCGCACGCGTATACTTGGGATGGAGACAGTCCGGGCATCGCCGTTTATGAGCCCGGGATGGGCGTTTTCATCCAGCCCTTGCCCTCTGGTTCGTGGGATCCGGACATTGTCTTTGGCCTGGATGGAACTTCCGGCGTAGTAGTGAATGAAAAAGGGACGAGTATAGAATTCCGAACGTTTACCTACTCCCCGGGCGTTTTGACTTTGAGCACTCCAAAATTGGTGCACGCCAATGCCCATCATCCAAACATCGATAACCCAACCGACTCCATCAGTCGTGATCCTGTCGTGATCGTTTTTGAAACTTCGGTTGGCAGCAGCGATTTGAAATATGCCGAAGGAACCCTAACGGGTGGCTTTGGGACGTCCTTGCCGGTTCTAAACATTGGACTTACCCAAGGCGGAAAAATTATTGACCGCTTCCGGCCTGATGTACAGGTGTACGACGATCAAAAATACCTGTTTGTCGCTCAGGGAATTGATTCAATTACGGGTAATGACTGTATTGATTTATTTGATTATAACACAGTCCTAAGTGGCTTCACATCGGGCAACAATCTACCGTCAAACGTTATTACACACCCCAGAATTGACGGTGTAGTAGATCAGAATGGGTTAACTTACGCGTATTCAGTAACCTATGAAGTTCATGATAGCATTCGTCATGGAATGCAGGGTGTCGCTATTATTAATTTACAACCGGCTTGCTCCAGTTCTAAAGATCCTGCTATTGCCTACAGCGGAGACTATCACGATGCCGTCTGGCCCACTGATGCCGTGGCTTCGCCCAATTACGATTTGATCGGAAAAGGTTTTACGGCAAGTACCCCCGATACTTTCTACAAGGAGCTGAATGAGGTTTCTACTTCTGGACTAATCGATAAGTGGGCGGTTTCAATTGCTGGATTACGTGAATACAATTATGCGTCCTGTTGGGCAACAACCGAAGATATTTACTACAAAGAAGCAACCGTTGCTACCACTGCCTACAAAAAGGAGAATCAAGTAACGGAAGTTTTTGAAATTGTTGTATATTCTACCTCCGGGCAGATGATTAAAAAAAGTAATATTCAGGACATTGAAAAATTACTTTCAGAATTACCCCATGGGCAGTTTATTATCATTAGAACAAATAAATTCAACGAGATCATCGACTTCCAAAAAATTATTAAATAATGTCTCGCCAATTTGCCACCCTATGCTTGATCCTTCTTAGCAGCCTTGCCCTGGCTCAGAACCGGAGCAATGTGTGGGTTTTTGG
>DBCB01000327.1 GCA_002303765.1 Planctomycetaceae bacterium UBA969
ATAGGGTTATAGTATTTCTGAAATATCCATATTTGGGCTTAAGTTGCAAGAAAGCAGAGTATTAGCCACGGAATTTCACGGAAAAGAAACACATCATTCAGAGCCGGAAGCGTAAGCGACGGTGTAAGTATGAAAAGGGTTTTAAGTCAAACGGTTTCAAAAAGGATGCTTTTAAAGTTTTCTTGATTTGTTCTTTTGCTAATACCAAGGATTTCTATACCTACGACTTGATTATTAGAATCATAATCAAGAATGATACCTGGCTGTATTTCTTGGGAATCAATAATGGGTGATTCATCGATACGAAAATATAGCGCATCATTTTTCTTGTCTACTTTAAGTCTCATTTGCAGTTCCTAATCTTCGGTCAAAACCCAGAAGAAGGCCACGGAATGACACAGAAAAAGAGTAAGATAAGCACGCACGAACAAAATCTGTGCGTTTCTTCTTCCGTGTTTTTCCGTGTAATTCCGTGGCAAATGCTTTTCTTTGCTCTTCCTCTGTTTCCGTGGTTAATTGTTTAACCCTTGTTGAACTTCTGGATACGGCCTTGGCCTACCCATTCCAACACATAGAGATTACCCTTGGAATCTAAGGTTAAAGCATGGGGTGCCTTGAATTTACCTGGATACTTCGAAATATCATCCTTGATGCCAGAACCATCGCCCATCTGCGCCACGATTTTATCTTTCGCATCGATCACCGTTACGCGCGAACCAAGCTCAGGCACATAAAGATGCCCATCGTGCTGGTAGAAACAGCAGGGTGTGCGAACCCCTTCAACGGTTCGCTTGTATTCCATTTCAAGGGATAAAACTTCCAAGCGGTTGTTGCCACGATCTGCAATATAAAGTTCGGGTTCCTTGTTAAGTGTGCTAACCCAAACACCATGGCAGGTGTTGAATTTTCCGTGGTCTTTGCCCGAGCCACCAATGGTCTTCAAATGCTTGAAGTTCTTATCGAATTGAAAAACCTTCTGGCTGCCATAACCATCTACGATGTAGATATCGCCATTGGGGGAAACAGCAACATCGGTGGGGTTTGTAAAATCCCACTTGATTGCTTTAGGGCCTTCTTGTGCTACATTACCGATCTCGAATAAGATCTTACCGTTCATGTCGGTCTTGTAGATGCGGGCGCCCAGCTTTTTACCATCTTTGCCCTTGGATACATTTTCGGTCCAGTAAAGGAATTCGCCTTCGGGTTCCTTGCTCCAGTAAAGGCCGTGGGCGGTTGCGTTAAACTGTGCCTGATCGTAGCCGATGCGCGAAGAAATATCTTTGTCCCAAGTTTCAAGAAGCGTGCCCTTGATATCGAAAATTGCAACGCATGGGTTGGTCGATCGCGAGGTGACAATGATGCGATCCTTGCTATCAACAACTACAGCACAGCCTAGGCCGAACTTCATGCCAGCGGGCAACTTGCCCCAAGTGGGGTCGACTTCCAACTTGAGGGAATTTTTGGGTTCATCCTTGTCCAGTGCCAGAAGGCCCGAGGTAGCAAGGGTAAAGGCAGCGCCTGCAGCGAGGAAATCTCTACGGGTTTTGCGAACTGGGAAAAGGTATTCGTTAGAAAGCATGGTCGTTTGATCCTTTAAAACAGAGGTAAAAACAAAAGGTTGAATTAAACTTTCTTAAGCATGCTGACACGGCCGGTTGCGACCCACTCAGCAACATAGATATTACCCTTGGCATCGAAGCAGGCATCGTGAGGGTGTACAAATTTCCCTGCGACCCATTTTTTGCTATCGCCTCGAATCGCGCCGCCATCTTTCGCCGTGACTCTTTCTTTATCATCCCCAAGCACCGCCACTACTTCGTTCTTTTCATTAAGAAGGGTAACCCGGGCTTGAAGTTCAGGAATCAAAAGCAGATTCTTATGGGTGTCAGCATTTGCAGGAAGCCCAAAGCCCTTGATGGTCTCGAGGTATTTTCCATCCATGGTGAAATATTGCAGAGTGTGGTTCGCACGATCGCAAACAACGATCGAAGGCTTTCTACCTGGGCGGTTATCAACCCAGATGCCATGGGGCAGATTGAATTTCCCTTCGCCCTTCCCCGCGCCACCAAAGAATGATTTCCAGTTGCCATCTTTATCGTAACGATGGGCTGCGTATGCGCCATAACCATCCACGAGAAGAAAACCACCATCATCAAGGAAGGCGAAGTTGGTGGGCATAAAGCGATCTCGGCCCCAAACCTTCATGGGTTTCGTATCTTCATCTTTTGCATAAAGGCCGGAATCCATGGGCGCATATTTCTGCCAAACGGTTTCTCCGGTAAGGCTCATCTTTGCGAAAGACTTTACTTGTTGATAGGCGCAAACATAAAGGTATTCTTGGCCGCCTTCTTCACGGATTTCGATACCATGCCCGCCACCTTGAAACTGTTTGCCAAAGGCGCGGATGAATTTGCCTTCTGGATCAAACACGAATATCGAGGGGTGATCTTTAAGGTTATCCCGACCTTCGTGAATCACATAAAGGCAGCCGGCTTTATCGACTGCAACATTGTGCGTGGTTTGCCAAGAATATTGGCTAGGCAGCTTGGCCCAATCGTGGATTACTTGGTACTTATGTTCGCCTGTGCCCACGATAAGTGGCTTGGAATCGGTTTTGTCTTGTGCCCCAAGGATCATTGGTGCGTTGTAGGCAAGTGCGCCTGCGGAGAGTGCTGCGGTTGATTTCAGGAATTTTCTGCGTTGCATGGGAGAGATCCTTTGAAGGTCTTAAGGGAAGGCCAGTTGTGTAGCTTAAATTGAAGGGCTTAAAGGTGCAATCAGAAAATGAATTTCAGATTGAGTTGATGAATGACTTCAAAGCCCATGGACTGCGTTCCATGGGTCTGTTGGTTTTGAGTGCTGCTGGGTTCAAGATGACCCACCCAGCGCAGTGGGTGGGCTTGGAAGATTATCTGTAAAAGCCCATGGACTGCGTTCCATGGGTCTGTTGGAATTAGCCACGGACGAACATAAAAAAGAACCCCAATCTATTGGCCGGCCAATGTTAATCCTATCTTGCTTTAGGTTCTAAAGGCCTTTATAATAAGCTTTTATTATAAATCTTTTAGAACAATCGAAAATATATTTATGAACACAAATGTCTCTGTAAATTCCTGCCCTTCAAAAGAAGAACTAGATGAGTTTTTAAAGAAAACCATTGATAACCCCCAGCGAATAACCTTCCTAACAGATCATCTTTCTAATTGCGCCAAATGCCAATCGGAAGTCGCTTCTTCCAGTGAGGTTGCGGCCAGCACTACTTTGTTTTCTTTGAATGATCCTAAAATCGAAACACAAGTAAACCAAGAATTAAGCGTACCTACCCAAGTGATTGGGCAAAACGAAGGGTCTAGGGCCAAAGACACCCAACCGGGTTCTGCAACCGAGATTTTTAAATCGGTACATTCGCAAAATTACCCTGCGAAGATAGGTGATTTCATCATTCTTCGATTACTCGGGAAAGGTGGAATGGGCTTGGTGCTT
>DBCB01000291.1:0-386 GCA_002303765.1 Planctomycetaceae bacterium UBA969
GCGGATTAACATCCGCCGCTCGTTGAGATTCTTCCTTCCCTTTCACTTCAGGCTTGTAAAAAAAGGCAACCATTGTGTGCGCTTGCGACTCTGAAAAATATTTACGCACCCGGCAAGGTAAGAGTGAAGCAATCTGAGCAACCCTCAACTTTAATTAAAGTTGGAAAAATCACGATGTTTTTTTGAGGATGTTGCCACTTGATCTATTCAGGCAGAGTGAACCTTGTTTAACAAAACTAATGATAGATGTTCGAAGTAGTGGCTTGATTTTATCTCAGTGCTTAAAGCAATCATAAAATCATGATGTAAACTTTTTTAAACATAAGGCTTGGTTGATTTCGTCAGGACGATGGTTCCTCGTATACCTTGCCTGCATTATTTTCTCT
>DBCB01000291.1:402-4003 GCA_002303765.1 Planctomycetaceae bacterium UBA969
GGAAAGGGAATGACCATGAAGAAGCTTCTTATTGCTGCAACACTTGCGTTTGTTGCGGCCCCTATCGTTCAGGCGGGTGGCACTTTTGGTCTATTTACATGCAAATCTTGCAATAGCTGCAATGTTTGCATTCGCCCCTACAACGCTTTTAGCCAGGTTTGTGTTGGGAATTGTAGCGGTAATGTCGTATCGATGCCTGGTAATTGTATGCCCGGCGGGTGCGCTAATATGAACTACATGGATGGTAATTCTATGCCAATGGGTGTTCCTATGCCTATGCCAATGGGGCAAACTAATCCTGGTATTAAAGGGGCTTATATGGTCCCTGGGAATCCTGCAAACTTTTATCCAGTCTACATGCAGAATGCTTATCAAGTTCCCATGCAGGTTGTGCCTTATGGCGCAGGACCCGCAATGCTTCCTTTGACTATTCCTTCTGCTCCACAACAGAACTAGTTTTATTTGTTGATGGATGAATTAAAAAAGAGACCCAAGCTTAAAGGCTTGGGTCTCTTTCTGTTTTAGGTTTGAAGGGTTTTATACCATGAAGATGGCATCATGAATGTTTACTTCGGATTCGCTTTCTTCTTCGGATTCATAGGTGTCTATACCGTAGAAGCTGACAGTGGAACTGTTGGCAGCGAAAAAGTAATCTGAAAGGCTTGCAGAATCACTGGTGTAATCCAGATTGCTTTCTTCATTTCTTGAAGATTCTGATTCAGTTGCATTTGAAGAGTTGGAATTACTAGTGAGTGGCGAAGCTGCAAGGTAGTTGGCTACTGATCCACTTGTCAAGTTGTTGGCAGGTGCTTGCAAGTTTGCAGAAGGGGCAGGGGATTCGATCCCAGATTGTGGGCAATCTAAGCCTTTGGAAGGTACAGCAATGGGTTCCGCTGCTGGGGCATCTGCAACGGGAGTTGCTTCGCCATCGAGTTTTCTTACGGTTGTGGCAGTCTGACTTGCACCGGTAAGACTAATGGCCCAGTTTTTCAAGCTCCCAATATCACCTCTAGCTTTGTCCTCTACAGTAAGTGTCCAAACACCTCTAGAGTTTAGGCCATCGAAGGCCGAAAGAGTGGTGTCAGGTTTGAATGAACCCGTGAAAGGAGCAATTCCACTGGATATAGCCTTGGTTGCTTCATCATCAAAAATCGTTGAGACGAAGTTGTCTCCCGAACCACCTCTACGATAAGAAAGGGTGCTAACAACACCCGTGGGGGATTTAAGGGAAATGATCAAGTCAGAATCATAAGTATGAGTAACATTTACCACCACATTAAGATCTGAAATTGAAATGTCTTGATTAATGGTAATGTAAGAAACTGTTTTGGTGAAATCTCTTATTGCTGCAGAAGTGGTGTTGTAGAAGTTGAAAGTCGTCGAGGAAGTCTTTGTGAAGGATGCGGAGTAAACATCCTGGGTTAATTCGCCATTGATGGTGTCCCCATCTTGGTTCATTTTGTTGCCCGCAGCGTCAAGAATATCTGGTCCGACTTGAATGGTGTAAGTTCCAGCAGTAGAAGAACTGGTAATATTAAAGGTGAATTCAGTATTGTTGCTACCTGCAACTGCTGTGATCCCAGAAACAGTAAGCAAAGAACCCGATGGTGTAGTTACTCTTATGTCTGCTGCAGTAAAGGTTGAAACTTGAATTGCTTCGCTAAACTTCACTTTGAAACCCGTGATTGCTACGCCACTTATTCCAATAGCTTCGGAGGTGAGAATCCTAGCACCGGTGAGATCTGCTGGGGGTGGGTTCGTGGTACTGCCATTGAGTGCATTACCAATGTTTAACCTGCCACCCGTTGCGACTTTACCAGTAAGCCCTGCGATTTTATCAACGCTTGAGTAAAGCTTTGCAATTACTTGTTGATAAGTGAAGGTAGGGTTTTGATCCCAGATGAGGGCGATGGCACCGCTCACATGGGGAGTTGCCATCGAGGTGCCGCTAAGGCTACCGTATGTATTTCCTGGAAGGGTACTTAGAATGCCAACGCCAGGAGCAGCAATATCTACCGTGGTAGCACCATAACTGGAGAAAGAGGCAAGGGCATCTCTGCTGTCGGTTGCAGCGACTGCAACAACATTATCAAAGCTATAGTTTGAGGGGTAGTTAGGAGTCAGGTCGTTGTTTTGTCCGCTATTACCTGCGGCAGCTACAAAAATGTGACCAGCGGTTCTTGCGTTACTGATGGCTTGGGAAAGCAGGGAACTGCTACCACCACCGCCCCAGCTATTATTTGAAAGATTTGCGCCCATGCGAACAGCATAGTTCAAGGCACTGATAGCTCCTGCGGTGGAACCACTACCATCGGCGGCCAAAAACTTAAGAGCCATGATTCTGGTGTTCCAGTTTACACCTGTGGTACCTATCCCGTTGTTTCCTACTGCACCAATGGTGCCAGCCACATGGGTTCCGTGGCCTTGGTCGTCAAAGGGATTTGCATCGTTGTTGGCAAAGTCGTAGCCATAAATATCATCTGCGTAGCCATTGCCATCGTTGTCGATGCCATCGCCTGCGATTTCGCCAGCATTGCGCCACATGTTTGCAGCGAGGTCTTGGTGGTTGTAGTCAACGCCCGTGTCGATAACAGCAACAATAGTTCTGCGTGTTCCGGTATTGATATTCCAAGCTGCTGGAGCATCGATATCAGCATCGTTGGTGCCACCGGTTTGGCCGGTGTTGTTAAGTCCGTACATTGAAGAAAAACGGGGATCGTTTGGAATGCTTTCAAGCATTAGGCGATAGTTGGCTTCTGCAGTTAAAACCCTAGTGTCAGCTTGGAAAACTGCGAGAGCGCCTTCGACACTCATTCCTTGGGAAAGTTCGAGTTCGTAGAGGCCATCAACGAGTTCGAGTGACTGGGTAATTTTTGCGCCATGAAGATCGATGTTTCCGGAGAGAACTGCATCTGGTTTGAATTGAACCAAGATGGTGTTAGACATATAAGTTGTGGGGTCTACAAGAAGGCTGCTTGAAGAGGCGAAAGGCCCCATGGCAGCATTAAGAACAGTACGTGCTTCGAGAATTTCAAGGTTGAGCATTTTACGAAAAGATTTTTGCAGACTTGGCTTACCAGAAGTGAATTGTGCCATGTGAAGCCTCTCGATGAACTTGGGTTTTCGATAAAATCGTTACATCTTACACTTTCCAAACATAGGTCAAAGTTTAGAGATGTCAAAAAACTTTAAGTAAATTTTACAAAATATTTAAAATAAATGTAATCCTTAAAATAATCAATCGTCTAAATCGTGAGGGTTTGAAAGCATCGTTTCGCCTTAAGTCTATGCGGGGTATGTTGTTGCGTGTTTTTAAAGGTGGTTTATATCGCTGGGCATGCGCCAATCGCCTCGGGGAGAAAGGCTTACGGTACCAACTTTAGGGCCATCTGGGAGTGTGCTGCGTTTGTACTGTTGGCTAAAGAAACGCTGCATGAATTTATCTAGCCATTGCTTTAACTCTATGTTTGTATAGGGTTTATGGAATTTTGTTTGGGTAGCAAGGAAGAGTATTTTTTCGGGATTAAAGGAGTTTCGAATCCAATGGTAGAGGAAAAAGTCGTGCAATTCATAAGGGCCAACACTGGCTTCGGTGGATTGG
>DBCB01000045.1 GCA_002303765.1 Planctomycetaceae bacterium UBA969
CTCCCCCTAAAACAGCTTTGCTTACCTTGGCTATCATGGCTGTTTCCTATTACCCCATCAGGCACTCTTGCGAAGTAAAACCATACGCCTTCGATTTCTTTGCTGCATCGATTTTCCTCTGGCTAGGCTCCACCGCCCTAAAAAATAATGCAACCTCTCGACCCATTTTCCTTCTCGCAACCCTTTCCCCCTTTCTACTTTTCACCTCCTTCCCTGCTGCTTTTTCCGCAGGGGGCGTTTGCATCGCACTAGCGTTCCAAATCCTCCAACAAAAAAAATATGCCCTAATCACACCAAGCATTTTTCTAATTAGCTCCGTCCTTGCTTCTTTTCTTGCCCATTACGCAATCATTGGCACCAACCAATTTCACAACGAACTTGCAAAACATCAGGCCTACTGGGATTCGACTTTCCCTCCTTCCAACCTTTTCCAATTACCCTACTGGCTATTAAAAACTCATGCAGGAAACCTAAGTGCGTATCCCATTGGGGGCAAAGATGGCGCGAGTTCTCTGACGCTTTTATTTTTTCTCTTGGGCATTTTTACACTCATTCGAAATTCCAAATTTTCAATCCTCATCCTTTTGCTAACGCCCTTTGCCTTCAACCTTATTGCTGCTTTCATGGGCCGCTACCCTTATGGTGGAAGTGCCCGAGTCGCACAGCATCTGCTTCCTTCGATCTGCATTTTATCTGCTCTGGGGATCAGCAGCATTTTGCGATTGCATCTACTTGCAAATATCCGCTCCAAGGCCTACCTTGGCCTACTTTGTTGTTTGATTATTTTGGCTTTCTTGCAAGCAGCAAGGGATATTAAAAAACCTTACAAATCATCGGGAGACCTTGAGGCCCGAGCCTTGATTCAAGAATTATGCTCTTCTTTGCAACCAGACGAATCAATCTTGATCACCCAAGAAAAAGATCTGATCGACCCGACTTTAGAATGGTACTTGCGTATTAAAAAAAACAAGATTCTTTGGACTACCGAAGATATGCTCCCAACGATGGTAGTTCAAAAAAAACAAACTCTTTGGCTTTGGTTGCCTAATCGTCCACCGGGTGGCGATACTCTACCTACCATTGATATTCCTATTTTTAATGGTGTTCAAACCATTATAAAAAAAGAGTTCTCATTCGCTTTGGGCAGAGATAATTTGGTTAAACCACAAATGGTGCTGGTTCAGCTAAAACCTGATTAAGCAATCTTACTAATTACAACTCTATACTTTAAAACTAAGGTTTTAACGCAATTGGCTTTGAAGAATCTTTGGTTATAAGCGTAGCTTTTAAAAGGTTTTCTGCTCTTTCAGGATTGCGCTCTAAATACCATGGCAATGCTCCAAAAAACATCTGCATCTGACCCACCGTTTTTTCACCCATCCCCACCATCGACGAACCAAACGCCTTCGTTATTATTGCTGCAGCCTTGCTTTCCGTTTTTGCATAAAT
Organism: Planctomycetaceae bacterium UBA969; assembly: GCA_002303765.1. Classification (GTDB taxonomy): domain Bacteria; phylum Planctomycetota; class Planctomycetia; order Gemmatales; family Gemmataceae; genus UBA969. Next base: position 1,450 of record DBCB01000045.1, read on the forward strand.
CGTCATTTGATGCTTTACGGTTTTATTGATTACGCTTTCCTGATATTGCAACACAATTACCGCCTGTACCGGAATCGCAGGCAATAGCGCAGTGGGCTTGCCCATCCCATGGGCATACCAAACCTTCAAGCCATCTTTGTCCGTGATCAAATGAAATTGAATATTATTCCCAGAAGATTCACGCGAATAAAAGGTGTTCGCATTTTCCTTCTCGATACTCGAACACTTCGCACCCAACATTTTCCACATCGTCACCGCATGGTGTGGGTTTTCTAAAAGCCACTCATAAGTTGTTGGATCGCAGTTAAAAGCCTCCGCAGGGCCCTTGGCAGACAAAGTAGGCTCTGTCACCACTGACCGAACTTTTTCCTGCCATGCCTCCGGAATTACTTTCCCTTTTAACAATTCCAACTGCGCAAAAGATTTTAACTCTTGCGAGGAACCCGACCATGTGCCGATAGGTTTGTACTCTCGCTCTAATTCTCCTGCTTGTGCATTTTGAATTCTCGAGATCACTACTAATATCAGAAGCATCAGATTAATTCTTTGCAAGCGGCGCATCGAAACTCTCCAGCCTTCCTATTTTGATAGTCGCATACATCCAACCCTTATTTCATCGTTATCCCCAAGTGCCAGCTTTAATGATTTTACCGGTTTTTCCACTCCAACTCCTAGGGTTGCCTTTTTCAACCGCCAATGTTTATATTGCCTTCGTACTTTTACTTTTGCTTCAAAGGCTAAATCCCATGCTTAAAACCGCTCGTTTTGTTATCACACTCGCTTTAGTGGTTTGCTTGCCCGCCCTGATCGGTTTTGGTTGGTGGCAGCGAGACTACCTAATGGGTTGGTACCTCACCGACCAATTAATTAAGGCTGAACCCCAATATAAGTCTCACTACATCGATGCTCTTGCGAAGCTTGGCGAAAACGCCCAATACCCTCTTTTAGATCACCTAGAAAAATCGACCGATGCCAGCGCACCCGACCTTACAAAAGCATTAGGCAAAATGTTCGAATCCTGGGGCGGCACCGCCTCACCGCTTTCCCAACAATGCTTTCATCACCTCGCACGTAGGTTTACCTCTTTTTCTGCACCAGCTCAGGTACAAACCCTCGAACTCCTCGCCTCCATTTCAACAAATTCCCAACCGCCTAATCCTTTAACCAGCGATTTCCTCGAGGGCACCAAATTAATTCTCGGCTCCTTACCCGAAACCAACAACCCTAGCGCACTCGTTCCAGCAATGAAAATTGTTTCACAACTCATTAAAGCCACCACCGATAAAGAATTGCACTCCCGCCTTGCAGGTATCATCGCCAAGGCTATTACCGATGCCCCAGAAAACATTAAAATCCAAGCGATTCATTTAGCCATCGCACCAGATGTAGGACTAACAGAATTGAGCGTTGCAGCACTGCAAGACAAAAATGTCGAAGTTAGAAAAGTTGCGATCCTAGCTTGCGCCGCCGCACTCGACAGCGTTTCTGTCGATTCACTTCTACCCTCTTTGCATGATTCCGATTCTGAAATTCGCGCGTACTGCGAATCCGCACTCATTGCACGAGGTCTTAAAAAAGAACACCTTCAACTTGGTAAACTCCTGACTGATCCAAAGCCTTCCAAAAGGCTCGAGGTTTTAGATTCCTTGATGGAAGACAGTGAATTAGATCAAAGCATGTGGCTTAGAAAATTAAGCCATGATTCATCGCCCGCAGTACGGGTTGCTGCTCTAAGAATGATGAGCCTTCAGGAAACCGCTGATCTTAACGACCGCATTGACCAGATGTCCCGCAGTGACCCAAGCAAAACTGTATCCGATCTTGCCACTTATTACTTAAAATCGAATAAATTTAAGCCTGTTAATTACGAGACTCTTGGTAACTCAGGCAATAAATGACTATTTTGACAAAACTTTAATATTTTTTATTAAATTTGTTGACGAACCCCCCTTGCCTGTTATCATAACAATGGCGAGAAATAGGCGGCAACTAGCAGTCACACCTCAGCGCGGTTGACAGCTAAGCACCTGAAATCGCTGCCAAGAAGTATCTCCAGGCATTGCTTATTACTAATTGTCTGGTTTTTTCTGCATCATTCCCTCGCTTTTTGCAGAAACCTAAGAATACTTGTGCAGTCGTTTCACTTGGACCAAAGGAAGGACAGACCTATGTTAGTCCTGTCCAGAAAAAAGAACGAAAGCATCGTCATTAACAACGACATCATCATTACGGTGGTGGAGATTCGCGGTGACAAGGTACGATTAGGGATAATCGCGCCGAAGGATGTTCCTGTTCATCGTCAAGAAATTTTTGATGCCATTCATGGTAAGGAAGAAACTCCCGAAAGCAAGCCTGTTGATACCGAAAACAGCCTGCCTAAGGTTTAATCTCTCTATCCATTTTTATCGTGGCACATGCCCTAAAAACTCTTCATTAAGTGGTTTTTGGTATTTTCTTCTCAATTTTATACTTTTTTATCTTATCCATCAGGGTTTCCCGATGAATCCCCAAAATCTTGCTGGCTTGGGTTTGGTTCCATCCATTCCTCTCCAACGCTATTTTTATCGCCCAAGCTTCAACTTCTGCTAGTTTTATTGTCTTGGGCAATTCGCCTCCAGACGAATCATTCGTCGGAATATCTATATCCTCCGCCATCAAGGTTTCAGATTCTGCCCTGTTCACACCCGATTCCAACACCGATTTCAACTGCCTGATATTTCCTGGCCAGTGATATTTTTTTAACTTCTCAAGAACTTCCACGCTGGGCGAAAACCGTTTGCGATACTCCACCGAAAAACGATTTAAGAAAAAATCCACCAACTCTGGGAGGTCTTCCAACCGCTCTCTTAATGCAGGCACTTTTATCACGCAAGCATTCAATCGATAAAACAGATCCTCGCGAAATCGCCCTTCATCTACTTCTTTTTGCAAGTCCCGGTTGGTTGCGGATATCACCCGAACATTCACATTTATTTCCTTACCTCGCAATGGGCGGATTTTTCCCGTCTCCAGCGTTCGCAACAATTTTGCCTGACAATCCAACGATAACTCGCCCACCTCATCCAAAAAAAGTATCCCATCATCTGCCTGCTGAAAATACCCTGTATTAGCCCGGTCTGCTCCGGTATACGCCCCTTTTTCATTACCAAAAAGTTCCGCATCCGCAAGACCAGGCGATATGGTTGCGCAATTAACTGAAACCATCGGCTCCGCCTTCCTCAACCCCTTATTGTGCAATTCCAGCGCAACCAACTCTTTCCCAACGCCGCTATCTCCAATGATCAACACCGGGGCGTTTCGTAAAGCAACCCGTTGTATTTCCTGCTTCATCTTCACTACAAGACGACTCGAACCAATTATCAATTCCTTGCCTTTTTCTTCTATCAATTTAAATCTGTTATTGTCAGCTTCCAAAGCCCTGCGCAGCCTCAGCACATGCAGGCTGTTTGCAAGGCAATCCACCAAAAATTCTGTGAATCGCACATCCTTAAATGTAAAAAACTTCCTGGAATTATACAAATGAACCGCACCCATAATATTTTCAACATCACTTCCAGGGGGCTTGCATTTAACTAATAAACAAACCGCATCCTTCATTGATCGCAGACTATCGGCCTCGATTCCAACTTGCTCTTGAAGAAGCCATACTGTTTTTTCCCTAGCTACCGCTTCATTAGTCAGGGTTTTACTTAACACCAAATCAAGCTTCGTATCTGCTGGTAGCACCTGCTTAAGCAAAAATTCCGTGGTATCTAAACTAAGAAAACCAACTTTCTCTGCCTGAGTTCTTTTTAAAAGAATTCTAAGCGCCTTCTCAACCAAATCCCTCGGATTATTTTCCAAAACCGAATCCGCAACATACGAAAACAAAAGGCTTAACTCATCATGCAGAAATTGAGTAATAAAGGGATCCGACTTTGGCTCTTTTTCCTCTTCTTGCAAACTTAAATCAGGTATGGTCTTACTACTGTCATCAATAACAATTGATGAGGTTTCAAAGCGAATTTGGGCACTTCCGATATTTATTTTGCATTGATTTATAAGAGCAACATCTTCACTTATTCTGCTGCCATTTAGCCTAGTTCCGTTATTTTTACTATGGTTTTTTAAAAAGAATGTGCCTGATTCAAAATACACCTCCGCATGAAAGCGAGAGGCATGTTCATCGTGTATTATAAGGTCATTATCGGGATTACGGCCTATTTTAACAGACTGTTCCTGAGACAATAAAACCGTTAATGGGGCACCAATACCTAATTCTAGGACCAGTCGGGCTGTCATGATCCACTCCACTAAAAAACTAATTATGTTATTAAATTAAGCTTATTTCTCGCATAAGGCAACAAAAAGCCATATTTAATCCTAAGTTGTTTGTAACACTAAGGTTGACCTCGATGGCCAACCCCGTTATGATACCTCAATTAATAAAGGCCCCTTCGCCAAGTGGTAAGGCCGCGGATTGCAAATCCGCTATCCCCGGTTCGAATCCGGGAGGGGCCTCTTAAGACTCTCTCAGACTTCTTCGGACAAATCGTCCCAACCCATTGATCTATATAACCTTATGATGCAACAATGCATCTTCGTCCAAATTGGGTATTTGGACAAGATACCCCACCTCTCCCCACCTTCCCCGCATAGTCTGGGGTAAACTGGGGGTAAACAAGGGGTAAACAAAAAATCCGCAGTCCCCCGTTGTGCCTCCTACGGCACTAAGGAGCAATCATGGGATATCTCAAGAAGCAAGTCACCACTCATTGGGTTGATGCAACGGGCAAGCGCGTCCCTAAGGGGACTCGCAATGCAAAGAAAGAACAAACCAAATCGCCAAAGTGGTATGGGGTCTTCAATTCAAAAGGTAAAAAGCTCTCGTTCCCACTTCACCGGGATAAACGAGTTGCTGAAAAAATGCTCAAGGATCTGGAAGCCGCTCAATACAAAAGCGATCTGGGCCAAATCAGCCCCTTTGCCAAGCACCTAAATCGACCCATCAGCGACCATCTTGAGATGTACATACTGTTTCTAGAAGAGAAAGACCGAGGCGAGCGATACCTAAAAGATTGCAAACGGCTAATCACAACCACACTCATCCATTTCAAATTAATAAAAACCGAAAACAACACCTGGCAATCAAAAATCACCTCGTGCAAAACATTGCTCGATTTAATTAGCATCGATGTCGAAGATTTTGATCTCTACCTTGCAAGAATGAAACTCAGTGGCAGGACAAAAAACACCTACCGGGGAGCGATCTCTAGTTTCCTAACTTGGTTAGTAAGTAAGCGCAGGTTAGAAACCAACCCTTTCCTTTTGGTAACCAAATCCGATGAATCTAAAAAAACATTCGTTCGAAGATCGGAATCAGAACCTAACATCATTAAACTCTTGAAATCAGCCAAGGATAGACCCTTGGCTAAATTCGAGGAAAAGTGCATGAAGAGAAAAACAGCTCTAGGTGGAAAAATTACTAACGAAGCGAAAAAGCGCCTTGAATCAAAAGGTTATGGTAGGGCCCTAGTCTACAAAATGGCTGTGCTCACCGGATTACGAGCAGCAGAACTTCATAAGCTTAAAGTTCATTTCCTCGAAACAGAAACAGATCAACCAAAATTATTCGCCCCCAAGACAATCACCAAAAACAAAAAAGATGCGGTATTCCATCTACGAAAAGAATTTGCAGAAGAGCTTGCTTCTTGGGTGAAACAAACAGGCCGTAAGCCTACCGACCCACTATTTTCCGTACCCAGAAACTATCTACGAAACTTCAAGAAAGACTTGCAGTTCGCAGGCATACCATACTTAGATACCCAAGGAAGGAAGTTTGATTTCCATGCGCTTCGAAAAACCTGCAATGTCCTGATGGGCCAGGCAAAAATCAGCCCTGCCCTCAGGCAGAAGCACATGCGCCATAGCGATATTCGCCTTACCTTGGAAACTTACGATGATGCAGATGCTTACGATCAAACAATAATAGTAAGCGGCTTACCCGAATTTAGATTAAACAGTAGTGAGGATGCAAAATTATGAGCGGCATTAAAAAATGATAGGAGGATGGCTAATTGCACTTTAAGGCCTTAGGGCACTTAAAGTTATTAAAGCCAGATAATCCAAGGATTATAATTTGGTGCTGGTTAGCATAGCGGAAGTCTTGCTAACCAGCACCAAATCATTGTAGATAGCTCAAAGAATGAACAACCTTAAGGTACGCCAGAATATATCTGGAAAACCCTAGCGCTTATGCTTATTCAAAAAGTCATCAACATCTAATTGCCGAAATCGCACGGTACCTTTGATTTTAAGGTATTTGAGTTTGTTGGTTTTCAGATCCCGAAAACGGTCAACAGTTTTTTCTGAGACCCCAATAATTTTTGCAACATCCTTCTTGGTTAATAGCACTTCCATGATTACTCCTTGGATTTATCATTGATGGACTTATCATCGGTGGACTTAATATTATTGATTGCCACCGTAACAAAATCTTTCAAATGATCAGCCACAAGTTTATCGAGAACATCCCGAGGATCCTCCTGCCATACAGCTGCTGCTATTTTCAAAGCAGCAATTGTTTCATGCTTTAAATCAAACTTGACTGTAAACCGGTCTTTAAACTTACCCATAAATACTCCTTTATCTTTTATAGCCTTAATAGCTGTTAGAACCTTACAGATTTAATAATACCAAAAGAATTTAGGGCCTGCAAGGACTTTTTGCAGGCCTAATGAAAATAATTCCTTGTTTTGAAGGATTTCTAATATTTAAGAGTGTTTCCCTAATTATGGACAACTTTAGACCCTCGGGTGATTTAAACAACACTTTTTTTCATCTTTGTTCATAATCGCAATACCGGGATCAAATTAAAACCTTTTACAACCCAATAGATCCCTAACTTGCAACCACATGGAGGTTTAGCAATGGCAGTAAATTTACAGCCGCCACTTTTGGCTAGAAACGGACACACCCTAAAAGTGCTTGGCATCGCCCGCATTTCCACAGTTCACCAAGACGCTTTGAGCCTTGAAGATCAAGAGCAGCTCTACCGCAAATGGCTTCACCAAAACACCGACCTGCCTTACGATCTCACCATGATCTCTGGCCGTGGCAGCGGCGAGGATTTAGAAAGGATAGAATACTTAGAGGCTTTGGATGCTATAGAAACTCGCACCTACGATTTAGTAGTCGCAGAGGATCTTGGTCGCATTACACGAAGGGTTCACTCCCAAATATTTTGTGAAAAATGTGAAGATGCTGGCACCCGCTTGATTGCAATTAACGATAGCATCGACACTCGCATAGGTAGTTGGCGGCTTAATGCTGGCTTCGCATCTATGCGTCATGAAATGTATAATGCCGACACAGCAAAACGAATTCGCAGATCCTTGAGGAATCGTTTTGAGAATGGCGGCGTTCTGGGAGTTCAAGTTTTTGGGATCATCAAACCTCTGGGAGCAAACAAAGATTCTGAATTATCCAAGGATCCAGATGCCCAACCGATCTACGATGAAATGTTCCGCCTCCTAGAAAACGGGGCCAGTTACTCTGAAGTTGCAGATTGGCTCAATGATACCAAGGTAGAACTTCCACCTTATGCCCGATCAAAAAAGTGGAGATGCAGTTTGGTAACGCAACTAATCCATAACCCCATTCTCAAAGGTTTACGGGTTCGCAATCGAAAAATAAGCAAGCGAATCAATGAAACAGGACGACATAAATCAGTAGCTGCGCCGCCCGAAGAATTGCTGGAACGCGATTGCCCCCATCTCGCTTTTATTGAGCCCGCAAGATACGACTTGCTCATCAAGAAGTTGGATGAAAAAAATGAAAAATATCGTCGTAAAGGCATCGAGGGGATTGATACCAGAAAAAATGTTTCCAAAAAAAGAACCATTTGGCCTGGGCAACATATCGACTGCGGAGTCTGTGGAAGGCTTTTAGTTTATGGCGCCCATGGCCAGAAAAACAGTTTAGCTTGCAGCGGCGCACTTAAATACCAATGCTGGAATGGCACCTCAATTAATTCCGAAAAGGCAGGTAATAAAATCATTACTGCCATTGAAAAAGAAATTTCATTACTCAAGGATTTCGATGAAGTTCTTTTAAAGGAAATCGAGAAGGAGCTCAAGAATTCCAAAAGTACCACTTCTCAACGGCAAGGAAAACTGCAAACCCAACAGGATGCCAACACCAAGCAGATGAAAAACATCATGGCTGCAATTCGAGATATAGGCCATTCCCCAAGTTTGTTAGCTGAATTAAAAACTCTTGAAGCCACAAACG
>DBCB01000145.1:0-182 GCA_002303765.1 Planctomycetaceae bacterium UBA969
GGCTGAGTTGCAATTCGCCACCAATGGTAACCGCCCATATAAGCCACAAGGGAAACAAGCCCAAGTATAAAAAATTGCCTTGCAGAGTCATCAGTGGGCTTCCACCACAAAATCAATCCTCCTGCAAAAACCATTGCCATCTTTAATACTAGCCAGAGAAAAGAAGGGATCATATTTTCCAA
>DBCB01000145.1:243-24912 GCA_002303765.1 Planctomycetaceae bacterium UBA969
AGCGAACGGTATTAGGAACCCCATCTGCAGAATCACGGAAAGGCAATTGCTGTACTGTCCTTAAAAATTGAGGCCAACTAAAAATGGTATTTCCATTTAAAGCGGTAATTTTATCACCGGGTTGTGGCAAATCTTGGTCGGAGTTTGAAAGGTTTTCTTTTTGGAAATATAAAATATCGAGAGAAAAAGCAGTACGAACCCCGACCTCCGGAAAGGACCAACTATAGAAAACAACTGCGAAAGAAAAAACCATCGCTAGAAAAGAGCCCATTACGACAAGGGTTCGGTTGTGCACCTTAGCTTCTCTAAAAAAGGCCCAAAGTAAAAATTTTGGAGAGAACAAAAACAAACCTCATCAAAAATATAATTTAAAAATCAGACAACAAAACAAATAACAACATATCCATAGTACAGAGTTATTTCTTGAGGTGTTAATTGTTTTGACTTTTTAACGAAAATTAACGAAAACAACACGGAGGCCCTAAACCAATACGATTTTCGTCACTTTTTCGTTGATTTTATTCCTGTTTTGCAGGCGAAGGAAAAATGCTTCTAAATTCATTTAATTTTCATTTAGCTTAGGTAGAAAAACAAGAAACCCCTTACTTACGACACTTTAAGTGAATCGCAGGATTAACGAAAGTTGTTGAAAACCAACTTACCTTATTAATATTCTGAACAATTAAAAACTATGGCATGATTATTGCTATTAACTTTAATAGCTAGGCATGGTTAGCCTATCTATTTTGCTTATAATTTTGGGAAATATCCAAGGGAATTTCTTGTGATTTCTACTGCTGCATGGAATAGCATTTTCACTTCGCTGTGCCCAACTCCGGACCAAATGGATTTTGTAAGTTTAAGCAATTACACAGCTCGAACAGCCACATGGGGGCAAGGCCCTCCACTTGTGATACTACCTGGAATTGCAGGGGGCTTTGAATTATTAGGGCCCGTAATCCGTGAGCTTTCAAAATCGTTTAAGGTTCATAGTTACCAGTATCAAGGGGAAGACAATTTTTTCTCGGTTCGAAACAGCATTTCGTTTTCCGATTTCGAACAAGATCTAGATGAACTCCTAGAGTTTTGGAACCTCGAAAAACCAAACCTTTTCGGGGCCTCTTTCGGAGGTGCTCTAGCCCTCAAATACGCTCTAAGCCACCCTTATAAACTAGGCTCTGTTATTACCCAAGGTACGGGTTCCAAATTTGAACGCGGAATGATTCAACGACTCGCCGCACTTATACTCTCCTATTACCAATTACCCGACACCAACCCATTGGTAAATCAGTTCTTCCGCTTATTTCTTGGAGGCAAAACTTTCTCAAACGAACAAATCGATTCCATTGCTCGGGTCTGCTGGTCAACTGACCAAGCAGTCATTCGCAGCCGATTAAGGATTTTAAAACATTTCGACCTTAGTAATTGCAGAAGAAAAATTGCAGTCCCCTCACTATTTCTAAAGGGTCAGAAAGATATACTTTTAAGCCAAGAAAACTTCGCCCAATTGCAAGATGTAAGCAGCAAATCGGAAATGCATATTCTTGGCGGATTGGGCCATTTGGCCTTCATTCAATCGCCAGAATTAATAGCGAAGATTATAAGTGATTTTATTTTAAACACAGTTGAAAACAGCGCTGTTTAATCACAAATAAAAGTCCGCCTAAGAAAAAATACCTTGGACAACCTGAGGTAAAGCGCTAAACAGCAAGTAAAGTGCTAGTCCTATTGGGGTTCTTCAGTTGTGTTGAAATCAATATCCCCAAGATAAATCTGTGGCATTTCCCTGCCCGCAGAAACTCTACGGTAGCGCTGATAACGAACCTCAAAAGAAGCGCTGTAGTCAAAAATTTTATTTGTTTTAAAAGCACCTTTCGAAAATTTACGCATTGAAGCAAGCCAAACACGATCCGGCCTAAGAAAAACGGATGAGGCAATTTTTTTTGTAGACCGTGTATCAAAACCCATGAATTTTTCCTGCCAAGGTAAGGTCTGCATTACGCACCAAAGAAACCCAGAAATAAAATAGCCTGCAAAAAGGCCGATCATAGCTCCAGCAAGATTGTGCACTAAACGATGATAAGAAATTACCGAAGGGGCCAACTGCAGGGCGATAATTTTTAATGCCCCGAAAGACACTAAAAATATACCCACCATAGCGATGGCATCTTCAAACCCTTCTAGAATGCTATCCTTTAAATGAATTTCAAGAAATTCAGCAGATGGCTCATAGAACCCCACGACAAAAACAAAAGCCAACAATATGTTTACAAAATTACAAAAAGCAATAAAGAGCCCCTCTTGATAAAAGGCATATGAAACGATCAGCATCAATAAAAAAGTTGTAAAAAGCAGCATCTGATTCCTACCAATATTATGATCTAGAAAAGAATTTACTTACAAACCCTTAAAATTTCTTGAATCGAAGTATTTCCTGCAACAACCTGACGAAGCCCATCTTCTTGCAAGTATTTCATTCCCGTTCTAACCGCCTCTTCTCTAATCGCGCCAACACTAGGATTATCGCGGATTAGATTTTTGATATTTTCATTAAGCACAAGCAACTCGTAAACTCCGGAACGACCGCGAAAACCCGTTCCACTACAATTACTACAAGGAGGAGAATCATCCTTTTCATCAGGCTTGACTTCAGATTTAGATTTGTAAAAGAACTCATATTTGTCTGGAGAAAGATTAAACTTTTTAAGGATCTCAGGATTCGGCCGATATTTCACTTTGCATTCAGGACAAAGTATCCTCACCAACCGCTGAGACAAAATTGCACTTACCGAATTTGCAATCATAAAAGGGGCAACCCCCAGATCAAGAAGCCTTCCAAAAGCGGTAACAGAATCGTTTGCATGAACAGTTGTGAAAACCATATGCCCTGTTTGCGCAGCCTGGCATGAAATTTCAGCGGTTTCCTTGTCACGAATTTCACCGACATAAATAACATCAGGATCCTGCCTAAGGATACTGCGTAGTTCGGAAGCAAAAGTTTTCCCTGCTTTCGGATTGATTTCGATTTGAGTTACATTTTCAATCTGATATTCAACAGGATTTTCTAGCGTAATAACATTTTTCTGAAAACGATCAATTTCTGAAAGGCAAGCATAAAGGGTTGTGCTTTTTCCAGCACCGGTGGGCCCGCAAACAATAAGCATTCCGTGAGGCTGGTTCACAATTGCCTCGATTTGATCTTTCAGCTTGTCGCGCATTCCAAGCTTTTTCAAACTGCCCATTGATTTGGAACCGTCCAAAATTCTAAGCACCATCTTTTCTCCAGCGACACTACCCGCAGTAGCAACACGAAAGTCAAGAATCGTAGGTTTTTTAGATTTTTTCTTGGGCGCATCTTGGTCGTCATCGGGTTGATCCAATATCTCAGCAGAAAAGCTTCCGTCTTGAGGCTTTCGTTTTTCAGAAATATCAAGATTCGCTAGAACCTTTAAAATATTAACCATGGCATCTCCCGTTTGCCTGGTCAAGGATTCCCTCTGATTCATGATGCCATCGATACGAAACCGAACCGACATTTCATCCTTCCCTGGCTCTAAATGAACATCGGTTGCGCGCATTTGAAAAGCCTCATAAATCACTTCAAGCGCAACTTGATAGTATTCAGAATCTTCTACACGCGATATTTTACTATCACCACCCGGTTTGTTTTTATCCTCACTTTTGCCAATAAATCGGATAGGGATATTTTTCGATTCTTTAATGCCTTCGGAATCAAATCTAATTTTGAGATATTTTTCAGCGAGAGATTTTAAGTGGTCAGGGGTAAATAGCTTTTTATCTTCGGCCACTACAGCATTTCTAGCGGTTATATAGAGAACAACCGGTACAAAAGCGCCCAAAATCAAGCCTATAAAAGACAAAAAAGGTTTGGGGGAACTCCAAAACACCAATCCGCCAACAAGTGCGCCGCAAATAACAATCATATTCCAAAAACTTGCATCTATACCAACATCAGCGGAATCTTCATCAACCCAGGAGGCCAAATGAATCCAAGCAACATAAATAGCGATGAAGAATCCAAAAGAATAAAGGTCGAAATAAAAACCTTCACCCCTAGGGAACGGACTTGCCCAAAGTTGGATCAAATTAAAAGTATCAATCATCAGGTAAAATTCTCTTAGTCAAAACTAACGGGCTGGTCATTAGTTTTGTCTAGGGTATAAAATCAGATGATTAAAGAATCCCAGGTGCAGCAACCCGAATTCCTTTAAATGCCATTTTCAACTGTTCTGGGTTCGGTGCATACTCAAGGGCAGTTGCTTTATCGATGTCACCATTTTCAACAAGCTGCCTAAGGCTTTCAGTGAAGTCCTGCATCCCCTCTTGATATCCAATTCGAATCGCATCAGGGATTTTACTATCTTCAGAATCAATAATCAGTTTACGAATTGTCGGGTTAACGATCATGATTTCATTGGTTGGAACCCTGCCTTTTTTAAGTCCTTTGACTAATTTTTGAGCAATAACCGCTTTGAGATTATTGGCAAGGCCCTGCCTGACTGCGCTATGTTTTTCGGGTGGGAAGAGGTCAAGAATACGATTGATCGTAGTACCTGAAGAAGCCGCGTGGATGGTTCCAAACACCAAGTGGCCTGTTTCTGCAGCATGAATTGCAGCTTCAAAGGTTTCAACATCGCGCAATTCGCCCACAAGGATAACATCGGGATCTTGCCTAACAGCATCCTTCAAAGCTTTATGCCAATCCATGCAATCAAGGCCGATTTCGCGCTGATTGAAATACGCTTTTTTGTCGCTAAAAGTGAATTCAATAGGGTCTTCGCATGTTAAAATATGCAAAGGTTCTGCTTCTGCAACAAAATCTAACATAGAGGCAATTGAGGTACTTTTCCCACTCCCAGTAACCCCCGCAACAACAACCAATCCTTCACTGAATTTACAAAGCTTTTCAATAATAGGGGGAAGTCCCAAAGATTTAAAATTAGGAATGGAGTTATTCACTCTACGAGCCACTAAAGAGAGTCGGCTTCTCTGCCTGAAAAGACTAACTCGGAATCTGCATTCATCCGCACCAATAACATAGGAGTAATCGACCCCGCCCTCATCATCTAAAATTTTACGCTTTTTAGGCTCTAATAAAGGTAGCAAAAGCTTTTCCATATCTTGCTGGCTAAGAGGGCGCATCTCCATACGGGTAATATCCCCTCGTATTCGCATCATCGGAGGGCAACCAACTTTAAGATGAACATCCGAAGCTTCAAGCTTCATGGCCAATCTAAAAATCTTATTTACTTCGGGCTCTTTAGTTGCATCTGGCACAGCATGCACAGGTGCACTAATTGGAGTTGTAATTGCTTCTTTAGCGTGTGAACCTGTATCAGTAGATGCCATTGCTATATCTCCATACTTTAAATTAAAGATCGAATTTAAATTAATCTTACACGAACACCAGCACAAGCTAGAAACTTTTTGGTATCTTGAATCCCATGCTCATTGTAATGGAAAATACTAGCGGCCAAAGCTGCATTTGCTTTACCAATAGTTAAAACTTCCTTCAAGTGTTCGGGGGAACCCGCCCCGCCACTTGCAACCACAGGAATACCCACTGCCTCGGCAACGGCCCGTGTCATTTCGATATCATACCCGTTTTTGGTGCCATCTGCATCCATAGAAGTTAAAACTATTTCGCCTGCCCCCAGACGTTCGACTTCCCGAGCCCAGCTAACAGCTTCTAAACCCGTAGGTTTCCGGCCCCCCTGGATGTGAACCTCCCATACTTCTTTATTATCTTTAAAGACACGCTTAGGGTCAATATTGACTACCGTAGCACACCTTCCAAACCTACCAGATATTTGTCGGATGATTTCGGGGTCTTTCACTGCAGCAGAATTTATACTAACTTTTTCAGCCCCAGCTTGAATAAGCGTAGTCGCATCTTCAAGCGATCGGATTCCTCCACCTACAGTAAAAGGCATAAAGATTTGCTCTGAAACACGCTTAACGATATCGAGCATAATAGCTCGACCTTCATGAGTCGCAGAGATGTCTAAAAAAACGAGTTCATCCGCACCCTGTTCTTCATAATTTCTGGCAACCTCTACCGGGTCGCCAGCATCACGAAGATTCAAGAAGTTAACGCCTTTAACAACTCGTCCTCGGTCCACATCTAAACAAGGAATAATTCTGGCAGTCAACATAATCTAATTAGTTCCGATAAAAACCATACAAATAGCTAAAATAGGTGATCTTAACATACGATCCAACACAACTTTATTTATTATTACAGCATTTGCAGGACAAAATTCAAAATATATCAATAATTAACTAAACATTCTAAATCGTTGACATGATAATAGATATGGGTTAATCTGTTAACCATATGTAATTCCTACCTGCAGGCAAAAGAAATAGGGGCGACCCATGATAACCTTGTATGGAAAAAAAAGTAATCTTTGTGATGGCTTGATACGAAGAGATTTTCTTAAAATCGGGGGTATGTCTTTTGCTGGGCACAGCTTGGGATTAGCTCAAATCTTAGCCGCCAAAACTGATACTACCAATTTAAAATCAGGTGGCTTAGGCCATAAAGCAATCATCAATGTGTTTTTGGGTGGTGGCCCTCCCCACCAAGATATGTGGGATTTAAAGCCCGATGCCCCTGTCGAAATCCGAGGCGAATTCAAGCCTATCGCAACATCCGTGCCTGGTATTCAAATTGGCGAAACATTTCCGCTAATTGCCTCCAGAATGCACAATTGTGTGGTTGTTCGCTCTATTGTTGGCGCCCAAGGAGGCCATGATGCAATACAGTGCATGTCTGGCTGGGTAAAAAATTCCCTTTCAGGAATTGGCGGCAGACCAAGTATTGGTGCTGCTTCCGCCAAAATCCAAGGGCCTGTAGATCCTTCCGTGCCTGCCTTTGTTGGCCTTGCAGCTGATACAAAGCATATGCCTTGGTCAGACCCAGGTACATCAGGATTCCTAGGAGCTGCTTACAAGTGCTTTAGGCCTGAAGGCCCGGGTATGAAAGATCTCCTTATTAAAAATGCAAACCTTACCAGCTTGGGGGATAGGCGCTCTTTATTGAAAAGCTTTGATAATCTCAAACGCAACTTAGACCACGGTGGTAATATTGAAGGCCTTGATTCTGCGCAGTCCAAAGC
Organism: Planctomycetaceae bacterium UBA969; assembly: GCA_002303765.1. Taxonomy (GTDB): domain Bacteria; phylum Planctomycetota; class Planctomycetia; order Gemmatales; family Gemmataceae; genus UBA969. Next base: position 7,386 of record DBCB01000145.1, read on the forward strand.
CCTTGATGTTCTTACTTCTAGCAAACTTCTCGACGCTTTGGATATTACTAAAGAATCTACCAAAGTTCGTGATCGCTATGGCGATGGCAAACCTTACAAGTTCCAGTTCGATGGGGCGCCCACTGTTAATGACCATCTTCTTACCGCAAGAAGGCTTGTCGAAGCTGGTTGTAGGGTTGTAAGCCTTTCTTACGGTAGATGGGATTCCCATAGCAAAAATTTCGATCTGGTTCGTGATCATGGACCCAAGCTTGATCAAGGTTTAACAGCTTTAATGGATGACCTTGAATACCGTGGTATTCTTGATGATGTGACTGTAATTGCTTGGGGTGAATTTGGTCGAACCCCTCGAATCAACAAAGATGCAGGCCGAGATCACTGGCCTCAGGTCAGCTCAGCCATTATGTTTGGTGGCGGCATGAAAACCGGTCAGGTTATTGGCTCTACTAATAGATTAGGCGAGCATGCCAAAGACCGTCCTGTTACTTTTGGCGAGGTATTTGCAACCCTTTACCATAACATCGGCCTTGACCCGATGTATCACACACTTTTAGATCAAACGGGAAGACCACAGCACTTAATCGCTGAAACCCCAATGAAAGAAGTAATATAAAGCTATATAGTCAATAGACTTAAATAAAGACGCAAGTTTTCATCATTCTTGCGTCTTTTTCTATAGGTTCTCATTACTTAATCTAAAAAGAGGTTTCGTTGATATTATCTGCAACTTTATCTTTGCTCATTTTAATCAGCACGGGCCAATCGCCCCCAGCAACGGTCTCACCCATTACTTTTAAAAACGAAACACCTATTCCGGTACTAGTTCAAGTAAAAAGCATTTTCAACGGGCAATTACTTCGAGACCGCCCATACCTAATAAAACCGGGCGAGACTTCGCCGCCCATTCAAATTCCGGGTACTAAATCCGTTAGTATAAGCGATTCAAAAAGCCCGCGCCCTTTAGTGCAAATTCCTCTTCCTCAAACCAACGAAGAATTACTTATCGCAATCGTTGGCACAGAAAAGTCCATGAAGCTTGAACTACGGAAACCGACTAATTAAACGCTGTATAACTTTTCAGTTTAAGCACATCTGCCATTGCAACTAAAGCTTTAATCTTTTGCTAACTTTCATAGTGAAATTTTCAACGATTTCGTGCACAATACTTTTCTTGCCAATCACATAAAGTTGATTAAGCATTTGTTTTCTAAGAATCGGCCCCATAGTTAATTAAACCAAATGGCACCTATAAAAATATGAATACTGATAACCAGCAACCAACAAAGGTCAGACACCTGATTCTTGGTTTAGTTTGTTTTCTTTCCATGATCACCTACCTTGATCGTGCTGCATTCCCCAACGCACAAGTACAAATCCAACAAAGCTTTGGGTTCACCGATATAAGCCAAATGGCATGGGCCATGGCTGCCTTTAATCTGGCGTATGCACTTTTTGAAATACCAACAGGGTATTTGGGAGATGTATTCGGCCCGAAAACAACTTTAATTCGAATTGTAATTTGGTGGTCGGCCTTTACCGCAATCTCTGGTCTCGCAGGACTTGCCTTTGGCACTTGGTTCACATTTGGCTTTGGAATGCTGATAGTTGTAAGGTTTTTATTTGGAATAGGCGAAGCGGGGGCATACCCAAATATTACCCGTGCACTTCATAACTGGCTCCCAGTAACTGAACGCGGTTTTGCACAAGGATTAGTCTGGACATCTGCACGAATCATGGGCGGGTTAACTCCTTTACTTTGGCTCATTTTCGTTATCAAGCTTGAGATTTCATGGCGCATCGTTTTCTTTTTCTTTGGTGCGGTTGGCATTCTTTGGTGCTTCGCTTTCGCACGAATATTTAAAAACAACCCGAATGAACACCCCGCAGTGAATGATGCTGAAAAAGAACTTATCCTCAAGGATAAAGTTGGTGAAACTGAACAAGCCCACGCCCACATTCCATGGGGAAAACTTTTTGCTAGCAGAAACATGGTGTTTTTATGTGCGATGTACTTCTGTTTAAATTTCGGATGGTATTTCAATCTTAACTATTTACCAGCAATTATGAGCGAACAATTTCAGGTAAAGGCTGAAGATTGGCTCGGTGCGCTTTACAAAGGTGGCCCACTGCTTTTAGGGGCCTTTGGCTGTTTTATCGGTGGCTTTGCAACCGACTGGTTTTTAAGACAAGGAAAATCAAGAACTTGGGCCAGGCGAACCCCTGCAGTTTTTGGAAATATCGCTTGTGGCTTATGCTATTTTTCAGCGCTTTATTTCTTGAATCAGAAAGATGCTATGTTCTTCGCAATCAGTATTGCTTTTGCAGGTTTTTGTAATGATTTAACAATGGGGGCCACCTGGGCTACCTGTCAGGATATTGGTCAAAAACATGCCGCAATCGTTTCTGGTACCATGAATATGATCGGAAATTTAGGAGGGTTTGTTGTAACTATTTTAACTGGAAAAATACTCGAATGGTCTAAAACTAATTTCCGAATTGAAAACGCTATTGATAACTCTTCTAAATTAATTGGTAATGAATTAGCAGCAGCTCAACTCGATGGCTACCAATTCAATCTAATCATGTTTGGCCTTGTTTACATGGTTGGAGCGGCCTTATGGTTTGGCATTGATGCAAATAAACCTTTGTTGCAAGAAGAGTCCTAAACTAGCGGTTTTCCCATCAGATAAAAGGCTGTTGCTTATGCAAAAGTTGGAATTAAAAGATATTCTTCCATTGGATGATTTTGAATCCCAACGAAAAAAATTCTTTGAAAGCCATATCCGTTACATCGAAAAATATCGAAAGGTCAGACTAGGCTCTTCTATTTCACTTGTTTTTGAAAACAGGCAAACCTTATGGTTTCGGGTTCAAGAAATATTCAGACTCACAAAAATTACCGACCCTAAAGTTATGCAAAACGAATTGAATGTTTACAATCGACTTATACCAGAAGCAAATACTCTACAAGCAGCATTCCTTTTAGACACACAAAGCCCACCGCATACGATTAATAGTTCTATATTTTCACTCAAAGATTTTCGGGGAGACAACCTAAGGTTAATTTTAAACAAGAGTATTCCTTGCGACCTCACCACGAAAAGGCCAGAAGATCTTTCCTTGGGAAATTCTCTTTGGATTCGTTTTTTTCTTGATGAAGAAGCAAAAATGATTCTTAAAGATGGAAGAACACCTGCAAAATTCTCCCTGTCCTCAAACCAATTCTTAGCAGAATCTCACAATCTCCCCACAGAATTAAGAGAAAGCCTTTGGGAAGATTTACAACAATAAAACCTACAATTTGGATATATCAGCAACATCCTTAGAAATAGTCTCGCAAATTTTTTCGAGGGGCAAATCGTTCATTTGCATTCCAAATGGGTTTTCAATTTCTACGCCAGCCTCTTCAATTCCAAACATACCAAAACCAACCACGGCCACAACCAAAGGAGTTGCCCAATCCATATCTGTTGCCAAAACAAAGGGGAGGGTATAAAGATATACAAACAACACTTGCTTGATTAACGAGGCATAGACAAAAGGTAAAGGAGTCTTTAGGATTTTTTCGCACCCACCTTGCGCATCCAGCAACTTTATCACTTGCTCTTCCATGCGCTCAATAATTTGAATCGGAATATCCCCTTTATCTATTTCTTTTTTAATTAACCCACTTAGATAAGTGGCAATCATCGACGGTGGGTTATTTGCAGCAATCATTTTTTCGTATTGCCTGCCACTTAATAAGGAGGAAAGCATATTGAAGTTTTTTGTTCCACGCAAATTTTCTTTAACACACACAACATATGCAGTAAGCATGGTTGCGAACTCACTTGCATTGGATCCATATATTTTTGCCATCCGTGCCAAACTACGACAAGTATTTACCATCATTCCCCAATGGGAACGACCTTCCCAATAACGCGCATTGGATGAATTTGTCCGAAAAACAATAAGCAAGCCAAGGGATGTGCCTAAAATCGTATGCCCAATCGGATTTAGTTTTGGAAGCCTCTCATCGAAAAGTCTAAATACATAATCATTAGTTCCGCAAACCAAAATACTAAATGTGGTCAAAAGCCCGTCCCGCCCCAACACATGCGGAAGCACTGAACCTTCAAACGAGAAAATAACTCGCCACCAACTATAACGGTCATATTCAATCACAGGTGATCTCAAAAGTTTAAGAAAGAATTAAATTAAAAGATTATCTCAAAAACCCAACGGGGCTCTAATTTTTTACACCGTCGAAAAATTTAGAAACCAAAAGTATAACTCCGATTATAGCCGCAAGCAAAATAACGCCAGCGCCAATAATTGCGCCTATGGGAATCTTCGACTTCTTACGCATTTGAATCTCAGGAGCTTTGAACAGCATTGAACTCAGCACCTTGCTGCTATGGTTTTCCAATCCATTGCTTTCAATAGCTTCAATCATGGCCACAACTTTTCTTGCTGTGGCTGGCCTATCCGAGGGATCCTTGGAAAGTAATTTGGTCATCAACCCATACACTTCTTTTGGAAGCTTTTGGTCCAAATCATTAAGAGATGGAATTTCAGATTCAACCACAGCATGAAGAACAGCCAAAGTATTTTCTTTTTCAAATGGAATTTTACCGGATAACATACGATACATAACGCAACCCAAACTAAACAAATCAGCTCTTTCGTCCAAGGGTTCGCCGCAAATCTGCTCGGGTGCCATGTAATTAGGGGTCCCAACTATCATCCCTTTTGCAGTGAGTGTACTTTCCACTTCGGTCGACTTTGCAAGCCCGAAGTCTAATAGCTTTACCCTTTTAAAATCACCACCGGAGCCACCAGCTTCAAGCCATACATTGGCAGGCTTGATATCCCTATGAATCAATTTTTTCTCGTGCGCAACTGCAAGGCCCAACGCCATTTGTTTGGCTATTTTAAACACTACAGGAATTGGCAACCAGCCATCACGTTTCAATTTCTCGTCAAGGTCTTCGCCTTTCAAAAACTCCATCGCCATGTAGGAAACGGAATTATGAACACCAACCTGATACACTAAACAAATGTTATCATCTTGTATGCTGCTTGAAATCTTCCCTTCTCGCTCGAATCTCTGGCGAAATGATTCATCAGTTAATTCGGGTCGAAGTACTTTTAAAGCAACTTTTCTACCTAACCTTTTATCGTCAGCTTCAAAAACAATCCCCATTCCACCTTCACCCAGCACGCGAATCAACTCATAATCACCCAAGCAACCAATACCACCCGGTTTAGTCGGGGGCTCAAGAAATGCATATGCTGGTTTTAGTTGTGGGGTTATGACTTTTTGCTGGGTCGAATACAAGGGATGATCTGTTTTTTGCTGCGCCACATTTTCCGGTTTTTGCATCGCTACTACAGGAGCATTGGATGATGCATTCGCATCCGCATTGGTTCCAGATGGTATTGGGCCAATCCCCTGATTCTCCTGACCGACTTTTTCTTTAAGAACTGCAGTAAATGAAACCCTGCATTTAGGGCACATTTTCACATGCGACTTAAGAGCCTCAATTTCATTGGCAGATAACTGATTATAAACACATTTTCTGAGCTCTTCTTGAGTCGGGCAACTTGAAATTTGATCACTCATTCCTTAATACCTTTTGAAACTTTTTGAACTGTCTATATTTTTTTAAAAGTAAGCTATTATGATTTTATGTACAACATATTTATATTTAACATTTATTTATTTAATTGTTGTAACTTTCATTGAAACTCTTTACTTATAGTGACTATAAATTCGGATATAGTCAATAAGGCCATTTATAATCAGGATTTACTATAATGACAAGAATAATTGAAGGTGTTTTTGGCTTTCAAAAACGAGTTTTTGCTGAAAAAGAAGAACTTTTTCAAAAACTAGGAAAAGGTCAAAGTCCGCTTGCTCTTTTTATAACTTGCTCAGATTCAAGAATTAATCCAAACCTTTTAACCCAGACTGAACCCGGGGAGTTATTTATCCTTCGAAATGCAGGGAATTTAGTCCCCCCACACAACCATTTTTCAGGAGCTGAAGAAGCTACTGTCGAATACGCAATCAAGCACTTGGGTATCCGTGACATTATTCTTTGCGGACATTCCAAATGCGGTGCAATGAATGGACTTATACAAAGCATTATGGGTTTATCTAATAATGATGTCATGCCCGCAGTGACCAAGTGGCTAAGCTACGCCACACCTATCGCTGATAGTGTCCGCGCAAAATTAAATGAGTTATCAGGAGATAATCTCCTAAACTACACCATCGAACGAAATGTTTTGCAACAAGTAGAAAATTTAAAAACATTCCCTTCTGTTAAAGATGCCTTGGTTAAAAACCAACTCCGAGTTCACTCGTGGGTCTACCAACTAGAAACTGGCGAAGTTATGGGTCATGACCCGGAAACAGATGCTTTTGTTTCGCTTGACAAGGTAAAAAGGCAAAAATTGGCAGACCTCAATCGTGCTGAAACCCACACTTTACGTGGTTCAGATATTTCGATTTAATTTTGGTTCCAATCAAAAAATATTGCTGCGGTGTTTGCCTAAGTGCAAATATTTGAGAGAATGCCATTGTTCTACATAACTTTGGCATCCGTGGTGTTTATTTTCACATGGACAATTTAGTCCAAGATAATTTGGTTTTTGTTGCGGACATCGTTTTCGATCGTCCGTTGCGAAAACCTTTCTCCTATATCATCCCAAATGACCTTTTTGACGCCATTGGAAAGGGCAAACGGGTTAAGGTGCCGTTGGGCAAAGGCAATAAGCCCACCATTGGATTTTGCGTAGAAACCAAACATATTCCTGCTGATCCTAAATTAAAATCAATCTTTGCCATCATGGATGAAGAACCTTTGGTTTCCGCACATCTACTGGAATTCACGAAATGGATAGCAGATTATTATTTGTGCGGCTGGGGGCAGGTACTTCAGGCAGTGGTCCCTGCCTGGGTACGATCTGGTGCGACCACTCCCAAAGTTTTCATTGTGGATTTCAGCGAAAAATTTCGCATGTCTTCAGCAACTAAAAAATTCAGCCTCCAACAAACCCGCATCTTTGAACAACTTCACCTGCACCACCCCATTTCCATCAAAGATCTTTGCATAAAATAAAGCTGCAATCCAAGTGTGGTTAATCGCCTCGTTGAAACAGATTGGTTAATAAAAACTGCAATTGATGAAGATCAAGCTTTTTTTGGCGCTTTGCAAACAATTCCCTTGGATCCTTCCATCCATTTGAATGATGAACAAATCTCTGTTTCCAAAACCATCACAGATCAAGTTCATTTGGGTAAGTTTTGCACTTTCCTTTTACATGGTGTTACTGGAAGCGGCAAAACCGAGGTGTATCTCGAAGCCATCGAAGCTACCATAAAAAATGGTAGACAAGCCATCATTATGGTTCCTGAAATCAGCCTTACCCCCCAAACGGTATATCGGTTCAAAAAACGGTTTTCGAAAATCGTTGTGCTTCACAGCAACTTGAGAGAAGCAGAGCGCGGTAAAAATTGGAAGTTGGTAGCAGAAGGAAAAGTGGATGTAGTGATCGGCCCCAGAAGTACGGTTTTTGCGCCATGCCCAAATCTCGGCCTGATCGTTATTGATGAAGAGCATGAAAACTCATTCAAACAAGATAACACGCCAAGATATCATGGCAGGGATATTGCAGTAAAACGCGCCCGGATGCTTGATATCCCTATTGTTTTGGGCTCTGCAACCCCTTCCTTTGAAAGTTGGCACAACGCCTGCAAAAACAACTACAAAATGCTTACCCTCTCAAAACGAGTTCGCGATCTGCCCATGCCACCAGTTTACCTTGTTGACATGAAAACATCCCCTCCAGCCTCTCCCACTCTTCGCGGAATGATCAGCGAAGATCTCCAAAAAGGCATGAAACGCGCCCTTAGCCAAAACGGGCAGGTTATGCTTTTTCTCAACCGCAGGGGCTTTCATACCTTCATCCAATGCCCCACCTGCAAAACCGTCGAAAATTGCAAGCACTGCGACCTCGCGATGACTTTCCACAAACGAAAAAATATACTCCTGTGCCATCACTGTGGGGATGAGAAAAAGCCTGCAACCAGATGCGAAACTTGTAAAACTGAAACTATACAATTCAAGGGAATGGGTACCGAAAAACTCGAAGAAGAAATCGCCAAACTGTTTCCTGACAAAGTGATCAGGCGGATGGATTCTGATTCAACCACAAAACCAGGAAGCCATGAGTATATTCTCAACGCCTTTCGAGAAGGTCTAATTAATATTCTTGTGGGTACCCAGATGATTGCAAAGGGGTTGGACTTCCCCAATGTACTATTGGTGGGGGTGATCAATCCGGATACAGGCATTCACATTCCTGATTTTCGCGCATCCGAAAGAACATTTCAACTTCTCTCTCAGGTTGCAGGAAGAACAGGAAGAGGGGATAAACCCGGAATGGTCTATTTCCAAACCTATTACCCAGAGCATCCTGCTATTGTTTCTGCTGCAAAACACGATTTTATTTCTTTTGTTGACGAAGAAATAAAGCACCGTCAATCACTGTTCTTTCCACCATTTTGCAGGTTGGCACGGATCGTAATCCGTTCAAAATCTGCGGAAGCTGCTGCCACTTTTTCTGATGAATTAGGTGAGCAACTTCGTCTTGCAACAACCGAAATAAAAGGCTCTGGAAAGCTTAAAATACTTGGCCCCACGGAAGCTCCTGTTTTTAAACTCAAAGAATATCATCGTTTCCATGTACAACTTCATGCAGAAAAACACACCGTCCTACACCAACTCATTCAAGTCGCACTCGGAAAAATGAAACCCATTTCAGGCCTCGAAGTGATTGTTGATATCGACCCCTACAATCTTCTTTAATGAACCTTGAAAACGAAAAGAGCCACCCTAAAAAGGATGGCTCTCTTTATTTTTTATTATTTGCCTATCCGTTACCAGTAGCGCAACTTCCAATAATTATGCTTGGTCGCAGTTTGGCTAAACCACCAGTGGCCATCATCCCATTCCAACTTTACAGAGCGCCAGCCTAAAGGCACCTTTGGGAAGGGGTATACGGGGCCAATGAAGGGCCATGCACTTGCAGGGTAAGCTTCGGGGTAACCAACTCTAGAATAATTGTTGTGGGGGGCATAACTTGGCCATGCATAGGGAGGCATCTTAGGCGGATTCATATCGTACGAATACGATGCGCCACTTTGGCCCACGGGAATTGGTTCTGGAATCATCTGGCCCGCACCAGGTGCAGACATTGGCCTCATTCCCGAATTCATTTGCATGTTCCCGGATGAACCAGGAAAAGGTTGGGGCATAGGTACTTGGGCGGATTGAATGATCACATTAGCGCTAGGTTCGGGAAGAACCTGCAGTTTATCAACTACTTGAATTAATCCACTGGTTTGCCTAGCAACGCTTAGTGCTGAATCTTTCTGGGTGGTGGTACCTACCACACCTTCAAGTTCTGCATTTCCACCTGAAACTTTGATTTCAATTTTAAAATCATATAGAAGACCACTTTCCTGCAGTCTTTTTGCAATCTGGTTGGCAAGGTTTTGATCCTTGACATCTGCAGACTGAATAGATGATTTTCCAATAACCTGGGGGTCCAAGGTTGATGGAATTTGTTGAGTATAACCAGTGCTTGAATTCATCAAGCCTAGTAACGCGGGAATTAAAAAGATTCTTTTACCTAACACGGGTGCATCCTCCTGATGACAAAGGTGATTCTTCAGAGAACAATGCAACATAAGAAACATGGATGCAAATCAGCCGGCTGAAATTCTTCTAAGAACCTAATGGGCGCAGCTTAAAAATCATTCCAACCGATACAAATTACCGAATCGTCATCACCCCTTATTAACTCACTTTTCAAGCGTTTACCGCTGGTTTCATGCATATATATAAAGCCACTGCGTTGACTTCTGGGCTTTTCTGTCCTATATTTAAATCATTGGAAAAGTTGCACTTGTAGCTCAACTGGATAGAGCATCGGTCTACGAAACCGAAGGTTACAGGTTCGATTCCCGTCAAGTGCACTTCCAATTTCCCCCGGTAAAACCCCATGAACTACTGAACTATCAAAGACTTGCGTCTCTGATAAACTATTTGAGATTCTTGTGAACTCTCTAGATATCCCAAAGTTTCTAGATTTTGGTGGCCTTTTAGGTGGCCTTGAATGTTTTGGTGGCCTTTTTTGTTCTCATTCTGGGGGGTGCTCACCATCAGGGCAGGCAAAGCGGATACCACGCCCGCAAGCTCTGCCTTATTCTTACATTTGATGTAATGCTTAAGGGTTGTTGTTGCGTCCTTCTGCCGGGCGAGAAGCTGCACTTGCTTGATTGTTGCGCCACCCTCGACAAGTGAGGTGATGAATGAAGCTCGGAAGCTGTGGAAGTCTAAGAACTCGCCCCTCGGGTTCTCCCAGAGAAGGATGTCACTCTGCTCCAGGGCTGTTCGCTCGGCTTGTGTGGGCGCTAATAGCGTCCATAGGCATAACGGCTTTCCCCTGCCGAAGAACTTTACTGATCTTCTCCTTCTTTTTCTCAACTGCCCCGGCGTAGCTCTCTAGGTGCTCATCAAGAGAGGCGTCCAATCCATTCGAAGTATCGGCCTCGATCATGCCAGACTGCACTTGCTGGACCTGCCTTACTCTCTTCTGCAATTCGAAGAGGGATGATGCCTTATCGGTAAACAGGCAGGCCCGTTACCATACTCCGTTCGAACGGGATCATGTGATAAGTTCTGCAAGGGGCCCGGCATGAGACAACCCACCCTGCTTGAGCTCGAGATCTTCGTTACCATAGTATTTGATTGGGTTGCCATAGGCGTTGAGTAACGTAGTCCACCAGTCGCCGATCGTGCGACAACCCTTATCGCCATACTTGGGGTAACGTATATAACGACCAGGGATATTGAGTTTGCCGCTACAGCCTCCAACGATTATGTAAGGCCATTCCAAACAATCTCCATGGTGCTTATTAGAAGAATCGCTGAGGTAGATAATCATGGTGTTATCCAGCATGTTACCGTTGCCCTCTGGAACGGCCTTTAGTTTTTTCGCCATAGAAGCAATCAAATCCATATGGTGCTTTCTAATAATATCGCGGCACTCGGATTGATTTTTACCATCGCTGCCTTCGTCGTGTCCAATTCCATGAATATTTCTTGTCAAACCGAGAGCCTTGTAGACCGTGTTCGCATTGTCTAAACGGATGGTAACACAGTTGGTCAGACCGGCGATCAAAGCAGCGGCTGCCAAATCACAATGGGCTTCTTGACGAGACTCCTCCAGGAGTGAAGTGAACTTATCCGTGAACCTCGGCGCACAATCTTTGATCTTGCTTTTCATCCCCGCAAGTTTTGCGTGCCTTACTTGGAGTTCCTCGAACGAATTGAGATATGCATCCATCTTGATTTTTTCTGTTGATGGTATGGCCTTTTCAACTTTCTTGATATCCTCGACCATAAAATCGAGCAGATTTTTCTGTAGTATGAATCGTTTCTCTCCCTCTTTCGATGTGGAAACCGCCGAGCCAAAAAGTTGTTCGAAGGCTAGATCGGGGCTGCCCTGAAATGGAAGTTCTTTACCCGGGCCCACAGCCGAGATGCCGGGATACATGGTTCCACCATAGGCATTTGATCCCCAATCTGCGCGAACGGCTAAGCCCACATGATTGAAGGGTGCCGGATACAATTTAGCCAATTCTGCATCTGCGGTGGCCCGCAATGGGTTGCCTGGATTCGATTCAGTCCCGACCATGTAAACGCCGAGCATTCCAAAATTACTGGTGTGACCGCCTCGACACATTTTCCCCGAGAGGCCCTGCACAATGGAAAGTTGGTTTTGAAATGGCTCTAATGGCTTCAATGAAGGGGGCAGTACAGCCTTAGTGAGCGATGAATTGATCGCATTATTTCCGCTAAGCTTGAATTCTTCGGGAGTGATAGACGAAGGCCAAATGCCGCTGTTCTTCACAACAAAAACAAAACGACTGGGCAAGTTTTTAGCATTGCCCTCGGCATGCAATTCCACCTGTCGTAAAAAAGGAGTTAGGAGAAGCCCACCGGTTCCGAGGGAAATACCTTTGAGAATGCTGCGACGTGATTGTGTCATGATTTGCACCTTATTCTTTGGTAAGTGTTTTTCGATAAAGGAAAGAGTCGGAGGTAAGTAAAGAAGTCAAAAGCGCCTTGAAGCTTCCACCACTTTCAAGGTAGGCTTTGTCGGCGGCGATTAAGGTCATCGAGTCGGACAACATTTCATTTCGACCCATGTAATATCTAAACACATGTCGAATAATAGACTGCCTAACCTTGTCCGAATTAGCCATCTTATGGATTAGTTCTAAGGCATCTTTAACATCCCCATCCGCATTTTTTTCACCTGTGCCCGCTAGCACACCACGGGAATCGACCGGCTTGCTTGGGAATTTGCCTTTCACCATGGGCAATTTATCCAGAGTCTCTTCCGTGCGGAAGCGTCCGAAGTCGTCGAATATCTCAAAAGTGTAACCCAAAGGGTTCATCTGTTCGTGACAACGCCAACAGGCTTTCGCTTCGGTAACGGACAACCGCTCTCTTAGGGTTTTATGATGATCCTCAGGAATGGTAGCGTCGACGGTGATGGGTACGTCTAGAACTACACCTGCCAACAAGCGTTGTCTGATCCATTTGCCGCGACGAATGGGGTCGGAAATGTCATTGAGAGAGTGTGCAATCAGCCAGGCGGGATGAGTGAGCATGCCGGCTCGGTTCGGTCTTTTGTACGGTTGAGGCAGGAGAAAATTCTGTTCACCGTCCCTAAGATCATACGCCATGGGGTATTTCTGGTAGAGCGTATGCATGCCTTGGCTGATGACCTGATAGGATTTGTCTTTGTTGCGGTTGTTTATCCTGCCCTCGGTCGGAATCTCTTTCCCCATTTTCTTTATCACCTCGGGACTGCCATTAAAGCCCCTGTCAAAACCGTGTAGATAATATTTTTTGTTGAGTTCTTTCCAATTCTTCAGGCCCAGTCTTTTCAGCAATTCCTTTGACTTCTCTTCTGTTAACTGCCCCTTGTCGATCAGTTCCTTGTTTTGTTCGTAAAAATCAAAGACAGTATTTCTGAAGGTCTGCCGATTTAAAATAAAGTACTCGTCCGATGTCAGCATTTGCTTGAAAACATCTTTGTCCTTTTCAAGAATATTTAACACAAAAAAATCAGCATCACGCTCATAGATAACAGGATAGTTTTCCCCGTAATAGCTGAAACCCCCGGAGCGGGCTTCATCCTTAAAAACAATATGAGCTTGGTTGTATCCAAAGAACTCCTGAAAAAACCGAAGTATTCTTGGTTTCTCAATAGATTCATCCTCGAGCATCCGAGAGATCTGCGCGTGTACTTCGTCTTTGGTTCTTAACTTTCCTGATTCGGCAGCCTTAAGCAGAATGCTGTCCGGGTGACGATCAGTTATTGCATAAGAAATCGCAAAGGCGAGTTCGGTGGATGAGAGCATTCGGCGACCAGAAGTATCCGATTCTCCAAGGCCAATTTCAATTCTGTAGACCGATTCGGGATGCATCATGATCGCCATAAGCATGACTCTTAAAGCTTCCGAATGGATCCCCTCTTTGGCGGATCCTGTAAACAGGGCGATGTAATTTTTCAACTCCTCTTTCGTGGGATCGCGAAAGACAACCTTTTTGAAATGTTGCGACGCAGCGACTTCTAGTTGATCTCGGGTGGGTGCACTTTTTTGCGAAGCGATGTCCTTATAGATTTGCCCTTTTTGAATGAGCTGATCTGCACAATATCCTGCATTTACAAGCAAGACATCGACCACCGCCGAATCCGCAAATAAGAGGTTTGCATATTCCTTAATGCCTTTCCTGTCTTCCACAAGGAATGGTTGCCTGATACTTCTCGCATCGCCACCGTAGTTGGACTTAATATTATCGAACACATTTGGGCTTGTTCTCCATAAGCGGGCTGGGGAAAACGGCTTCGTTTTGATCTCCCCGCTGAACAACTTTTCATGGTTCACCAGATTGCCATAATCTGGATGCTCAAGCTTTTGATAAAGGCTCGTGGCATTGCCCGATTTGTTCAGTTCAGCGTTGATCCAATCAATCACCTTACCCACATCACTCGCCGAGGGTTGTTTTTCCTTCGAGGGAGGCATTTCAGACAAAACCACCTGCTTGAGTACTAAATTCCATAGCTCTAAGTCTTTTCCAATGGCTAGTTTCGCACTAATATTGTTAAGTGTTACATCGCCTTTGGATTTTGTTGAACCATGGCAGGAAGTACAATGGGTATCGAGAAACGGCTTGATGACAGATTCAAATGTTTTAATGTCTGCATCAGCTATTTTTGCTTCCGGCTTTTTTTCGGCAGACTGCAAGGTCGAAGTGCCTGAGTGCAAAAAAGCCAATGTCGCCATGAGCGACAAGCAGGCGGCCAATGCGATAAGCGGTCGTTTATAAATCACACTGAGTCTCCTTCTTCTGCGTTGATGCATGGATCAAATCAAAGTTGCAATGTCAGCTAGCTCCAAAGCCACACCTTATGCCGCAGCAATCTTTTCGACTGATCTTTTCCAGATGAACGTCAATTGGAACATGAACCCCTATCGGCTTCAGAGCAGATAAAATATTTTGAACTTTGGTATCCAGCGACTGGCGAACCAGAGATTCGCAGGGGGCCAACTGTTATCAGCTTTCGGAAATCGCTTCATCCGGTAGGACGCAAATTACAATCCACACCATACTCTACGCCCTCTTGGTAATGCCGTCAATCTACTGTTCCGAACCAAGATTCACCTACAATGACGGATTCTCTACATCTAAATCGGCCGAGTCTTATAGCATGCGCTTCGCGGCAGCATTCGGTAGTTTGAAGTCTGTTGGTACCCTGTAATTTCCTTTTCCACTTAAAATCAGCTTTAATCAAGCGGATTTCACCAATACTCGACTTAAATCCAATTCCCTAATTGAATAGCTAGGTTTTAACCTCTCCAGCTTAGAAACTTAGAAATATAGCTACTTTAACATCACAAAAGCCAAACTCTAGTTGACCTGCCCACCAGACTCCCATACCTTGGTCTAATGTTTATAAGCAATGCAAACCAATTTCAGTCCAAAAGGCACCAGGTAAAAAGATGAATGTAATCGTCACAGATTCGCCTTCGGACATTGAAACCTCATATTTTGAAGTAAAAATCCTCAACAGACCGGTTCATTGGCCCACTTTTGGAGCAATTGTATTAATCCACATAGGTGCATTGATTGCTCCTTTTTACTTTTCTTGGCAAGGCCTAGCATGCTTGATCGCACTCTATTGCTACACAGGCTGCATAGGTATCACTTTTTGCTACCACCGAATGCTTACCCACCGTGGTTTCAAACTAAACTCCATCGCTAAATGGTTCGCCCACCTAGCTGGCGCATTAGCATTGCAAGGCAGGCCACTAGATTGGGCCATGAGCCATCGAATTCATCATGCACGATCTGACCAACAGGGCGACCCCCATTCACCGCTCGATGGCAGTTTATGGTCGCATTTCCTATGGTTAATACCTCGCCGCAATAAACAAACTCATGCAATTCTAATTGCAAAATACACCCCAGATTTACTTCAAGACCGCTGCTGCGTGTTCTTCAACCGCACTTATATTTTTTGGAATATACTGCTAGGTGCTGCGCTTCTAGGCTTTGGCGGACTTTCATGCTTTTTATGGGGTTTTTGTTTACGAACTGCAATGGTCTGGCATATGACTTGGC
This sequence comes from Planctomycetaceae bacterium UBA969, assembly GCA_002303765.1. GTDB lineage: Bacteria > Planctomycetota > Planctomycetia > Gemmatales > Gemmataceae > UBA969. The sequence continues at coordinate 23,144 of DBCB01000145.1, forward strand.
TAATAAATTCCGCGACACATATTTGGGGTTATCGAAATTACACTACGTCCGATCAGTCACGCAACTTGTGGTGGGTCGCATTGGTCACCTTCGGCGAAGGTTGGCACAACAACCACCATGCACAGCCCGCAGCAGCGTACCATGGGCACCGATGGTGGGAAATTGATGCAACAGGCTGGGTAATATCTATTTGCAAAGTTTTGAGAATCGCAACGAATGTTAAAAATCCCAAAACGATAACAGCGAATTCGCCAACAGAAACGGTTTACAGCTAAATACTTAGAAAAAGCCTAGAGTTCCTGAATCTCGTCGTTCAACTGGCTCCAAAGATCCTCTGCAGCAGATAACTTTTCAGTTACCTGAGCCAACTCTTTTTCTAACCGATCCAATTCCTCGATGTCAGTTACCTTGGGTAACTGTGCATTAAGGGTTCGCTTCTGGGAATCAAGTTGTGCGATACTCTTTTCAACCAGCTTAATTTCCTTGGCAGGATCCCGATCAACATTTTTCGGAACTGCAACTTCAGGCTTTACAGGCTTAGCAACTGCCTGAGGAATTTTAGTCTTCTGTGAAGCTAATTCTCTTTCGCCCGCTTCAATTTCCTTATTCACTTTGTAAAGATAATTATCATATTGGCCGCTGTAAATAGTCACTCTACTATCACGAACCTCAATGATGCTGGTGGCAACCGTTTTGGTGAAATGCCTATCATGGCTAGTAAAAATTACTGTTCCTTCGTAATTGGTTAAAGCTTCTGCAAGGGATTCAACCGTATCAACATCCAAGTGATTTCCTGGTTCATCAAGAATCAGAATGTTCAAGTCGCTCAACATTAATCCCGCAAGGCAAAGCCTAGCACGTTCACCACCAGAGAGAACAGAAACTGGCTTTTTAACATGCATACCTCTGAATAAAAACGAACCAGCAACTTCAAGGATGTCCTGATCTTTTTTACCCTTGGCGGCGTTTTGGTAAAGGTATTCCAAAACAGTTTGTTTTTCTGAAAGACTGGTGTAAACATGTTGTGCATAAACACCAATCGAACACCCATGCCCCCAACGGACTTCACCTGTAACTGGTTTCAGTGAATCAACCAAGGTACGCAGGAAAGTGGTTTTTCCCTGCCCGTTATCCCCAACAATTGCAACGCGCATGCCGTGGTCAATTTCAATATTAACATCAGAGGCTATGGTTCGATCAGGATAGCCGATGCTAAGATTTTTGCATCGTAAAGCAGGGCCTTTGCGGGGGCTAATTCGGGGTGGGCGAATTCTTGCAACGGGCTGAGCGGATTCGATTTTGGTAAGTTCTAGGCGTCCGAGTTGCTTTTCTTTAGATTTCGCCAAAGTTGCAGTACTGGCACGTGCCTTATTTTTTGCAATAAATTCTTCTAAGTGTTTCATTTTCGCAAGCACAGCTTGATTCGATCGCTCTTCGTGCATCTTTTTTTCTTGAAGAAACTCTAGGTATGCATCAACCTTGCCTGGGAAGGCTGTAAGTTTGCCCATAGAAAGATCCAAGGTATGATCACAGGTTGCCCCAAGAAAGGTGCGATCATGAGAAACAATAAGGCAGGCAGCTTTGTAGTTGACCAAAAAATGTTCTAAAAGAATCTGGGTGCGTAAATCCAAGAAGTTTGTTGGTTCGTCAAGCAGAAGCAAATTTGGTTCCATTAACAGCAAACTTGCAAGCTTAACTCTAGTTTGCCAACCACCCGAAAGTGCAGAAATTGGCCCATCGAGATAGGAACCTTTTAATTCAAACTGACC
>DBCB01000145.1:25024-40385 GCA_002303765.1 Planctomycetaceae bacterium UBA969
TGCACAAATGGATCGTGCTGCCTGAGATAACCCAGACGAAGATTTGGATGGCGAACCACTTCACCATTATCTAATTCCTCTTCACCCAAAAGAATTCGCAATAATGTGCTTTTTCCTGCGCCATTACGCCCAATGAAACCAACTTTGACATTATCTGAGATGGAAGCATCGGCCTCATCCAGTAAAATTTGTTCCCCGTAACCTTTGCAAGCACTTTTTATTTGTAACAAAATAGCCATTTAAATCAGATTCCCCGGCATTAATTACATATTACAGTAAAACCAAGCGCCACAGTTTTTATCATGCGTTTATAGGCATACCGCAGGTTGCGTGGCAATGGTTGTAAGCTATAATTATGCTAAAAAGACGATATTTTTCAAACTCAATACCATTAATTTAAAAGCAATTCCATGTTTATTACCGTGATAATGCCCACATAAGGAATTCTTAATGGTTTTGCATTTTTGACTTAAACATGATTTTGTAAATAAGTTACACTGCGTATGCGTGGTTATAATTTAGTTAAAAGAAAAGGAATCTTCATGATGTCTACACAATTAGCCCACATGGTTTTTTTCAAGTTAAAAGATAACAGTGCAGCAGCATCTACCAAATTGGTGAATGAATGTTCCAAATACCTGAAACCGCACGCAGGTATTGCATACTTTTCGGCAGGCACTTTGGCCCGAGAACTTAACCGAGAGGTCAATGATCAAAATTTTGATGTCGCCCTTCATGTGGTGTTCAATGATGTAAAACACCATGATGCTTACCAAGACAGCGACATGCACAACGAATTCATCGCCAATAATAAAGATAACTGGGAAAAAGTCCGGGTTTTTGATTCCCATGTTAAAGCTTAACAGGCTGCCAGGTTAAGCTTTATTTCTTGCCATCCTAACTTCGATAAAGGAAATAACGCAAATCACCACAAAGTGAAGCATAAGCAAATTGGTGATCAGTTTGCTTATTGATGCAGCGGGCTTGGGTAGATCGTTCATATTTCCTGAGAGAAACTTTGGCAAGTCGGTCAAACCGCCTGAAATAGTTGCGAGAAACCCAAGAATTGCAACCATGGCCGCACCATGCATAACATGTTTTCGCAATTTCGGATTAAAAGCCAAAAGGCCCAGTACAAGCAAAAGAGTACCAATAAAGGACGGAATCAATGCTGTGAAGTGTTCCTTCCCGGTTGCAACAAAGCCTACGATTCCAGTGATAATTAAATCCAAGGCGAAAAGGATTGTGATAAAAGGCATGCGCTGCTCCTAAAATAAAATAACAGTTTCGAAAATCTATACTATTGTATATAATAATAGAGCCTCTGCGGTGTTCGTCACCTAGCTTGCTTTTGGCGAACCGATAAGAGTACCCGATGGGATCCAAAAGGTTTCTGGTGCATGTAAGCCCGCCCAAGTAGTGGGATTCGTAAACCAGAACTGAGGATTCCAACGTTAAAATGCGGGTTCTCAAAAGAGCTCAACGGCACAGGTGGAGGCTTTATTATTTTCATTTACAACCAAAATCTATTCTCGCAACCCTCCTAAAACCCCTAAACCTGATTAATTTGACACATTATTGCTTCCAGCTGGAACTGGCGTTGACATTATCAACCGAATACTTAATCTTGGCATTCATACTGGTTCAAGTGTTCGTGCTAAAGTCACCTGGGTCATGGATGACCCGCGATAAGCTGGCAGGGATTAGCTGGAGGTCGAGGGACGACTTAAAGTTTCGCAAGGTTTTTACGAATACTTGAACCTTTCATTTCTCACATCATAATTTTTTAGTCTACCTCTTTTATTGTTTGCGGTTTAATTAATAGAGATGCGTTTTTTTATCTACTTCGCTATACTTCCTAGATAAGAGGATGTACTTACTTTGCCTGATTTCAGGCCTTTAGGAGAATTAAAAAGGCTAATGGGAAAATCGATCATAAAGGATAGTGCTGGAGTTCTAGAGGAACTTTTACAAAAGAAAATCCTTGTCATGGATGGCGCAATGGGATCAATGATCTATGCCCATGAACCAACGGAAGAGGATTATCGGGGTGAAAGGTTCAAAGACCACCCAGTCTTATTAAAAAATTGCACCGAGATCATGTGTCTCAGTCAGCCCAACCTTATCAAAAAAATCCACACAGCATACCTTGAGGCTGGTTCGGACATCATTGAAACAAATACTTTCAATTCCAGCATTATTTGCATGGAAGAATTTCATTTGCATGAACATGTGCGCGAATTAAACATTGCAGCAGTACGCATTGCACGCGAAGCAGCAGACGAGATGACCCGCAAAACTCCTTTTAAACCAAGGTTTGTCGCAGGCAGCATCGGGCCCACCAAAAAAAGTCTTTCTCTTGGTGTTGATGTGAACAACCCTGCTGCAAGGGAAATTACTTTCGACAAAATGGTTGCAAATTATTACACCCAGATTGAAGCTTTAGTCGAAGGTGGCGTTGATATCCTTCTGCCCGAAACCTCCTTCGATACACTAGTTTTAAAGGCTTGCCTGTTTGCAATCTCCACTTATTTTGAAAAGACCGGCAACAAAATTCCCGTCATGGTTTCTGGCACTATATTCGACAACGGCCGAACGCTTTCAGCACAGCCAGTTGAGGCTTTCTACACCTCGGTAGCTCACGCCAACGCTATGAGTGTTGGCCTTAATTGCGCTGTGGGTGTTAAGCAAATGCGCGGCCCTATCGAAGCACTTTCCGAAATGTCGAAGTTCAAAATCAGTTGTTACCCCAATGCCGGCATGCCCGATGGGTTTGGCGGATTCCAAGGAAACATCGATGAAACATCTCAACAACTTCGTGAGTTTTCCCAAAACGGTTGGTTGAATTTTGTAGGTGGTTGCTGTGGGACAGACCCACAATGGATCAAATCAATTTCGGAAGTCGTTGAGGGTATTACTCCCCGACGCAGAGATGTTTTAGGAGTGCATTCTTGGTACTGTGGTACCAAAACCCTCACCATTCGAGAAACAACAGGATTCATTACGATCGGTGAACGTACGAATATCACCGGTTCAAAAAAGTTTGCCCGGCTTATTCGGGAAAGCAATTTTGAAGAAGCCATCAAAGTTGCCCGAGAGCAAGTAGAAAACGGCGCAAACATTCTTGATGTCAACATGGATGAAGGATTGATCGATGGCGAAAAAGCCATGACTCAGTTCCTTAACCAACTAGGATCAGAACCTGATATCACCGAAGTGCCCATCATGGTCGATAGTTCGAACTTCGCAGTGATTGAAGCTGGGCTCAAATGCCTTCAAGGGAAGGGTATTGTCAATTCAATTAGCCTAAAGGAAGGCGAAGAAAAGTTTCTTGAGCAGGCAAAAATCATTCATAAGTACGGTGCTGCAGTAGTCGTAATGGCTTTTGATGAGCAAGGGCAGGCGGTCACCGCGGATGAAAAAGTTCGCATCTGCCAAAGGGCTTACAAACTGCTTACCGAAAAAGCTGGGTACGATCCCACCGACATCATTTTCGACACCAACATCCTTACTGTTGGAACCGGAATGGAAGAACATTCCAACTATGCGGTAGAATTTTTTGATGCAGTACGAAGGCTTAAAAAGCTATTACCACTTGCAAAAACCAGTGGTGGAGTAAGCAATGTTTCGTTTGCTTTCAGAGGCAAAGATTTTGAAATCGTGCGCGAATCCATGAACAGCGCATTTCTTTATCATGCCATCAAAGCGGGCCTAGACATGGGTATTGTAAATGCAGGGCAACTGCAAGTTTACGAAGATATACCCAAGGATCTTCTCGAAAGAGTTGAAGATGTTTTGCTCAACCGAAGGCCAGACGCCACCGAACGCTTGGTCGATTTTGCAAAAACTTTGGGCAAGAAAGATAAATCCGAAGTTAAAGAACTTGCATGGCGAGAAACCAATGTCAAGGAAAGACTCAAGCATGCGCTTATTCATGGCATCGTAGATTACATTGATCAAGATGTTGAGGAATGTAGAAAACTTTACGAGCGACCATTGCATATCATCGAAGGCCCGTTGATGGATGGCATGAACATCGTTGGAGATTTGTTTGGTTCGGGAAAAATGTTTCTGCCTCAGGTAGTAAAAAGCGCTAGAGTCATGAAAAAGGCTGTAGCATACCTTGAACCCGCAATGACTGCTGAGAAACTCGCCTCGGGTAATGTCCATAAATCCCGCGGAAAAGTTCTTATTGCAACGGTTAAAGGCGATGTACACGACATCGGTAAAAACATTGTTGCGGTGGTATTAAACTGCAACGATTTCGAAACCATCGATTTGGGAGTAATGGTTTCTTGCGAAAAAATCTTAGAGCAAGCCAAGCTTCTTAATGTTGATATGATCGGCCTTTCTGGACTCATCACCCCGTCTCTAGGCGAGATGGTTCACGTAGCCAAGGAGATGGAAAGACAGGGATTCCAGATACCACTTTTAATTGGCGGCGCAACCACTAGCTCCAAGCATACTGCGGTCAAGATAGCAAACTGCTATCACGAAACCGTAATCCATGTTAAGGATGCATCGAAAAGCGTAGGCGTGGTAGAAAGGCTATTGAAGCCAGAAACCAAAAAATTGCTAGATGAAGACAATCGAAAAACCCAAGACCGAGAGCGGTCTAATTTTGCCAAGAAGAAGGAACGCAAATTAGTTCCTTACAGCGAAGCCTTCAAACGCAGATTCCAAATCGATTGGGAAAAACCCCTGCCAGGCAAGCCTAGCTTCACGGGAATCAAGGTATTGCGCAACTTCCCACTAAGTGAATTAATTCCATTCATTGATTGGTCGCCTTTTTTTCTTTCTTGGGAACTTAAGGGTAAGCACCCTTTCATTTTTAATGACCCAGAAACAGGGAAGCAAGCCAGAGAACTTTTCGATTTGGGAAATGAATTACTTCAAAGGATGATCAAAGAAGACAAAGTTAGAGCGCATGGCGTGTACGGGTTTTTCCCGGCTAACTCCGATGGCGATGACATTCTTGTTTTCGAAGATGAATCACGCAAGAAAGTAAAGTATCGGTTCCCGATGCTTAGGCAGCAATGGGAAAGGGAAGGGCAGGAAAATTTCAAAAGTCTGGCTGATTATATTGCGCCCTTAAGTTCTGGAAAAGCAGACTATATAGGCGCCTTTGCGGTAACAGCAGGCGAGGGTGCAGATGAGTTTGCCAACTATTTCGCCAATGATCTTTTAGATGATTATTCTTCAATTTTGGTAAAAGCCTTGGCAGATAGGTGTGCTGAGGCCTTCGCGGAATACATGCACTATAAGGCAAGGCAGGACTGGGGTTTTGGCCTACTCGAAAAACATTCCAACGAAGATATGATCGAAGAAAAATATCAGGGGATTCGCCCAGCTTATGGGTATCCTAGTTGCCCGGATCATACCGAAAAAGCAACTCTCTGGAATCTTCTTGAGGCAGAAAAGAACACCGGGATGATCCTTACCGAAAGCTTTGCAATGTTTCCCGGGGCCTCCGTCAGCGGGCTTTATTTTGGGCACCAAGAAGCCCGATACTTCGCTGTCGATATGATTACCCGCGATCAGATTGAAAATTACGCCCTCAGAAAAGATATTTCAATCGCTGAAGCAGAGCGATGGTTGGCACCAAACTTAAATTATGATACCGAATAAGTTTTATCAGAGTTTGACAATGATCAACATCGACTTAAGTTATGAAACCGAATAGTTTTATCAGAGTTTGACAATGATCAACATCGACTTAGCTCTTAAAACCATTCTTGCGCAGATTAATCCTTTGCGATCTGAAATTACGCCCGCTTCTTCCACCATGCTTGGAACCTGCATTGCTGAAGATATTTATGCAGACATCGCCAGTCCGCCTTTCGACAAATCTATTGTCGATGGGTTTGCACTAAGAATCTCAGACCTTGAAAAGAACAACTGGGTATTACCGCTCGGCTGCGAAATCCCTGCCAACTCCAAAGGCCCAATCGAATTACCTTTAGAAACAACCGCCGAAATTATGACAGGTGCGCCTATTCCTTTTGGTGCGGATGCTGTTATTGCCAAGGAGCAATGCAATCATCTGGGAACCCGCATTCAATTCCAACGCCTGACCTGCAAAAAAGGCATGAACATTCTTCCGATGGGAAAAGAATACCAGCAGGGCGAATTGCTATTAAAAGCAGGCACAAAAATAACGCCTCAGCGCGCAGGAATTCTTGCAGCTTGTGGCAAAACATCGGTCATGGCTCAACCCGCTCCCCGGGTTGCAATAATTTCTACAGGCACTGAATTAGTCGAAGCCAACATGAAGCCCAAAGGTGGGCAAATCAGAAACAGTAACGGGCCGATGTTGGTGGCACTATCAGGCGTTTCGGGTGCGCTGCCGAAATATTTGGGGATTGCTGGAGATTGCAAAAAGAATCTTCATTCGCTCCTGAGTGAAGCGGAAAGTTCGGATGCGATCGTATTTTGTGGTGGTGTTTCTGCAGGAAAGTATGATCTCATCTCAGAAATATTGAAGGAATCAGGGGCAAAGATTCTTATCCACAAGATTAATCTAAAACCTGGAAAACCCTTTCTTTTCGCAATATCCGCGAAAGGAAAACCAATTTTCGGACTCCCAGGAAATCCATGCAGCGTTTTCGTCTGCTTCCACCTTTTTGTTGTACCTGCGCTAGCTGCACTCAAGGGCGAAACAAATATAGCACCCAAGATTCTTGTTCTCCCCATTGCTGATTCGTTTCATCATGAAAGCGACCGCGACACTTGCTTTCCAGCTAAAATCTTTATTGACCAGTTTCAGGCAAAGGTAAAACCGGGCACATGGTTTGGTTCTGCAGACCTCAAAGGCCTTTCCGAATGCAATGCTCTTTTACTTTGCAAAGAAGGTATTACAAATCATAAAGCAGGCGATATGATCCAAGTTCTCATTACGGAACCCGATTTTTTCAAACTTACTTCTTTATGATCGTTAACCCAAAGCAATCTAAAATATGACCGCCTCAACCCTACAAAATGCCTTCCTGATACTTAAAGCCGAGGGCTGGGCTTTAGGGTTTGGATTTCTATCTAGCATACTACTTTACCTTTCTTTTTTTCCAGCAGACCTTGGGTTTCTTGGGTGGATCGCCATGGTGCCCATGCTTTATGTAATGCGCTCCAACGTACAATTGCGCATTAAATTATTATCTGCATCAGTTTGCGGTTTATGCTTTTTCATTCCAGCCCTGCAGTGGATGCGGCTTGCAGACCCAATGATGTATTTCACTTGGATAGGGCTGGCTGTTTACTGCAATTTGTTTTTTGTTTCTGCCCTTTTTCTCATTTTGAAATTCAACAAGCTCTCTTTGGTTTTCTCTTTCCCCCTGATTTGGATTGCATTTGAACATTTCCGTGCCACTTTTTTAGGCGGCTTTTCTTGGTATCTCCTCGCACATTCCCAACATGATTACCCTTTCATCATTCAAATTTCGGATCTGTTTGGCGCCTATGGCGTTTCTTTTCTCGTTGCTTCGATCAATGGCTTTTTAACTGAATCTTTTCTCCCATTAAAAAGTAAAACCCTCAAAGCTAAAGCTGTTTATGTACTGCTATTGATCCTTTTCACATTAACCTACGGGGCATATCGAACTTCCCAAGGGATTGGGGAAGCAGGCCCTGTTTGTGCTTCGCTTCAAGGCAATGTTGAGCAAAACATTCGCAATGAACAACTTAGTGCCGAAGCCGCAACTAGCCCGTACCTTCTGCTTTCGGATTCAAGCTTGGCATCAAACCCAGATCTTATCATCTGGCCCGAAACAAGTTATTCGCGCGAATGGTATTCCATATCGCCTGAAATGAAACCTGAAAAAATCCCTCCAGACTGGAATCGAATCACGCAAATCCAAAAGACACTTGGAGAAGAAGTTCGAAAACGATGGAACACCTCGGTATTATTGGGCCTGAACTCTCAGGAACTAACCCCTTCGGGTGTCAAAAGGTATAATTCTGCACTTCTCGTTTCCAATGACGAGAATAAAATTTCACGCTACGACAAAATCCACAGAGTTCCATTTGGCGAATTCATCCCCTTCAAAGATGTTTTCCCCTGGCTCAAAAACTTTGCACCGTATGATTTTGAATACAGTATCGTTTCTGGGGCAGGGTACCCTATCCTCGAATTCCCTATGGGGCCAGAGAAACAAAAATCTGCCAAGTTTGGTACCCTTATCTGTTACGAAGATACCGACCCATCCATACCTCTTGGCTTTTTCAACTCAGGCAACAGCCCCAATTTCTTCATCAATACCTCAAACGATGGCTGGTTTAAAGGCAGCGAAGAGCATGAACAACATCTGGCAATCTCAAGGTTCAGGGCTATCGAAACTCGCAGGGCTATTATTCGTAGCGTAAACATGGGTATCTCTGCCTTGATCGACAGCAACGGGAAAGTTTTGAAGCCTGAATCAACCGAAGCCACGAATCAAGCCAACACCTTTATTTGGAAAATCAATTATCCCGGCCCAAAATCTAAGGCACTTGCTGTAACAGATTGGCACAAATTTAAAGCCAATCAAGGAATGCTTATTGCGGCAATCCCCATAGATTCACGCTTCAGTCTTTACACCAAAACAGGCGATCTTTTACCCTACGCTTGCTGGCTTACCTTGTTTTTTATTACCATTTTTACCTCCAAGAAACCCCCTGTTCTAGCACAGGATAACTAACCTTGCTTCAGTTCGTCGAAAACTTCTTTTTGTTTAAGCCCACAACTGCTGCCAAAGAATGGATTTCTCCCCCGGAAGGTTACGGCATTGAAGAAATCTGGCTTCAGGCAAGCGATGGCAACAAAATCCACGCTTGGTGGATTCCTCCTCCTGCAGGGAAACCCAAAAAAGCGGTTTTATACTGCCATGGTAATGGTGGAAATCTCAGCCTTAGGTTCGAAGGCGTTAAGCGATGGCTTCAACTTCTTGATGTGGGAGTGTTGATTTTTGATTACCCTGGGTATGGTAAAAGCTTAGGTAAGCCTTCCGAGCAAAGTTGCTACGCATCCTCCAAAGCTTCACTTGATTGGTTGCTTCAACAAGGATTTAAGCCCTGCGATCTTATTTTTTATGGCGGATCCCTTGGCGGCACCATTGCAGCAAATCTTGCAGCTTCATTCAACCCTGCCTGCACTGTGCTTGTAAGTGCTTTTACCTCCTTTAAGGATATGGCCAAAAAGCTTTATCCCTGGTTGCCTGGAAATTCTTTTCTTAAAACCAAGCTCGATACTGTTGCCCACATAAAAGCTTCCACTTCACCAGTTTTTGTTGCGCATGGCACTGCAGATAGGCTGGTGCCTTTCGACCACGGGCAGATTCTGCATGATGCGTCCAATGCCAAAAAGTTCTTTCATGTGATGAAAGATTTAGACCATCATCACAGCCCAAACCCTGCCTTTTACGAGAATTTAAGGCGGTTCCTCACTCACGAGCTTGGTTTCTACTCCAAATAAGCTGGTTTTGATCATTCATGGCGCAAGTGGACTTGGACGATTTCAAGCCGTTTGCTACATTTCTATTCGTTCGGGATAGGATAAAATATCTTTATGGAAAATTGCCATGCGACGATTTATTTCAACCTTGATTCTGATAGCTTCGATTTACTCGGTTTCTACGATTGCATTCGCACAAACTCCAACGGGATTATTTAAATGGAAAAAAGGCCAACAGCTCACTTATAAAGTAGAACACAACACTGTAGCAACTGAAACTATTGCAGATTCAAAAACAGAATTCAAAAACCTTTTAGAACTAACGAAGAGATGGACAGTTGAAGATGTTTCAAGCGAAGGGCTCGCAACCCTAACTTTGGTGGTCGAAGGTATCAAAATGAAAAGTACTAATCCAAAGGGGGATGAATTAAAATACGATTCCGCAAATCCAAAAGATTCCACACCGCAATTGAAAGAGCAACTGGAAAAATACATTGGAACCAAAATCGCAACCATCACCATGGATACCCAGGGAAGAGTTCGATCCGTGAAAGAAAGCAACTTTGGCGCAGCATCAAAGTATGAAGTCGAGTTACCATTTGCTGTAGTTGTTCCGGGTGGGGAAATAAAAAAAGGGCTTGCTTGGCAGCGCAACTTCAACATCACCATGGATCCGCCACAAGGCACGGGCGAAAAATATGAAACCAGCCAGAAGTACGAATGCACTTCAATTGATGCTGGAAAGATTAAACTGCTTGTTTCAACCGAACTGAAAAAGACACCCGAAAACATCGCAGATCAATTACCATTACTACCTTTTCTCGTCGAGGGCGAAGTCACCCTCGATGCCGAGAAAGGCGTTATGACTGAATCGATCATGAAAGTAGATAAAACCTTGAAAGGCCACCAAGGAGAGAACAGCTCCTACCGGATGTATTCTCTCTTCAAGGAAACTCTCACAGGCTTAAAATAAGGACTAGGAAGGAATCAAATCCTTCACTGCGTCCTTTTCTTCAAGCAATTCTTGCAGGGTTGTTTGGAACTTTGCCTGACCAAAAGCATCCATTTTCAAGCCATCAACCACTTTATAATTACCCTTGCCATCTGTGGTGCATGGGTAACCAAAAACCATATCCTTGGGCACACCATATTCGCCCTGTGAAACCACAGCCATGCTAACCCAATCGTTAGCCGGGGTGCCTCTTATCATGCTCTTAACATGATCAATTGCGCCATTGGCTGCAGACATTGCAGAACTCATGCCACGCGCCTTGATAACTGCGGCACCACGGGTCTGAATGGTGGAAACAAAGGTTTCTTCAAGCCACTTGCGGTCGGTGATGATCTGCTCGGCGGGTTTGCCATTAATCTTTGCATTAGAAAAATCTGGGAATTGCGTGTTGCTATGATTCCCCCAGATAGTCATCTGTGTGACATCGCTATTAGAAACACCGGCTTTTTTTGCCAACGCAGTGCGGGCACGATTATGATCAAGGCGGGTCATTGCGGTCCATCGTTCTGCAGGAATGCTGCGCCCATTAGATCGGGCGACCAGGCAATTAGTGTTGCAAGGGTTACCCACCACCAAAATGCGCACATCTGCGGCGGCCTTTGCAGCAAGCGCCTTCCCTTGGCCAACAAATATCTTCCCGTTTATGTCCAGCAGTTCTTTTCTTTCCATGCCTGCCTTTCTTGGAAACGAACCAACCAACAAGGCATAATTGCAGCCATCAAAGGCCTTTTCTGCATTATCTGTAATCACGATGTCTTTTAATGTTGAGAAAGAGCAATCATCAAGTTCCATCGCAACGCCTTCAAGGGCGGGCAACGCAGGGGTTATTTCAAGCAAATGCAAAATAACCTGAGTATCTGGACCAAACACTTCGCCAGAGGCCAATCGGCCCAACATTGCGTAAGCGACTTGACCTGCTGCACCTGTTACTGCAACTCTTACTGTTCCTGCCATGATAATGCCCTCAATCCTTTAATAAGAAAAATCAATGAAGCTTCAGACATCATACCCTCGACTTCATGCGTAGAAAACATATTTTATAAGGTACCAAGGCATGTGCGACTCGGCCACAACCTATTTATAGGTTTCCTCTGAAAATGACCGGGTTTCAATTGCTTCTGTCTTTATATTTTGTGGTCTACTTACTCTTTTAGACATGTGAGGTTTAAAGAAATGGCAACAAAGATTGGTATTAATGGTTTTGGGCGAATTGGAAGAATGGTATTCCGCGCTCTCATGGAAAAAAAATCCGAACTTGATGTCGTCGCCATCAATGACCTCGGTAACCCAAAAAGCTTGGCTCTATTATTAAAATACGATTCCGTACATGGAAAATTCCCACACACTGTGGAAGCCACGGAAGATTCACTTATCGTTGCAGGTAAGACCATCAAAGTTCTAAAAGAACGCGATCCATCCAAGCTTCCTTGGGGCGCTATGGGCGTTGATATCGTGATTGAATCCACCGGACTCTTCACCGAAAAAGAAACTCCTAAGGGTGGCTTTATCGACCATATTAAAGCAGGTGCTAAAAAAGTTATCATCACTGCTCCTGCAAAAGGTGAAGATAAAACAGTGGTTATTGGCGTAAACGATCACGAACTTACCTCCGCTCACCAATGCGTTTCTAATGCTTCTTGCACCACCAATTCCCTAGCTCCCATGGTTAAAACCTTGGAAGACAACTTCGGAATTATTTGTGGTGTTATGACTACCGTTCACGCATACACTAACGATCAAAATGTTGCTGATCAGATTCACTCCGATCCCAGAAGGGCCCGTGCCGCTGGTTGCAACATCATCCCAAGTAGCACTGGCGCTGCCAAAGCTATTGGCTTGGTTATTCCTGCAATGGCCGGCAAACTCGATGGAACTGCTCTTCGAGTTCCTGTACCAGACGGTTCGATCACCGATCTTACTGTTCAACTCAAACGCGAAGTCACCGTGGAAGAAGTTAACGCTGCTTTCAAGACTGCCGCACATGGCGTTCTTAAGGGCGTACTTGAATACACCGAAGACCCAATCGTTTCTTCCGACATCATCGACAACCCACACAGTTGTATCTTTGATGCTCTTTCAACCTTGGTCAGCCCTAAAGGCAAAGGCACCACAGTTAAAGTATTCGGCTGGTACGATAACGAATGGGGCTACTCAGTGAGAACTGCTGACTTGGCTGTTAAACTGACGAAGTTGCTTAAGTAATTAAGGTTTATTTTTCAGGGGCTGGTCCTTCATGGGCCAACCCCTTTTCTTTTTTTTCAGGACTATCCTACAATGGCAAAAAAAGACATCCACTCACTACAAAACATTCAGGGCAAAAAAGTCCTGGTTCGTGTTGATTTTAATGTACCACAGGATGAACACGGGAATATCACCAACGATCGCAGAATCCGCGGTGCAATACCGACCATTAAGGGATTGCTCGAAAAAGGCGCAGCAGTCATCGCCATGAGCCACCTTGGCCGACCTAAAGGCGACCTCGTAAAAGATGCCCCTTTCAAGATGGATAAGGTCGCAAAACGATTAGGCGAACTTCTGAACAAATCTGTACACAAGGTAGACAGCATAATTGGACAAGACGCCAAAGACGCTGCTGCCAACCTCAAGGCAGGCGAAATCCTTGTACTTGAAAATGTCCGATTCCATCCAGGTGAGCAAACTGCAGATGCTGCTTTCGCCAAGGAACTTGCAAGCCTGGGCGATATCTATGTGAACGATGCTTTTGGAACCTGCCACCGGAAAGATTCTTCCATGTATGGCGTTCCCGCTGCATTAAAAGGCAAACCAAGAGTCGTCGGCACTCTAGTAGCAAAAGAACTTGCAATCCTTGAACAACTTTTCAGCAACCCATCAAGGCCAATGCTCGGGATATTGGGTGGCGGTAAAGTTTCTGACAAAATCAAATTCATTAAGGCACTTCTTTCGAAAGTAGACAAAGTAATCATCGGCGGCGCAATGACCTACACCTTCATGAAAGCTCAAGGTAAAAGCATTGGTAACTCCCGCGTTGAAGCAGACAAGTTAGATATCGCCCGCGAACTTCTAGAACTGGGCAAGGGGAAAATCCAACTTCCTGTCGATCATCTTGCTGTGCAAAAACTTGATGCTCCAGAAGGCGCCAAGGTTTTCGAAGGCGAAATCCCCGAAGGTTGGATTGGTATCGATATCGGCCCCAAAACCATCGAGCTTTATTGTGCGGAAGTTGCAAAATCTGCAACTATTCTTTGGAACGGCCCCTTGGGTAAATTCGAAGATGAACCCTACAGCAAAGGCACCAAAGCGATTGCCAACACCATGGCTGCATCTAAAGGCGTAACCGTGGTGGGCGGTGGCGAAACTGCAGAAGCCGTCGAAGAATTTGGCCTGGCTGAAAAGATGACTCATGTTTCAACAGGCGGTGGTGCTTTCCTCGAATATGTTGAAGGCACGCCTTTTGCTGCCCTTGATGAAATTGATGATAAATAAAACCACCCTTGGGATATAACTAGAACCAAGGGATTGCCTCCCGTAGAATGATTTAAGCAATTAATCATGAAGTAGTTTTTCTTACCGAATTTTTTCCCAAGGTAGATGGCATTATGAAAGCTGGAATCGTCGGGTTGCCCAATGTAGGAAAAAGTACTCTATTCAACGCCTTGACAAGTTCAAAAGGGGCACAAGCTGCAAACTATCCCTTTTGCACTATCGAACCCAATGAAGGGATTGTTCCGGTTCCAGACCCAAGACTTACCCGCATTACCAAATTCATTGTGCCCCAAAAAGTAATTCCCTCTGCACTAACTCTGGTTGATATTGCAGGCATTGTTAAAGGGGCGAGCGAAGGCGAAGGCATGGGCAACAAATTTCTTACCCACATTCGTGAAGTCGATGCAATACTTCAGGTGGTACGCTGCTTTGAAGACCCAGATGTTATCCATGTTGCCGGAAAAGTAGACCCTTTAAGCGACATCGAAATTATTGAAATCGAATTGATGCTTGCAGATTTACAAACACTTGATGGGGCACTTTCTAAAGCAGAAAGAAGCGCCAAAGGTGGAGACAAAGAAGCCAAGGACAGGGTTGAAGCGATTAAGAAATCTCTCGAACATTTAAAAGCCGATAAACCACTACGCACGCTTAAACTTCCCGAAAATGAAGTTAAAGCCATTAGCGCATTTGGCCTGATGACAGCAAAGCAAGTTCTTTATGTAGCCAATGTTGATGAAACCGACCTTGAAGGCAAAAGCCCGATGGTTCAAAAAGTACGCGATTTCGCAAAGAAAGTAGGCGCTGAAGTAGTTCCTGTTTGTGCTAAACTAGAAGCTGAAATTGCAGAACTCGATCCTGCAGACCGAGCAGAAATGATGGCCTCCGCTGGCATCACAGAACCCTCCCTTGCAGTTCTTGCCCGCGCTGCCTACAAAGCACTTGGTTACCAAAGCTATTTTACCGCAGGCGAAAAAGAAGTTCGTGCTTGGGCTGTTCCGGTAGGGGCAACCGCACCACAAGCTGCGGGCGTTATCCATACCGATTTTGAAAAAGGGTTCATCCGGGCTGAAGTTTATACGCTTGCGGACCTCGAGCAGTTCAAGACTGAAAAAGATATTCGTTCTGCGGGTAAACTTAAAATCGTGGGCAAAGAATACATAATGCAAGATGGCGACATCTGCCACTTCCTATTTAATTAGATTCCTTAGGGCTGCAGGAAAGCCACAGAAATAAGAATAAGCAGAAGCATTTGCCACGGACGAACACGGAATTTCACGGAATCAACACACACACATCTTTCAGAGCTGGATGCGTTAGCGACGGTAGTACTCATCCCTTAGGTGCAAAATCTAAAGGTGCTAATGGAGGAGTTGCAGTGGGGCTTCCCCATCGCAAATACTCTGTCTTTAAACAAACCCATATTAATAGGAAGTAAAAGGAAGAATAAGAAAAAGGAACAG
>DBCB01000152.1:0-1286 GCA_002303765.1 Planctomycetaceae bacterium UBA969
TCCAAATAAATACTATAATTAAAGCCCGGTGATAGCCTTATAAGTACAACTAACAACCTCTTTCATTTTGTCAAAATTCAAACTGCCAATGTCGTCTCCGATAGTGTGATAATTTTTGTTACGGATAAACGCCGTATCATTAATCATTAGTGCCGGAATATTAAATTTCCAATAACTCAACTGGTCTGACATTCCTGCCAAACTCTCAACAAGCGGCTGATCAATTATTTGAACATCAATACCAGCATTTATCTTCATCAGGTCATATACTTTTTGATTAAAGTCGTGGTATTGATGTTTACCAACAACAGCAATGAAATTTGCTTTTTTAGGATATATTTGCGCCAATGCCGGGTGAGGGTATTCTTGGGGGCCATCATGAAAATATCCAATCATTTCAAAATTAATCAGACCAATAACATCTTTCTTGATTTCGCTTATTGATTTCGCATGTATATATGAACCCATTTCCTCAGTTTGATAAAAAGGCGGTTCTTCAAGGCAATAAGCTACAAAATCAATTCGATAATCAATATTTGGTTTCGCTTCAGCAACCATTCTTGCAGATTCCAGTAATCCTGCGACGGCACTTGCATTATCATCTGCACCAGGTTGATTCCCACAAACATCATAATGGGCTCCCACGATCAATCTCTTTTGTTTGGTAGGATTATAAGTTGCAATTACATTTTTATACTCCGTCCCCCGCATACTGGTTTCTGTTACGGTAAATTTTTGTTCAATAGGGTTTAGGCCATATGAATGAAATTCATTCCTGAGATATTGAACAACGTTCTCAAGCGACTCTAAGTTTTTGTAATTCCGAAAAGGCCTTAAAGAAGTCAAAAATTCCACATGCCTATATAAAGATTCCTTGTTGGCATTCATCTGTAAGCACTCCCTGATATTAAAAAATCGAAATGTTTCAAAACGCCTGATATCCAACTTTAACAAGATAATAACTTGGTAATTAGATTACCCATAGAAAATTCAATCACTTTGCCTCTCGGCCTAACTCATCGACCTGCCAGCATCGACCTGTAACTCGCCTAGAAATTACTTCCAACGCTGTGAGTTTTCCACCAAAGCCACAACCTGTATCAATGCATACCAAAAATTCCAAATCCAAGATTTCACCATTCATCTGTGGTGTATGTCCCAGAATAGCAGTCTTTCTAGAAATGTGCTTCCTAGGGCGATCATCCAACGAACGCCAAAGCGCGGTGCTTGAATCCATATCCAATAAATCCACATTGTAATCGTAATTGGCATGGATGAAAAAGTGC
>DBCB01000152.1:1317-7731 GCA_002303765.1 Planctomycetaceae bacterium UBA969
TCATGGTAAAGAGGCAAACCCATGAGAAAATCTTTATGCGCCTGGGGAACTAAGCTTAGATTTTTGGCAAGGCCATAGGATTGCAAGGTTTCATGCCCACCATTTTCCAGAAACCAACCCATCGTCGAAGGATCTGAATAAGCATTGATCATCATTTCTTCATGGTTACCCATAATGCAAACAACATTGCACCTTTGTTTGATGTCAATTATGAATTGCAAAACCCCTTTACTGTCTGGCCCACGATTAATGTAATCACCCAAAAAAACAATAGTGTCCTCGGGATTTGGGTTAATTAAATCAATAAGGCCAACCAAAGCTTTAATATGACCATGAATATCACCTATGGCTATGGTTCGACTTTTAACTTGGTTAATTGCTGGCATAAAACATACTCCCAAAGGTATTTAATTTTACCGTTTGTTTAAACGAAGCAAATAAAAGTCCAACCAGGCACCTTATTATTCGAAGTATTACAGGTTTAATTTCCAGGCCGGTTTAATCAACTATTAGGCTTTATGATTAAAATCGTTAAAATTTCCACATTTTATAGCAATAATTCACCTTCATAAACGAATAGTTACTATAAGCATTTTTACCCAGGAGATATTCGATGAAAAAGACTACTTTTGCAGAGATTTTGAATGATACCAAGGCAAAGGCTTCCGAATCAGCTTGGAACCGAGCCAGGGTTGCATCCGGACTTCGACATCTATGCTTTAAACAGCATAACCATAAAGCATCGAAACTCTTTGGCTTGATCAAAAAGGAAGCCTTGAAGTTAGCATTATACCTAAACCCTGCTGAAATAACTGTTGGGTTGGATGATAGTTATCAAGTCGGCCTACTCTCGATTCGTTTCAAACAAGAACGCTTCCATCTGCCATTAAGAAGCTCATGCGATATAACCACGCCTTCACAATTTGCATCCAGAACTTAATTAAGGCCCAATATCTCCCTAAAACTTATTAGGGAGATTCTTTCATATTGCTATAAGATAAAATGGCGTAATTCCTAGTTTGGGTAATGCCAGATTATGTGTAATCTCTAAGGGAGTGAAATGTCTTTTATAAAGCGATTGGACCAGTCCTTGCATTACAGGGTTTAAAAATTTGAGGTATATATGAAATCATTTGGCGATTGGGTTTATGAAAAATCAGAATTCGACAATATAACATATTGCGAATCATCTTTGACTAGAATGTTATCATTATCTTCTATGCCTTGGGTTATCATAACAGCATATAGAAAGTTAAATGCTGATGGAAGTGATAGGACACAAAAAGAAAATATAAATTATAATTTGGAATTAAGGTCTAAATTAAATTCCATGAAGATGGGCGTTCATCAATTGATTGGCCATTGGAGGGAATGTAAAGATAAAGATATATCATACCAAGATTGTCCTGAGAGTGATAAGGTTGATGTCGTGGAAAGATCTTATTTTGTTCCCATGCCAAAGGAAATGGATGTAGATAAATTCAAAGAAATATTATTGTCATTGAATGATGAATACCAACAAGATGCAATCATTTTCAGTGATGGTAAAGACATAAATCTGTTATTTCCAAAGGGTGGTCAAGCATCTCTTGGCCAAAAAACAGGTTTGAACCAAATAGGACAGGCATATAGCCAGCACATTTTAAAACAAAATGTATCATTCGTCTTTGAGGGTTTCATGCAATACCATGGAAACATGGCAAGGGCTTATACTAAGGGTTTGATTCTTCCAAGCATAGACGAACCTTTCAAGATAATCGAAGCAAGGTTGGTGAATTAAAATGAAGCAACTTATATTAAATGAAATAGCCCTTAATAGTATACACCGGTTTTCCATGACTCGAAACATTGGAATGATAAGTGCATTTCGCAAAGCTTACGAATTAGAAGAAAACCTAGAAAGAACCAAACTACTTCAAGAAAAGCTCGAGGTTAACAACCTAGCAACCTACATTAAACTTAAAGGCTTTTATATTGGGTTGTATGTTACAACGGGAGAGAAAACACCACCATATGAAATATCTTTTCTTTTGACCGGTCTGGATAGAGATGATGGCGGCAGACTCAAGGGTTTATTGAAAAAACTGGGCAGGGAATTCAATCAAGACAGCGTTTTATATAAACCTTTTGACAAAGAAGAAGCAGTATTGATTGGAACTAATGACAAGGATGAAAATGAAAAACCAACATGGCCAGGAATGGACAGCGTATCTTCGGCAGGAAAGTTTCATCCTTTGAGAATGGGCGAGTTTCATACATTGATGCAGGGTAACCCACAACAGGAGTTGATGCAGAAAGATTCCGAAATGACTCCCAAGAAGACTTTACCAAGTAATCCAAAGACTTTTACCTTCGAGAGTTATGAACGGAAAACGTCATTTTTCGAAGCCTGGGGAGATTTTCTTCAAAAGAAGCTGGGCAATTCAACTTTACCTAAAGACATCTGAAGCAAATTACCCATTTATATTTTGAGGGTCGTGCAAGGATTAGTCATAGTGTATTTATGTTTCAAATGTATCAGGGTACAAAACTTTCATTCACGAAATCAAGCTAATGGGCCACGATGCGAATCCTGACTGGCGTAATAGGGCCTTGGCAACGATTTCTAATGGCGGCCCCTGGTATGAACCTGAATGGGGCCCAGCTTTTTAGACTGGGAATTTTTAAAGGAATAAGCTTGTTTTTAAGCTTATTCCTTACTTTAATTATCTTTGATTTGACTTTCAGTTTATTTGTGGTATATTAATTCTTGCATTAAGAGTCAGCTCATTTCTTGGGCTGCAGCAACCTGGTTGAGATAGCCAAGGTGCTTGGAGATTTCCGATGCGCGGCATAGGCCGAATGAAGTATCTCGGTTCGCATCCCTTTCCCTCTTTTTGCTAGCTTGGCAGGTTTTTCAAGTGACTTTCACTTGAATCGTTTCGTTGTTTGAAAGGAGTTATTTCAACGCGGTTGGTTACTGCCAAAGCTGAATTGTTTGTATTTCCCCGGTTTTGATATTCATTACTAAACGAGGAGTCGCAATCATGCAAAATGTAGAACAGTTTTATCAGCTTATCGATAATGGCCAGATTTCCGAAGCAAATGCGTTTTTCACAGGAATTTACAACCACCTCAAACCGGCTCTTGAAAAGCGAATCATCGATAGGGTTGGCATAAAAGCCTTCACCAACATCGGTGATGATATTTTACAGACGGTGTTTACGAATATTCACAAGCAGCTCTCCAATCCTAAAAGGCGATGGATTAGGGGAAAAATAATCAATGGGCGAATTGCTACCTTTGAATCTTGGGCAAGCAGCTTTGTGAAATTTAAATCGATCGATGTTAGCAGAAAAGAAAAGCGTCATCATCGCAAGCGGAAAGAATTTGAATTTGCAAAAGTGGATAAAGCGTCCGCCGATCTAGGTCCTTTAGATATTCTTGCTTATGAAGATTTCAAGAACAGGATCTTTAGCCAAATCGGTAAATTGCCTGAGCTTCCAAAGAATACGATGATCCGATCCATCGAAGGTTATAACGGCGTAGAGATTGCGAGAGAGCTTAACACCACTGGTGTGGAAGTTAGCCGAAACTTGCAAAGAGCCCGAAACCTTCTTCTCGAGTCCAAAACCTTCTAACCAAAATAAAAGGGCCCATACATCATCTGGGCCCTTTTTTTCCACTTTAAATTAAGTTTAAGAAAACAATCTGATCGCTGTATTTAAGAAGCATTTTCACTTTCATCAAATCTGTTCCCCCGTGCTTTTACTGTAAAGCCAGCGCTTGGATTCAAAATCAAAGTTTCCCTCGTTGCGAATCTTAAACACTTTGCATTCAGGCGCCACATGTTGCAAAACCTCATCCATATCATCAAAGAAGCATGTGATTCCAAGCTCCTTGATCTTTCGTGATTTCTCTTCAAAGCTGTTCACCAAGATTACAGCATCCACCCTGACCCCGTATTTTTCTGCATCATCCCTCGCTTTTTTCTCATCATCCCTATAAGTGATCACATAAACCATACCCTTCCACGATTTGCTGAGTTCTGCAAAAAAAACGGGCGCCTCGTCTATGGTGCCATCAAGGTCGATCCCTAACGCTGGTGCGCCTTGGTCAAAAATCCCCTTAAGGGCAGCCGTTACCACCATTGTGCGCTTGATGAGTTTAGTTGGGAAAACTTCGCGGGAGAAAAATCTTCTATTTTTATGCTGCAGCACTTCGGACACAAATAACTCGATTCCCTTTTCAGGCGATGCACATTGTTCAGTTTTTTTCGATGTCTCAACAATCCAGTTCTCAGAAAGCTTCACCATGTAATTAAAACTCCGGATCTCCCCACCCGCCAGCCTGGCTTTTTCACCGGCGGTAAGATTGTTCAACGCATGGTTGATAATTTGCAAGCATTTCTGTAACTCCACGAGACACCCCCAAGGTTGATGAATTGGTTTAATTGCGACTTGAGGTTATTCGTTTTCATACTGAATTTATTGCATTACCTGATTTAAGCATCTTGGGGCTAAAATAATTCTCCTTCAATTACGAACAATAACTATCCGTTCAAAATTTAATCATGCTTCCATTTGCCACAAAGCCCTAACAACAAGTGATTTAGACAATTGAAAACACCCGTTGAAATAATTTTCTACTTCGTGCGAACAACTATTGGAAAGACATTCGGACTCAACACTCAAAAGAAAGCAGGTCATTATGACAATTAAAATCCCAAAGCAAGCATTACAGAGGGGGCCCGATCTGCTTTTTCCTGGGTCGATGACCCAAATGAAGTTTCATGGCATGGGCAACCAAACATTCTTGTATTCCAAATATCCAGATGCAAAGGGCTGCCATTTTTTCTTCGCAGATGCAAGTGTGCCACATATTAAACTCATCAATAAGCCGAATATCATCAAGGCGCTGATGGGACCGAATAAAAAGAAACTCGTGCCTTTGATAACTGAAAAAATCGATGGCAAAGTTCAACTTGACCCATTGCTTCTTCGGGCACACACCATCGAAGAAAGCATCTTTGGCAGAACTGGTTTTGCCTTCAACGAATTTTTGGTCATGTTCTGGGTGGTCAATGACTGGGCTCTTGCCATCAAAGCGCTCGACTGCCTCAGGGCTGATGATTCAGCAATCGTAACTGTTGGAACTGACATCATCGGGACAGTTGCCCAAATAAGAGCAAAACATTCAAAAAGCAGCAAAACCTGACAGTTTCATAAAAACGACCCATCAAAGATTAACCATACACTCCAAACTGTTGGTTTTAGTGCGAGCCGTTCGCAAGAAATCTGACACCCGTAGTTTGTATGAATTTGGTTTTCATACTTTTCAACATCTCTCTTTTGAAAGGAAGAATCATGAATGATGTAAAGACTATTCGCCCTTACGACTACTATGGCATGCTTGTTTTTGATGATCCATCCGTTGGGCTGGACAAGGAACCGCTAATATTGGGCGTGCCGGAAATTTTGTTTGGACTGTGCGAACTTTCAGGAATCAAAAACCCAAAGCAAGGATTCCTTTTAAACTTTTGTGCAACTGCATTCGACGGTTTTCAAGCGCAGGCAAATCGCCTGACAGAAGAAAATGGCGGCTGGTGGTATCAGTTCGGCTCCCAAAAAGGTTGGTTGTGCCCCCAACTTTTTAGATACTACGATCAGGCGCCGTTGAAAATCTTCTTCAGCGTTGAACCCACAACTCGGGCGTAAACCTTTGGTGTTCTTCGTTTCTTTGGTGACCAATTTTGTTTCGATATTACTCATTACTCAAGGAGATTGAATTATGGAACTAGTACTCTACCCCTTTCTTTCCGCCAACGGTTGGACCAAAGGCCTATGGGTGTTCGATGATGAACGCACCCAAATCAAGGACGAACCTTTCGTTCGGGGCATGACCGAAATGATCACCAAGTTGGTGAATCACAAGGGTCTGACCAATCCAGAAAAAGGATTTAAGATGTCCTTCAGCGCAGAACCAATGAATAATGCGGATGCGCAAATCCAATGGACGGGTTCTGAAAATCCGGATGTGCAACCAGGCGAAAAAGGTTCTGCATTACAATCCAGCGGGAACTGGTATGAAGGCACCATCGCTGGTGAAAAAATGAAGGGCTGGCTTTGCCCCGCCTTGGGATGCTACTTCGACTCTGCACCCAGACAGATTTTCATCCGGGTAGAAAACCTCCCAACTGGGATCAACCCTGTTTGGAATCCGAAGCCAGGCGAAAACTCAAGGTGCTTTGTCACTGGGGAAAAACTCTAAAATAGAGGTTTTTACCCCTGCTGACCTGTATTTACTATTTTCGTAGCCCTAGGAAACTATTTTCTAGGGCTTTTAGCATGTTTTCTACCTAAAAGTTACAAGGTTGAGTTTTGGACAAATCATTTCACCTTATAGATGTTCAGTTAGTTTACTTTAAAAAAGGAG
>DBCB01000232.1 GCA_002303765.1 Planctomycetaceae bacterium UBA969
GTTTTAGTAATGAAATGAACTGGCCTAGTTCGTGCCTTCTTCTTGTTTCCGTGCTACTGTCATGGAATATCAGCCATTTAATTGCATCTGCTGCGGATTGTGATGCAGGATAATTTGTGATGATTAATTTGAAGACTTCTCTCGAGGCGCTCCATTGGCCGTTTTTAAAAAATAAGATACCTATGTTAGACAAAAGCCTTGCAGCTTGTTCGTCTTCCAATCCCGCCACCATGGCCTGCATTTTAGAAAGCAGGATGGAAGGGTCAGAGTTTGGGTCTAAAGGCGACTGTGATATTTTTCTTAGTAGGGTGCTTGATCTGATTGCGGCTAATTTTTCTTTGCTTAATTCAGCGTTTGTCCCTTCAGTTCTTTTGTTGATACCAGTCAGGCCATCTTCGAAATCTTGGAGATAATTTCTTGGTGTTTCTTTCGGATTTACGGGTGAGAAACCGCACATTGTGTTAGTGTTTGGTTCAATCTTTAATGAAAATCTTAATGGGTCTGCGTAATCTGTGAGGCTGCTTTCAATCGAAGAGAGCGGTTCGCTTAGATTCAAATTGAATAGGCTTTTTCCCTGAAATTCTTGATGAATAATTTGTTTTGCTTTCCATGGCGAGAGAGCAAGCGTGGTGGTTTGCTCCTCAAAAGAAGTTGCATTATTTGCCATTTCATTTGCCTGAACGACTGCATGTTTTATCACCTGATAAAGTGCTTCTTTTTGCGTTTGTTCCTGAGAACAAAGAACTATAAGGTCTGGTTTTGTAGATCGAATGGTGAGAGAAAGCATACGGAGGAGCTGGTCGCCCGCCTTGTTATTATTGTAACGATCCCAGTTTTCCAAGATTTTTTGTGGAGTATCGTTTGCTTCAATAAGAACGAGTGGGAACTGCCAGTAGTTTTCTAAGGTTGCGGTACCAGCTTTTCTAAGGTGGAATGCGAGGCTGTCTTCTTGAGAGGGGTAGGCATGGTTGTTGGGGTTTAGAATAGAAGTGATGTTGAGGTTGGAAACAATGTTTTTTTTATCAATCCCGAGGAATGCAGAAATTTCTGGAGAGACATCTTTTAATCCTGTTTGAATGACAAGAGTTTTTGCCTGAGAAGCGCCACGCTTTTGGATTGCCCATGTTTTTCCACTATCGTTAGTTGCAAGGATGGTTCCGAAATCTCCAGCCGTCCAGCCGTTCATTTTGTCGATGAAAAAGACTGCATTTAAAGTTGCATTATTATTGGTTTTAATGATTTCCCATGTCTTACCTGCGTCTTTGCTATGAAATAAAACAGTTCCAGGTTTACCTGCAACCCATAGATGGTCTCCTGTTCCATGAATTGAGTTGAAATCAATGCACGATGCTAATTCAGTGCTAAGGCCAGTGTTTAAACTTGTCCAAGAATTACTTACTAAGGTGTCGTTTGCGAGTATTTGAGAACCTTGCCCAACAAGAAAAATAGTTTTTAAGTTGTTATGTGATGACTTAAAAGAGCGATTAGAGATTTCAGAATTTTCAGTGATCAGGGCTTTGAAGTTAGCAAGGTTAGCAAGCGAGTTGTGGTTACCAGCTAAGAAGCCAGACCCGTTTCCAGTTAAGGCAGCAGTGTACCAGGTTCCATTTTTAGGCCCATCGCCTTTTTTCCAACTTTTTCCGCCATCGGTGGTGAAGAAAAAGCCTGCAGGGTAAGCGTCGGTGGAAGAGCCAGCAAGTATTCCATGTTGGGCATCAGAAAACTTTACAAAGTTTAGGCCGGGGAGGGAGTTGTGCAAAACTTTAGTCCATTTGATTCCTCCATCTTTGGTGAAAAGAATCACCCCAACGGAATCTAATGTGGGGTGGTATTCTGTTCCAACAGCCCAACCGAAATAAGGGCTAAGAAAATGTAAAGACTTTAAGGAAGCACGGGTTCCTGTAGGTTGGCGCTCCCAATCTTTTCCGCCGTTGATTGTGTGCCAAATCGCTCCTTCATCACCTACGGCCCAGCCTTCTTTGGTATCTACAAACTGAATAGCTCGTATTGCTGCATCATCAAAAAAAGGTAGCTGAGATTGAGCGAGAGCAAAAGGGGGGGTAAAAGAAAGTGCTACCAAAAATAGAACCACTTTGATAAATAATTTCAGCATATCAATCCTTACAGCAATCAAAAAAGTTGAATTACAATCAACAGCTTGATTCTGCAACGAAACGGATGTTTTGGTCAACCCGTAACGGAATTGTTTTGCCTATCTTGCCTATTTGCGCTCTTGCCATATTTCTTTGGGAGATGTAAATTCTGCGCTCGCAGGCGTAGAAATACCAATCCCCTCTGCAATGATGGATGCTGCAAGTTGGGGTGATACTTTTTCTTTGATTAACAAGTTTTTAATGCCCCCACCAAACGCAATTAATGGAACATGCGTGTCATAGGAGTGTGGGCTGCCATGGGTGGTTCCGGTGAGGTAGGCGCCTGGGATGTAATAGGGTTTTAGAATAAAGCATATGTCCCCGCTTCTTCCTTTGAACCAACTTTTAGAAACACTAACCAGCAATGGGTCAGAAGAAGTCGAAGCCTGACTTATTTCTTTGGAAGTGTAAGCTTTAAAAATTGCAGGCTGTGATGCTGCCCAAGTTTTAATAAAAGCGGTGGCATCATCGAGATTAATCGAGTTTGCTTTAAGTGCGGGGTAGTTTAGGTAGGCGGAGGTGTCTGAAAATGCTTCAACATACTTTGCAGGGGCAGTGGGCTTGCCAAATTTTTCTTGCAACGCTGCTTCAATTTCTTTGGCAAATTTATCGGTCGCAAGCCTGCCTGCATCCAACCCCTTGGCTTTGGAAAATTCAGGCAAGGGGCATATCCCATGATCTGCAGAAAGAGCGATTACATAATTGTTTTTGCCAACTTCCTTATCGAGATAAAGCAAAAGATTACGAATCAACAAGTCTGTGCGTAAAGTGGTGTCAAAAACTTCCTGTGAATCAGGCCCCCAAGAATGCCCTACTGAATCGTTGCTTGAAAACGAAATAAGCAACATATCAGGCTGCGTGTTTTTACCAAGTTTCTCTGCCTTGATTGCCTTCATTGCGAGTTCTAGGAGAACATCATTTCCGAAGGGTGAATTGTAAAGCGCATCGTAATAATCCTTCTCGGTTTTTCCAAATGGATGAGGAAAAAACTTACCCTGATTTTTCCCATTCCCTTCACCAGTTTGTTCGTCAATACCTGAAAAAGGCTTATAATCTTTGTCTGGGTACAGTTTTTCCCAAGATTTATTTCTCCATTGGTCTATGAATTTGGAATCATTAAATTCTGACAACCAAGGTGCTATTTTATTACTGTAATAGGTGGAAGTATGAAACTTGCCTGAAGAGTTGTCAAACCAATAGCAATAATCAGGCTTCATTCCGGCAGGCAATACCGAGGAGCGATCTTTAAAAGATAATGCGACGACTTTGCCTTGGTTGTTGGTGGAGCGTTTTAAGGCATCGCCAAGTGTTTCAGACCGAAGTTTTTCAGGAGTTCCGCTGCCGCGTACTTTTACCGTAGTTCCAGGTGCAGCAATCGCTTCAGGCAATGGAGGCATACTTGTCCACCTAGAGCTTCCTGCACAGTAAGAACTCTTTCCCTCTGTTCGGTCGTACCATTCATTTCCCACAATTCCATGAATCGATGGCGTTGCGCCTGTGGTTAAAGTCGCATGCCCAGCACCAGTAACTGTTCCAGAGTAAGGGTAATGGCAATTTTCAAACCAAGTGCCTTCCGAAGTAAGCCTTAGAAACCCGTCCTTTACAAAATGATCCTGCCATCTGGAAATGTAATCTCCACGAAGTTGATCAAAAACAAGAAGAATGCCAAGCTTGGGTTTTTGTTGCTCTGTTTGTGAAAGCAAAGAATTGCCGTTAAATAAGAATCCGAGAGCGATTAAAACAACAAATAAATTTCGCATCAAAAACCTTTTTATTAGTTAAAAGGGATTTCAATGAATCCCATTTCAAATTAGAATTTAAGTTATTGTACTGCAAATAACAAATGAAAGTTTATTGAAAAAATGGTTAAGAATTGGGACGGTCTATTATTGGTGATGATTACCCTAACGGCTTGTGTCTGTTGGCCAAGTTGTTTGATTGCGGCAGAAAATACTGGATTTTTAGATGATGTAATGCCGCTTTTAAGCCGGGCCGGGTGCAATCAAGGGCCCTGCCATGGTAGTTTGCATGGTAGAGGAGGATTTCGGCTTTCGTTGCGTGGCGAAGATTCTGCATTTGATTATCTTGCAATTGTAAAGAATGCAGGGATGAGGCGGGTGGATACTGTGAATCCCGAGGCAAGTTTATTACTTAAAAAAGCAATTGGCGAAATTCCGCATGAAGGCGGTAAAAGATTCGACCGGAACTCCCAAAGTTTTATGCTGATTCGGAAATGGATTGAAGATGGTGCCTTGCCTCCCGCACATTTTAAAAGCACAGCAACCAAACTTGAAATTATTCCCGCGGAGATTTTTCTCGAAGGTGAAACGAATTCTTTCCCCATTAAAGTTTTAGCAACTGGAAAGTTTAAAAACCAAAGTGATGTTTCCTCTTTTGCAAGCTTTGAAACAAGCAGTCCTTTAATATCGTTGTCTCATGAAGGTAAGGTTGTTTGCGATGATTTTCTTGAAGGAAGTATAACTGCTCGCTATCAGGATCAGCAGGTTTCAGCGAGGATTATTCGGATTCCAATACGCAACCCAATCCAAGTAAAAGAATTCCTCAAGCCTTTAAATTATGTTGATCTTCATGTGAATAAAAAGCTGGAGAAATTGAAGATTCTTCCAGGCTCTATTTGCTCTGACGAGGTTTTTTTGCGAAGGGTAACTCTGGATCTTAATGGCAGGTTGCCAGATGCAGAAGAGGCCCAGATGTTTCTTTCAGATACTTCATTAGATAAAAGAATAAGGTTGGTTAATTCCTTATTAGAACGAACTGAATTTTCTGATTTGTGGGCATTAAAGTGGTCGGATATTTTGCGTAATGATGAAAAGGTTTTAGATGCCAAGGGTGTTCGGGTGTTTCATGATTGGATCAAGAGATCGATTGCAGAAGATAAACCTTTGAATGAGTTTGCCCGGGAAATCATTGAGGCTAAAGGCAGTAGCTATAGCCAGCCTGAAACTAATTTTTATCGTGCCCTTCGTGCCCCTGATGTTCGTGCGGAAGCTGTCGCACAAGTTTTTCTTGGGCTAAGGTTGCAATGTGCTAAATGCCATAACCATCCGTTTGATCAGTGGACTCAGGAAGATTATCATCGATTTGCGGGCTTTTTTTCTAGGCTTGACTATCGGATTTTTGAAAACAATAAGAAGGATAAATTAGACAAGAATGAATTCGTGGGAGAACAAATCATTTTGGTGAACCGTGCTGGTGCTGTTCTTGATCCAAAAGATGGCAAACCTCTTGAACCACGGTTCTTGGGTAGCAAAGATTTAATCCTCGAAAAAAATGGTGAATGGCTCACACAACTTTCAAGTTGGTTGGCTGATCCTCAGAATCCTTACTTTGCTAAAGCCCAAGCTAATCGCATTTGGTACCACCTTTTTGGCCGTGGTATTGTTGATCCTATTGATGATTTTCGGGAAACTAATTTACCTGCTAACAATGATTTACTTCAAGCTCTTACTGCTGATTTTCAGAAATCAGGCTTCAGTTTAAAACACATGATTCGTGTTATTACCTCATCTGCAACTTATCAACGAAGTACTGCATCTTTGAATTCAGCCGATGATTATGGTAATTTTGCTTATTTCAAATCTCGTCCGTTGCAGGCCGAGGAATTGTTGGATGCCATTAGCAAGGTTGCTGGTAAAAAGTTGGTGGCACAAAGTTTTAATGGGGCACTAACAGCCGTGTCGATACCTAGTTCGGGAGTTCGCTCGGGTTCTAAAGACAAAGGCTTAGCGATTGGCAGATTTCTAGCTTCGTTCGGGAAACCCAGTCGTTCTCTTACATGTGAATGTGAAAGGGCTGAAGATAACACACTGGGTCAGGCATTTCTTATGATTTCTGGAGAGATTGTTTTAGATTTATTGTCTGATCAGGGAAATCGGATCGAGAAGTTTTTAAAGGATGATATTAAACCCGAGGTTGCACTTAAAGAAGTTTTTTTAATAGCTTTTGCCAGACAACCATCCTCTCTCGAAACTGCAAAAGCCAAAGCTATTTTACTCAAATCTAAAAATCCTAGAGATGGCTGGGAAGATATTCTCTGGGGGATAGTCAACTCTAAGGAATTCTTATTAAGGCAATAATGAAAAATATCTATGTTTACCCTGCTGTTTTGGTGTTGGTTTTATTGCAAACTCCTCTTGCTTTTTGTTTTCAAACCGACCTGAAGCAACCCCAAATCAATAATGAACTCCTTGGGTTTATAAAGGAGCATTTGGGGGTGTCTTCTTACGGGAATTACATGGGGGGGAAAAAAGTTGGCTGGGATACTGATGAGATTAAACTTACCAAACTTAATGGGGCGGAAGTAGTTTCGCAAGTTTCAGAGTCGTATTTCAAAGCGCTTTTTGGCGGTAATAAA
>DBCB01000208.1 GCA_002303765.1 Planctomycetaceae bacterium UBA969
GTACGGCAGAAACGAATTGCAATTCTGGGTAAAGAACGACCCGAATGCCCCACCTGCGGTTTCTGAACCAGTGAACGATGATGAATCACCAGCTTGAAAAAGCATTTGCCAGAGATGTAGTGCAGAGGCTTGTTGACGCAGGCTTTGAAGCATTGTGGGCTGGTGGATGCGTTCGCGATGAGTTACTTGGGCTAATACCTGCTGATTACGATATTGCAACATCTGCCCGCCCCGAGCAAGTAAGAAAAATTTTCCCTAGAACTGTTGCGGTTGGCGCCAGCTTTGGTGTCATCGAAGTTATTGGCCCACCACTTGCCAATGGCAAACCCATCATGATTCAAGTTGCAACTTTTCGTGCGGACTTGGGGTATACCGATGGGCGCAGGCCTGATGCTGTTCGTTATTGTAGTGCACAGGAAGATGCGCTCCGCAGGGATTTCACCATCAATGGAATGTTTTTTGATCCTATTGCAAACAAGTTGGTTGATTATGTTGAGGGGCAAAAAGATTTAAACAGTAAAATTCTTCGGGCGATTGGGGATGCTAATGTAAGGTTTGAGGAAGATCGTTTAAGAATGTTACGGGCTGCAAGGTTGGTTCCCAGATTTGATTTGAAGCTTGATGAAACTACAAAAGCAGCAATTCTCGCCAACGCTTCGGCAATAGGAACAGTTAGCCCAGAGCGGATTGCAGATGAGTTACGAAAGATTTTTCAACACACAAGTAGGGTGGCAGGAATAACCTTATTTATCGAGCTTGGTCTGGCGAGGCAGGTTTTTCCTGAAGTTTTTTCAACTGAAAAAGTTGGCATGTATAGCGATATTCTTGCTGTTATCCAGCATTTGCCTAAGGTAGCCTCTTTTCCTTTGGTGCTTGCATCAGTTCTGCAAAAGCTTTCCAGTAAACAGGCAGAGGAAACTTGCAGAAGGTTTAAAATGTCGAATGTGGAAATAGATGCAACCCGAACTCTGGTGCAGTTTAAAGATTCTTTACAAAGCCCAGATAAATTGAGGCTTTGCCAACTTAAAAAAATATTAGTGCTAAATGTTATTGATGATTTGTTAAGCCTTATGAGCGCAAATTGCTTGTCTTTGGGGCATGATACTAACGCAGTTGAATATTGTTTGGGGAAGCTGGCAGAATGGCCCAGAGAAATTCTCGACCCGATTCCCTTGGTTGGGGGAGAAGATTTGAAGGCACTGGGACTTAAACCGGGGCCGAAGTTCAAATTAATTTTAGATTTGATCCGAGATGAGCAGTTGGATGGGGTTTTAAAAATCCGTGCTCATGGGTTGTTAAGGGCGGAAGAATTATCGAAATTGCTTTAAGCTGAACAATCTGGGATATTTCAAGAATTTTTACTGCTGGGCTTGTGGCTGAAAAACCCTCGGGTATACTCACATCCGTACAGTTAACAGGGGCCCATTTTTTTAGGAGTCGGATAATGGCTGAATCAGCTCAGGATAAAGAACTCAAACAAACCCTTTCGCAAATTGAAAAACAATTTGGTAAGGGGGCCATCATGCAATTGGGGGAGGTTGCTTCCAGTGATGTACAAGGTATTTCAACCGGTGCACTTAGCTTAGATATTGCTTTGGGCGGCCATGGTATTCCCCGAGGCCGTATTACTGAAATCTTTGGTAATGAAGCTAGCGGTAAAACAACGATAGCGCTTCACGCAGTTGCATCGGCACAGAAAAAAGGTGGCGTTGCTGCCTTTATTGATGCAGAACATGCTTTGGATCCGGGTTGGGCCAAGCGTATTGGTGTGAATTTGGAATCATTGCTTGTAAGTCAGCCTTCTTGCGCTGAAGAAGCTTTGAAAATTGCAGAGATGCTGATTAAATCGAATGCGGTTGATATTATCGTTATCGATTCGGTTGCAGCCTTGGTGCCCCGTGCAGAAGTCGAAGGAGAAATCGGCGATTCGCACATGGGTTTACAAGCTAGGTTGATGAGTCAGGCACTGCGAATTTTGAACCCCACCATTTCGCGCACAAAAACCAGTATGGTTTTTATCAATCAGATTCGTCTGAAAATTGGCATGGTGTTTGGTAATCCAGAAACCACTTCTGGCGGGCTTGCAATGAAGTTTTATAGCTCCGTCAGGATGGAATCTCGCAAAGTTACCACCATTAAAGAAGGGGAAGAAACCGTTGGCGCTCGCATTCGCGTCAGGGTGGTTAAAAACAAAGTTGCGCCTCCATTCCGACAAGCTGAGTTTGATCTGATGCACGATTTTGGTATTAGCCGTGAGGGCGATTTGCTTGATCTTTCCATCGATGAAAAGATCGTGGATAAATCCGGTGCCTGGATTAACTATGGCGACATGCGGTTGGGTCAGGGGCGTGAAAATGCCAAAAATTATCTTCGTGATAACCCCGCTGTTATGGAAGAAATTACTCGCAAGTTGCTACAAAAGAAAGGCTTGGTCCTTACTGCTGATGGTGGTTATGCCACCGATGTCTCTGCACCTTTGCAAATCCCTGCTCCTGTGATGAGCAAGGCTGCGAAAAAGGCAGCAGCAGCGGCGGCAGCGGCAGCAGCAGATTAGTTTGTTGAGTTTGGAATCTGGCAAAACTGCCCAGCCTACCAATATCCTCCGGAGAATCTCTTTCTCCGGAGGTTTTTTATTAGACACCCTTTTGTTTTTCTTTATCATCGAGA
Source organism: Planctomycetaceae bacterium UBA969 (assembly GCA_002303765.1). GTDB lineage: Bacteria > Planctomycetota > Planctomycetia > Gemmatales > Gemmataceae > UBA969. The sequence goes on from DBCB01000208.1 coordinate 2,668, forward strand.
TTGGGTATTTACTACAGTCGTTTTTTTCAAGAGTTTTTCATTGTTGAAAAATGTTGCACTGATGTTCTTTCTGGCTTGCTCTTCTTTGCTTTTAATAGTGCCGAACTCGCATGCTTTTGAAGAAAACATTATCGGGCAACTCGAAAATGCAGTTAAGAAAGTAGTAGCTTCCGCAGAATCTTCCGTTGGTTGCATTCTTGTTTCGCGTAGCCCAGTATATAAAGAACTTGGTGCGATTCCCTTGGATAACATCCCGGGAAAGTTGGGCGGTTTCGTTCCGCCTGCCGAGCCTCAAAAACGCCTGCGCAAACCTCTTGATAAATCTAAGTCTTCTTTGGATCTTTCTGATCCTGAAACTTTTCCTGATTCGTTTGGCACTGGCGTTGTGGTTGACCCTAGTGGTTTAATTTTAACCATGGCGCATGTTGTCAAAGATGCGGTAAAAGTTTATGTCCGATTCCCTGGAGGAAAAGGTAGCTATGCGGATATTCATGCTTTAGACGGTAGGAGTGATCTTGCTGTTCTTCGTTTGATCGAAAAAATCCCTGATCTTAAACCTTTGAAATTCGGGGATGCTTCTAACCTGAAAAAAGGTCAGTTCTTGATTCATATTTCCAACCCCTACGCCTCCGGATTTTATGATGGCAGCCCTTCTGTTGGTTGGGGCATGCTTTCCAATCTTAGGCGTAAATGGAATAATCAGACTGCTGAGGCTGATCGAACTCAGGTTCCGCTTTATCAATATGGCACTTTGCTTCAGCTAAATACCGTGGTTAAACCCGGAGCGAGTGGCGGGGCTTTATTAACCATGGATGGCAGTTGGGTGGGTATTCTTTCCTCGATTGCTGGATGGCCTGGGGCAGATTCTTCTGAAGGTTATGCTGTTCCTCTAGATATCAACCATCGTAAAATTATTGAGGTTCTTTGTAAGGGTGAAGAGGTTGAATACGGGTTTTTAGGGGTGCAGATGGCTGCCGGGGTCAGAAATGTAAAAGTCGCTCAGGTTTCCGAAAGGTCGCCTGCTTTTCGTGCTGGAATTTATCAGGGCGATACCATCATTTCAATCAATGGGCAACCGGTTGATAATCCAGACGATTTATTTCTTCACATTGGTTCCACTCTTGCTGGAAATATTGCCCAAGTGGAAGTCGTTGGAGTTATTGGGAATCAAACCCGGGTGGTTCAGGTTAAACTTGCCAAGTATTTATCGTCTTTGCCTGTTATCGCATCGAATCAAAGGGCACCTGTTTTTGGCATTACTGTCGATTATTCAAGCCTTTTGGC
>DBCB01000243.1 GCA_002303765.1 Planctomycetaceae bacterium UBA969
CTGCTGCTGCTGCTGGCGCCGCTCCTGCTGCCGCCGGAGACAAAAAGGCCGCTGCTGGGGACAAAAAAGCTGCTCCAGAAAAGAAGGCCGACAAGAAGTAATTAGCCTTTTCAGTTTCATTTGCAAAAAGCGGCAGGCTATTTTTAGCCCTCCGCTTTTTTTATTTTGAGAGACTCAATGACGCAAGCTCATTCGGTAATTCTTAAAATTGACAATATCTCCAAATTGCATGGGCAATTCAAAGCCTTAAATACGATTTCTCTTGAAATCAATAGGGGAGAAATTTTCGGCCTGCTTGGCCCTAATGGCGCAGGCAAATCCACCCTCCTTTCCATTCTTGCAGGCGCTAGTAAGCCCTCATCAGGTTTTACATGGCTCGATGGCATGGAAATCCAGCCAAACAATCTCAAATTAAGAGCCCGCATCGGGCTTGTACCACAAGACTTCGCTTTCTACGAAGATTTAACTGCTAAAGAAAACCTCTTCTTTTTTGGCCAACTCTTTGGGATGGAAGGCCAAGTTCTGACCAACAAGGTCAACGAAATACTTGAGATCATCGGGCTTGATGATGAAAAAGCCCACCAATACTCGAAGTATTTTTCTGGGGGAATGAAAAGAAGATTAAACTTGGGCATCGCACTAGTTCATTCACCCGATATTCTGATGCTCGATGAGCCAACCGTTGGGGTCGATCCCCAATCAAGAAATAGAATTTTTGAAGCTATAAAAATCATTAACGCAATGGGCACTACCGTTATTTACACAACCCATTACATGGAAGAAGCGGAAGCCCTTTGTAATAGAATTGCAATTCTGAATCATGGCGAAATTATCGCTTGCGATACTTTGCAAAATCTACTTTCATTGACTCAAACCACAATTAACTTCAGTATCCATGAAAACGACCAGACAAAATCAGGGATATTGCAAAAAAAACTTCCTGAACTTAAATCAAATCCTCTACAGGGAAGTTACTCATTAACTTCAAACAATAACTCAACGCCCGAGATTATAAATCTTTTAGTAAATGAAAAAATCCAGATAATAAACCTTCATCTAGATTCACCTAACCTGGAAAAGGTTTTTCTAAGCCTTACCGGGCGACATCTTAGAGATTAATTAACTAACCATGCAAAGCTTTATCATTGCGAAAAAAGAATTGACGCTACTAATCAGAGATAAGCTCACTGCTACTGTTTTGTTTGTTCTGCCATTTGCGATGATTCTCATCCTTGGCCTACTTCTAGGTGAAGGATTTGGACAAAAAACTGATGATCTAATGCGCATTAGTGTTTTAAATCTTGATAATGGATTCGGATTAAACAACAGGCCTTGGGCTCAACTTGCCATCGAAGATATGGTTTCAACTCCTAATATCAAAGTTGAAATCATTCAAAACAAAGAACTTGCAGAAGAACTGGTAAGAACCGGTAAGAGGGCCGCCGTTATCATCTTTAATCCAGATTTTAGCGATCGAGTCAACGAATGCTCTTTTCTTTCAACGGGAGTCAATCCTTTTCACCGAGACGGCATCTATCTTGAAAAACTCCAAGTCTCAATCGTCAAAGACAACAAACAACCTGCAACTTCTGCAATTATTGAAAGCGTATGCCAGATTGCATTATTAAGAATTGTAATGCCTTGGATGATCGGAAAAGCATTTGAAAAACTTGGGGATCCCGAATTTATCGAGCTATTGGGAAAAGAAGTTTCGCTGCCAGTTCCCCCTTCTTTACGCTTGCTAATTCCAAAAGACAAAATCCCTCTGGGGGAACTACTTGAACTGGCTTCAGGAAAAGATGTTGTTCTAGCAAAAAACTATCGTGAAAAAGTAGGCGCAGGAATTCAAACAGCACTAACTGGGCAATTCAAAAACTACAATCTTACTGGTAAATCCTGGGCTTCCCTTACCCGGTCTGTCAATAATGCCGAAACTGTCAACACTTTAACAACCTTTAAAAATGAAGATGGCACCGGTATTTTAAAACGTGGGGCTATTCGTTATCAAATTCTAGTCCCTTCTTTTACCGTGATGTTTACATTCAGCCTTATCCTAATTTCAGGATGGATATTTGTCGCAGAAAAAAGGCAGGGAACTTTTAATCGTTTACTTTCCACCCCTGTTTCAACACCTAGTATCCTTCTAGGTAAATTTCTCCCAACCATAATCATTTCCTTATTCCAAATTTTCTTCCTTTTGGGTTTGGGGAAGGTTTTGCTCGGCTTAAAAATCGGCCTTCCATCTTGGACACTTTCAGACTGGATGATCGCTTTGATTGTCCTTCCACTCGCTACTTCGTTTTGCGTTGCATCTTTTTCTCTGCTCATTGGGTTATTATCAAAAAATGAAACCCAACTTGCACTTTTCAGTTCGGTACCTGTTTGCCTTTTTGCTTTGATTGGGGGGTGCATCTTCCCTTGGGAAATGATGCCAGATAATGCCAAAACCTTGGCTTTTCTTACACCTCAAGGCTGGGCCTTGGATGCTTTCAGAGAAATCATGCCCTCCTCTTTTGATACCACCACAGATTTTCAACTTATTTGGAAATCTACCTTGGTACTTACTGCAATGGGATTTATATTAATTAGTATTACTTGGATTACTCTTGGAAGAATTCGTTTTGGTAATTCCTAATTCCAATTCTTCAACTTCAAACGGTTTATGACTTTTGCATTCTAATTCGATAGGTGGATATAAAAATGCTGGCAGACAACACAAGCAAAGAGATTTATGAAGCCTTGATGGAAATTCCGATATTAGACCCGCACTCGCATATTAATCCTCATGCCGCAGCTTCGAAATCCTTGGAAGATATATTGGGATATCATTACTACACTGAATTGGCTCACTCTTGTGGAATGGACAAAAAATTCCTCGCACCTGAAATCCCCGGACAAGATAAAGTCCGCGAAATCATCCGTCATATGAATCAATTCGACAACACTGCACAATACTCTTGGTTCCTAGAAATTGCTCAAACATTTTTAGATTTCCAAGGCGATAGAATTTTACCCAAGGACACTGACTACCTTTGGGAAACTGCTCAGAAAAAAATGTCCTCACCCTCTTGGGAATCTCATGTATTAAAAACATCAAACCTCGAAAAGATCTTCCTCACTAATGATTTTGATGATCCCCTTGAAGGTTTTGATACCAGCTTTTATATCCCTTGTCTGCGAACTGATGAACTTGTTTTTCATTTCGCAAGAAATAATGTCCGTAGCAGACTTGAAAAAATATCAGGTGTTAATCCAGGCAGCGCCTCCGAACTTAACAAAGCTCTACATAATCTATTCAAACATTTTACCCAGAAAGGCGCACGCGCTTGCGCAATTTCTCTTCCCCCTGATTTCTCACCAACCAAAATTTCAGATGAAGCTATTGACCAATGC
>DBCB01000340.1:0-4864 GCA_002303765.1 Planctomycetaceae bacterium UBA969
AAGCTTTCTTGCCAGCGGCGAAAATCCACTCCAAGAAACCCTGACCATTAAAATCCCTGTTGATAAACAAGCTTGGACAGGCATTTTACTCGAAGTCTTACCCCACGACACATTGCCAGCAAAAGGACCGGGGCGTTCGACCAATGGCAACTTTGTTCTCAACGAATTTAAAGCTACTTTTAATCTAGAAGGGCAAAAACCCACACCCCTCCCTCTTACAAACCCAAAATCCACTTTTAACCAACCGACCTTCCCCATCGCAAACGCTATTGATAATAATTTAACTACTGGGTGGGCCATCTCACCCGAGTTTGGCAAACCAAATTCTGCTTATTTTCAAATCCAAAACCCAGCACTATTTAAAGATAAAGGTGAGCTAACCATCACGCTTATTCAAAATTTTGGCACCCAACATACTCTAGGGAGATTTAGGATTTCTCTCACAAAATCCCCTGGTCAGGTTCAACCCTTCGGCGCAGAGTCCGAACTAGTTAAAATATTCCAATTAGAACCAGCTAAACGAAATCCCATGCAAATAAACAAAATTTTATCTGCATTCAGAGCTCAGGATGTAGAATTAATCCGTCTGCAAAACAATCTATCTTCCTTTGGAAAACCAATCGATAAAAGGCAGATCGGGGCCCAAGATCTCGTTTGGGCTTTACTAAACTCAAAAGCTTTTCAATTTAACCACTAATAAAATTATATTTGAAGCATAACAGTTACTCTAAAACCTTACCGTTATGCTTAGTTATCTTGAAGCCAATAATTCGTATTTTATACCTTGTTATTTAGCCTTGATAACTCACTTTTGGAGCATTGTTGTCATGGCAATAAAATGGATCGTCAGGCATGGCGCTATGCGCTTGATGGGGGAATATGATGCGGCACATACAACTTATGTTAAAGGCGCTACCGTTATCGTTCAAACCCCAAGAGGTCAGGAATCTGGGGAAATTCTTTGCGAATCAAATGAAAACACCCTTAAATGGCTTATAGATTCGACCATTGGAACCATTGTGAGGGAGGCAACCCCCCAAGATATCCAACGAATAGCACAAAACAAAAAACTGGAAGCCAAGGCCCTCGAATCCTGCGCATCTCTCTCTGAAAAACGGGGCATCCAACTTGCTATGGTTGATGTCGAGCTTCTTTTTGGCGCTGAAAGACTTATCTTTTATTACCTTTCCGAAAGCAGAATCGACTTCCGAGATTTGGTAAAAGACCTTGCACGGGAATTTCAAACGCGTATTGAAATGCGACAAATCGGTATCCGCGATGAAGCTAAACTTCTTGCAGATTTTGGGGATTGCGGTAAACCTGTCTGCTGCAATTCTCACATGATCGAAATGCCTCCGGTCTCCATGAAAATGGCTCGCATGCAAAAAGCATCCCTCGATCCAGCAAAAATTTCAGGAAGGTGCGGCAGGTTAAAATGTTGCCTTCGGTTCGAACAAGATGTATATGATCTTCATCAGAAAGAACTGCCTGAACTTGGAACTTTGATAACAACTGAAAAAGGTAAAGGCAGGGTTTTAGCACAGGAAATTCTCTCGCGCAGACTTCTGGTAGAGTTTGAAGATGGCCGTAGGATATCTATCATGCATTCAGAAGTTATTAAAACTTCTGCAAATTAAACACTTATGGAATAAATAAAAGACATGGGTTCTTATCATCCGAAAATCCACGAAATCATAAAAAAAGACCCTAGGTTTCCCTACGAAGCTTACGAGTTTCTTTTTCAAGCACTCGCATACACCCAAAAAACACTCGGAAAAATAAAGCCCCCCGAAGGCGAAGAACCTGCCAAAGAGCACCATGTTTCAGGCAAACAATTAATCGAAGGAGTGCGAAAATTTGCTCTTGATGAATTCGGCCTCATGGCCCGGTGTGTTTTCAATCAATGGGGAATCAAAAAAACTGGCGACTTCGGAAACATGGTTTTTAATCTTGTCGAAATCGGACTCATGAGCAAAACAGAAAATGACTCCATGGATGATTTTGAAGATATTTTCGATATTGAAACCGGCCTTATGCATGATTATGTAATCGCTTTTAAGCCCGAAAACGAGCGAGCACGATGAAGCCAAACCGTTTAAAGCTTCTTCTTGCCCTGACTTTGTTTTTGTCTTGGATTTCCTATTTAGGCTTTTTGGTCATCCAGACAACCCGCGGCATTGATGGCAAACCAGTCCGCTTATCCCGACCACAGTTTTTGACTTCTCAGCTCGACTTAATTATCGAACCCCATACGCAAGATAGCACTGTTGTTGCCCAAGTCACCGAAGTGCTTTATTCCGCTTTAAATGATAAAACGCCAAAAGTCGGTGATATCGTAACAATTAACAATCTGGAACTACCCGAAACTCAAAATAAATTCTGGCTCGCACCCCTTCGTAGCACAGATTCCGGAAAATCGTTTGAAATAGTACCCATTCCCCCCTCTCCTGGCTTTTCTGGCAGAACTATAAAAATTTACCCTGCTTTCGATGGCGTTTTACTCCAATACAAAAAATTACCCAAACCTTAAATCCGCTCAAATACATTTGTCTTTTCAAAAAATATTTAGGTAATTGACTCCCAAGAAAGTTTTAACCTTGCCTTAAGGCAATAACTGGCCTATATTTACTTTTCTCCAAGGCTAGCCGTGCTAGCGTAGCTCAATGGCAGAGCACTGGTTTTGTAAACCAGCGGTTGAGGGTTCAAGTCCCTCCGCTAGCTCTGTAGAGCAGTTGTAAGAATAGCTTTGAAGAGTATTTTGCAGAAATTTGTTAGTTAATAATTTTAGCGCCTTCAGATGCTTGATTAAGGGTGAGTATAGCTCTGATTTTAAGGCGTAAAATTCAGCCGGGTAGGTGGCCGAGCGGCCAATGGCAACAGACTGTAAATCTGTCGGACTTTGTCCTACGGGGGTTCGAATCCCTCCCTACCCACTGAGATTTCTGTAAGATTATCTGCCATGCGGGTGTAGCTCAATGGCAGAGCACCTGCCTTCCACGCAGGCTATGGGAGTTCGATTCTCCTCACCCGCTTTGTGGTCCCCTAAAAAGTTCCACTACGCTGCTGTAGCTCAGTGGTAGAGCACTTCCTTGGTAAGGCAGAGGTCCTGGGTTCAAGTCCCAGCAGCAGCTATTTAGTAAGTCCGGGCACTTACTACCAATGACTCACCCAGTATTTAAACTGGGTGTTCACTTGTTTTTTAAAAATAACAGGTGTATTTTATTGGTTTTTTCCTAGAATCTTGGATGTGGCTTTTGTAGGCATCCTTGTTAACCTTATTTTGATCTTTCGGAGGCGTGATGGCTAAGGAAATTTTCAATCGTAATAAACCCCATGTTAATGTTGGAACCATTGGGCATATTGACCATGGCAAAACTACCACAACAGCGGCAATTGTTGCTCGTCGAGCGCACATCAATAAAGTCCTGAAATTCAAGGATTACAAGGAAATCGCCAAAGGCGGTACCGTCCGCGATGATCTTAAAACCGTTACTATCGCTGTTGCGCATGTTGAATACGAAACCGATAAACGCCACTATGCTCATATCGATTGCCCAGGCCACGCTGACTATATCAAAAACATGATTACTGGCGCAGCACAAATGGATGGCGCCATCCTTGTGGTTGCTGCAAACGACGGCCCAATGCCCCAAACACGTGAACATATTTTGCTCGCCCGCCAAGTGGGTGTGCCTAAAGTTGTTGTTTATCTCAACAAAGTAGATCTCGTTGACGATCCAGAACTTCTTGAACTTGTTGAAATGGAAATTCGCGAACTTCTAAATAAGTACGAATTCCCAGGCGACGAAGTTCCTATCATTCGTGGTAGCTCACTTCCCGTTATGCTAACTGGTGGCAAAGATGATGCTGCAGGCAAATGCCTTGACAACCTCATGGATGCTTTGGATTCCTATATTCCTGACCCAGTTCGTGAAGAAGATAAACCTTTCTTGATGAGCATCGAAGATGTGTTCTCAATTAAAGGTCGTGGTACTGTTGCTACTGGCCGTATCGAACGCGGTGCTTGTAAAGTTGGTGACGAAGTTGAAATTCTTGGACTCCGCAAGGATCCAGTGAAAACCGTTATCACAGGTATCGAAATGTTCCAGAAAACCCTCGATAGGGGCCAAGCTGGTGACAACGTTGGTGTTTTGCTTCGTGGTATTGACCGCGATGGTGTTGAACGAGGTCAGGTTCTTGCAAAACCAGGCAGTATCAACATCCATACCAAATTCGAATGTTCAATCTATGTACTTAGCAAAGAAGAAGGTGGTAGACACACCGCATTCTTCAGTGGCTATCGTCCCCAGTTCTATTTCCGCACCACCGATGTTACAGGCTCTGTAACTTTACCTGCTGGTGTTGAAATGTGTATGCCTGGCGACAATGTTAAGAATTTAGTGGTTCAACTTTTGCCAGACTCCCCTATTGCCATGGAAGAAGGCCTCCGCTTTGCAATTCGCGAAGGTGGCAGAACTGTTGGATCTGGCGTGGTTACCAAGATTCTTGAGTAACATCAGCCTTGTTAAAGCCTCGGGGCGCCCGCTCGGGAACAATTTCCATTCGGGTGCCCTTGGTTTTTAGACTATTAGAGAATTGGAGTTAACGATGCGTGAATATGTTTGGCTAGAATGCACCGAATCAGGCGAACGCAACTACAGGGCTCAAAAAGAAACCCGTGGACCAGAACGCCTCGAACTTAAAAAATATTGTCCAAAATTGCGCAAGGTTACTATTCATAAAGAAACCCGCAAAAAGTAATTCCTGCCAACCTAAGTTTGGTTATGATTTAATAAGGTTGGTTACATGATTAATACGGGTGTAGCTCAACTGGCAGAGCACCGGTCTCCAAAACCGGGGGTTG
>DBCB01000340.1:4906-9252 GCA_002303765.1 Planctomycetaceae bacterium UBA969
CAAAACCGGGGGTTGAAGGTTCGACTCCCTCCGCCCGTGTTCTTAAAAATATTATCGGGAAAAAAATTAATTTTCTCGTATGATCTTTATTGGCGAACTATTGCTAACTCGCCTGGTTTTTTCAAACAGTCGGTATTCCTAGGACCAAAATGGCATCGACCATTAAAAATAAACCCGATTCAGTACCCGCCTCTATAAACGCTAATCCTGCGACTTATAGTTTAGGCTTTCTTGTACTCTTCGTTGCTATCGCTTATGCTTTATTGCAACTCCTTCCATTGGCATGGTTTAACCTTTTAAAGTTCCCAGCAACATCAACCTCTAATATCACACTCGCCTTGGTAGGATTTGGCCTTGGCATCACCGCACTCATCGTCATCGGAAAAAACAAAATATTCCACGAATTACCAGGACTCAAAGCGGGTATCTTTATTGGATTTGTTCTAGTTCTTGCTAATCTCTATTTTGATTCTATTTGGGGTAAATTTACTGAAAGTCTTGTATTTGATAAAAGAGTCTTCCCAGAATCATTTGGTGTGGGCTTAGCTGGCGCTGGCGCTGCTCTTGCTGCTATAGGATCATTTATCTTTTTCTTCCGCCCAAGCAATATCAAGCTCTTTACTCGTATTGAAGAACAAGGTTGGTTTTCTCGGGATTCCTTCAAACAAAATCAAGGATCCAAAATCCGAAGAGGCACAATCATGTGTCTTCTTATTTTGTTTGGTACAGGCATTATGACTCTTGTTCGCAACGATACCCTTGCAAGAAATGGTTCTAATTGGCAGATCGAAATACCTTACACAGGCAAAGTTAAGATAAGTCCTGATAAAGTAGGCGATGCACTAGCTATTCTTCAGTCCGCTGGTTACAAAAATGATGGTGAGCTGTTAGTTTCTAGAGCAGATTTTCGTATGGCTAATTCCGCCATTGATCCAAATCTTTTTATTAAAATTGGTTTATTAACCGGAGATTCGAAATATAAAATTGGTGAGATAGTATCCAAAGATTCTTTCCAAGAAGAATCACGTGAATTAATTAAAAATGATCGCAAACCTGCTGAATCTGTTCCGCTCAAAGTTGCAGAAGGAACAGTTATCTATCGTTCGTTGATTTTGCTACCTGGAATTCAGTTCTCAGGGCCGATTCTTTTAATCATTCTTGCATTATGGATCTCGTGGAAAGTTGTCAATATTCCGGTATTTGCCGATTTCTTGATCGCAACTGAAGCCGAGATGAATAAAGTTTCCTGGACAACCAAAAAGAAGTTGTTTCATGATACCGTTGTGGTGTTGACCACCTTGGTTTTGATGTCTGTCTTTTTGTTTGCGATGGATCAGTTTTGGAGAATTTTTCTGACAAAAGCGGGGGTGCTTCGCTTCGGTCAGGATAGTGTTCAGAAAAATACAAGTGTTGACCTGAAAAAATGGTAAACAACTGTTTCGGAGTTCGAAACAATGGTATCGGATAATTTAGAACAACCTGTTGACCCTTCAGTAGATTCTGAAAGTCATCCCGTTCAAAGTTCTACACCTGAAATTAGTGCAAAACCAAGCTTGGGCAAAAGCTGGTATGTTGTCAAAGTTCAGAGTGGTAGAGAAGAATCCATCAAAGAAGCACTCGAAAAACGAGTCAAAATTGATGGGCTGGAAGAATTCTTTGGCCAAATCCATATTCCAATTGAAAAAGTAACGGAAATGCGCAGGGGCAAAAGAGTTTCCAGAGAAAGAAAGCTTTTTCCTGGTTATCTTATGGTCGAAGTCGAATTTAATGACCCGATCTTGTATTTGTTCCGCGAAACTACTGGTGTTGGCGATTTTGTTGGTGGCACTGCCACTCATAAACTTCCCACTCCAATGAGTGAACGAGAAATCGAACGCATGCTTCGTGTCAAAGGTGACAATGTTGCTGCTACGGTTGTCAGCAGACCCGCTTTTGATGCTGGCGATCGAATCAAGGTAAAGGATGGAACCTTTGCGGGCATGGATGGCGAAGTCAAAGAAATCATGGAAGCATTGGGCCGAGTTAAAGTGGAATTAACTATTTTTGGAAGGCCAGTTCCCGTTGAATTGGAATACTGGCAAGTTGAAATCGTTTAAATAAGGGTTTGAAATGGCAAAGCAAGTTACAGCTCAGATTCGTTTACAGTGTCCAGGTGGTTTGGCTACCCCTGCACCACCCGTTGGCCCAGCATTAGGGCAACATGGTGTGAATATCGGGGCATTTGTTTCTCAGTTCAATGAACGAACCAAAGATAATAAAGGTATTATTGTACCTATTGTTATCACAGTTTATTCTGATCGTTCTTTTGAATTTATTGTCAAAAGCCCACCAGCTTCCATCCTTTTAAAAATTGCTGCAGGCATTCCTCCCGAAAAGAAAAAGGGCGGTGATGTTATTCCTGGGGATGAAAAAACCAAAGGAAGCGGCAAATATAAAGGCTTTAAAGTATCACAAGCTCAAGTACGAGATATCGCACAAAAGAAACTTGTTGACCTTAATGCTCGTGATTTAGACCATGCTGCTCGTATCATTGCTGGTACCGCTAGAAGCCTTGGTTTGACTGTCGAAGCTTAAGCATAAATAAAAATCGTCAAGAAACGGCCAATTTCTTGTGGCCGATCTTGCTATTTGTATCTACTATAAATATTCACGAATAATTTGGGAAATAGTCATGGCAAAATCAGAAAAAGAACCAAAAGTCTCAGAAGAAGCAGCAACTCCTGTTGCTACACCTAAGGCTGCAGCACCTGCTAATACAAGCTCTGAATCTTCCGGTAAAAGGAAGGGTAAGCAACCAGGTCGGCCACCGCACAAAGGTAAAAAACTTAAAGCTCAGATTGCAAACATTTACGCTAAAGTTACAAAAGAAGGCCAAGTTTCTTTAGATAAAGCAATCACGATTCTTAAACAAGTTAAACGAGCTAAGTTTGATGAATCTATCGAGATTCACATGAGCTTAGGTATTGACTCAGCTCAAAGCGATCAGATGATTCGTGGTAGTGTTGCTCTTCCACACGGCGTAGGCAAGAAGGTTCGCGTTCTTGTTTTCTGTCAAGGCGATAATACAGCTAAAGCAACTGCTGCTGGTGCTGATTTTGTTGGTGAAGGCGATCTAATCAAAAAAATTCAGTCCGAAAATTGGCTAGACTTCGATGTTGTACTTGCAACCCAAGACATGATGGGTCAAGTCAGTCGCCTTGGAAAGGTTCTTGGACCCCGTGGTTTAATGCCCACCCCTAAGGCAGGTACGGTCATTGGTTCGGGTCAAGATATTGCTGCAATCGTTAAGGAATTTAAATCGGGTAAAGTCGAGTATCGTTCAGACAAAGGCGGCAATGTGCATGCAGGCATTGGCAAAATTAGTTTCGATACCGATAAAATTGCTTCGAATGCTTTGGCTTTTGTTGAACAAGTTCGTGCATCAAAACCAACTGGCATTCGTGGTAACTACATTAAGTCTGTAACAATATCGGCGACAATGTGTCCTGGAATTCCAGTCACAATTTAATTGAATCAACAGGATAAGATCAAACATTAGAGTTTGATCCTTAGCAGGATACAGAAAATATGAGCAAGTTAATTAAAGGTATGGAAATTGAAGCCCTTCGTAAGGACTTTAATAATGTTAAGAACTTTGTTTTTCTTGAAGTTCAAGGGATTACCGCCCAAAACAACACAGGCCTTCGTGCGACTCTTAGAAAAAAGAAAATCCACTTCAAAGTTGTGAAAAACACTTTGGCAAGAAAGGTTTTGTCTGAACAAGGAATTGATATTGCTCGTGATTCTGCTTATTTCCACGGCCCTACTGTTTTGGTTTGGGGTACAAATTCAATTGCTGAATTATGCCGCGAACTCGAAGCCGAACTCAAGAATCCTAAAACCGCACCTGGTTACAAAACAACTATAAAAATTAAAGGCGCAGTGGCAGACTCTTTGCTTGTTCCGTTTGATGTTGCCATCAAAATGCCAACTCGCGAAGAAGCAATTGGAACTATTGCAGGTATGATTCTTGCACCTGGTGCAAAGCTTGCCAGCCAGCTTATTTCAGTTGGTGGCATAATTGCCAGTCAGATCAAAACAATATCCGAAAGAATTCCTGCAGAAACCACCGGGGTTGCTGCAGAGTCTACCGCCAGCTAGGGGTCTTTTTTTAACCGTTATTACGCACCAATCGCTGCTAAGCTTCAAGCAGCAATTTAAGAAAGGAAAGTTTTCATGTCCGATGCAACAACCTACGCTCCAGAGATTTCAGATCTTGGAGAAAAAATCGTTTCCCTTACCTTGATCAAGGCAGTCGAATTGGCTGATTACCTTGAAAAGGTTCACAATATTAAACCTGCTGCAGG
>DBCB01000236.1:0-2921 GCA_002303765.1 Planctomycetaceae bacterium UBA969
CATCATCAACACGCTAGCTTCAACCTGTGCTTCGATTGAAAGGGGCAGATGCACTGCCATCTGATCGCCGTCGAAGTCAGCATTAAAACCTTTACAAACCAAAGGATGAATGCGAATGGCATTACCTTCGATAAGCACAGGTTCGAAAGCCTGAATACCCATACGATGCAGGGTAGGGGCACGATTCAAAAGAACTGGATGATTCTTGATAACTTCTTCAAGAATATCCCAAACATGATCATCTTTTCTTTCAAGCATTTTCTTGGCAGACTTGATAGTGTCTGCATGGCCTAATTCTTTAAGCCTTCGAATAATAAAGGGTTGGAACAATTCCAGAGCAATCTTCTTAGGCAAACCGCACTGGTGCAATTTGAGTTCTGGGCCAACAACGATAACCGAACGAGCGGAGTAATCGACGCGTTTGCCCAAAAGGTTTTCGCGGAATCGGCCTTGCTTGCCTTTGATCATGTCCGTTAAGGATTTCAACGGTCTGTTGCTGGATCCAAGAACGGGGCGCTTGCAACGACTGTTGTCAAAAAGGGAATCTACAGACTGCTGAAGCATTCGTTTTTCATTTCGAATGATAACTTCAGGAGCATTGAGGTCGACCAATTTTTTGAGACGATTATTACGGTTAATGATACGGCGGTAAAGATCGTTAAGATCTGAAGTTGCGAAGTTGCCGCTATCCAGCAAGACCAAAGGACGAAGATCTGGTGGAATTACGGGAGTGCATTCAAGAACCATCCATTCGGGTTTATTTTGTGGGCCACCCAATCCGGAATCGCGGATAGCTTCAACAACTTTAAGTCTTTTAACAAGGTCTTTAAGCTTTTGCTTGCTAGGTTTATCTTTCTTTTCTTCAGCATCTAGTCGTTTTCTTAAATCGATTGAAAGATCGACAAGGTTCAGACCGGTAAGGAGTTTGCGAATTGCTTCCGCACCCATTTCCGCCTTGAATGATTCGCCGTAATTATCACGACTCTTGCGGTACTCATCTTCAGTAAGGAGTTGGCTTCTTTTAAGTGGAGTTTCACCAGGATCGGTAACTACATAATCTTGGAAGTAAATAATCTTTTCCAAGCTGGTGGTTTTCATATCTAGCAAGGTTCCAAGGCGAGAAGGCATCGCTTTGAAAAACCAAATATGAACAACAGGAGCAGCAAGTTCGATGTGACCCATGCGTTTTCTACGAACGCGACTATGGGCAACTTTAACACCGCAACGGTCACAAATCATGCCTTTGTATTTCATGCCGCGGTATTTACCGCAGGAGCATTCCCAATCTTTTTCAGGTCCGAAAATTCTTTCGCAAAAAAGACCATCTTTTTCAGGTCGATAGGTACGATAATTGATAGTTTCGGGTTTCTTTACTTCGCCAAATGACCAATTACGAATGTCATGTGGACTAGCAAGACTGATGCGAACAGCACCATAGTCATTAATACGATCATAAGAACTATCACCATTATTAGCATTGCTCATAGATAGCATCGCCTCCGCAGTGAAGAATCCGGTAAAAACCCCGGCCGACCTATAGGGAAAATCTCAATAATAACACATACCCCAGCTAAGTTAACAAAAAAAGCTGGGGATTAAATTAACTATAATCGCTTCTTTTCTAATTGCATGTTAAGTGCCAAGCCACGAATTTCATTGGTTAAAACATCGAAGCTTGCAGGTGTGCCAGCTTCGAGGGTGTTTTCACCTTTAACCATGGATTCATAAATCTTGGTTCTGCCTTCAACATCGTCGCTCTTGACGGTAAGAAGTTCTTGAAGGATGTATGCAGCACCATAAGCTTCGAGTGCCCAAACTTCCATTTCCCCAAAGCGTTGTCCACCGAAGCGGGCTTTGCCGCCGAGGGGTTGTTGGGTAATGAGTGAATAGGGACCAGTTGCTCGGGCATGCACTTTGTCATCAACAAGGTGATGCAATTTAAGCATGTAAATATAACCAACGGTAACAGCCTGTTCGAATCGTTCGCCCGTTCTACCATCAAACAAATAGCTTTTGCCAGAGATAGGCAGGCCGCATTCTTTCAAGACATCCCGAATTTCTTCTTCTGTAGCTCCATCGAATACAGGAGTAATGGCCTTGAAACCAAGCTTGGATGCTGCCCAACCTAGATGGGTTTCAAGAATCTGTCCCACATTCATACGACTAGGAACACCAAGAGGATTCAAAAGAATATCAACAGGAGTACCATCAGCAAGATAAGGCATATCTTCGACAGGTAAAATCTTGGAGATAACCCCCTTATTACCATGTCGACCAGCCATTTTATCGCCGACAGAAATCTGTCGTTTTGCAGCAACATAAACCTTAACCATTTGTTGAACGCCTGGAGGAAGTTCATCACCCATTTTGAGGATGTTGAGCTTACGATCCTTTTCGTCAAACAAAGTGTTCAAGCGTTCGCGATGTCTGCCATAAACTTCAACGCAATCTTTTTTGCGTTCTGGGCTGCGAATATCGAGTCGGTCCATGGTGAAATGCTGAGCAAGGTCGAGCAAGGCTTTTTCGTCCTTGTCGGTGGAAGACTTGCCTGCAAAATCTTTGACCAGATTTTTATCTAGAACGCCACCCAACTCGGTAAGCATCGAACGAAATTCTTCGATGATTATTTTGTTGTAATGAGATTCGAGATCACGGGATTCTTTGTCAAGTGTCTTTCTTTCTTCATCAGTCATGCTGGATTTGCGACAGAATCGCTTGGATTCGGTAACAATACCTTCAATACCCGATGGAACTTCAAGACTATCATTTTTGACATCTTCACCAGCGCGGCCGAAGATTGCATAAAGCAATTTTTCTTCAGGCGTAAGTTCGCTCTTAGACTTGGGTGATACCTTGCCTACAAGGATATCGCCTGGTTGAACATAGGTACCAATACGAACCACACCATGCTCATCAAGGTT
>DBCB01000236.1:2997-6101 GCA_002303765.1 Planctomycetaceae bacterium UBA969
TTGGTTTCCCGAATCTCGATTTCAAAATGTTCAATGTGAATACTGGTGTAAGTATCGTTGTGAACAAGTTTCTCACTGATGATGATAGCATCTTCAAAGTTGTAGCCATCCCAAGACATAAATGCGACAAGCACATTTCTACCCAGAGCGAGTTCACCATGACTGGTGGCAGCACCATCAGCAAGGACAGTACCTTTTTTAACTTTTTGGCCAAATTTAATAAGAGGCCTGTGGTTTTGGCAAGTATGTTCGTTGAGACCCACGAACTTGCGAAGAATTAGTTCGCGATACCCAGATTGAGCTCGTGCACGATCAAGAACGCTGCCTTCACCTGTATCAGCCAGCTTATGATGGCCTACAATAATGCGATCGGAATCAACATAGGTAATGTAACCATCTAATGGTGATTTGAGAACCATACCGCTATTGTAAGCAACATCTTTTTCAAGGCCGGTGGCAACAAGTGGAGCCTCAGTGATTAGCAGAGGAACCGCTTGCCTTTGCATGTTGGAACCCATCAATGCACGGTTTGCATCGTCATGTTCCAAGAAGGGAATAAGGCCTGCGGAAACCCCGACCATCTGCTTGGGGCTAATGTCGATATATTCTACTTCATCGGCACCAACCTGCTTGAAGTCACCTTCATGGCGGGCAATGATACGCTCTTCGGTAATTTTCTGACCATCAGAAGGGGCATCGGCTGGTGCAAGATTAGCAAGAGCTTCTTCATCAGCACGCAACCATTTAACTTCGGTAGTTAGTTTGCGCTTCTTGATAGCCCTGTAGGGAGTAATAAGGAAACCATAATCATCAACACCAGCATAAATGCTAAGATGCGAGATAAGACCGATATTGGTACCTTCAGGAGTTTCAATTGGGCAAATTCTTCCGTAGTGCGAAATGTGGACATCGCGTACATCGAAGCCAGCCCTTTTTCTGTTCAAACCACCAGGCCCAAGGGCAGAAAGTCGCCTTTCGTGCGTCAATTGAGACAAAGGGTTAGTCTGATCCACAACTTGACTAAGTTCACCACGGCCAAAGAAGTATTCGATGGCTGCAGAGATACTCTTAGGGTTGATCAATTGCCTTGGAGTCATATCCGTTTGTTCGCGCATACTCATGCGTTCTTGAACGGTACGCTTTAATTTAAGGAATCCCTTGCGCAACTCATCAGCAGCAAGTTCATCAATTGTTCTAACGCGCCTGTTACCAAGATGATCGATATCATCGGCGTAACCTTCCTTGGCACGTAATTTAAGAACGTACTTAATTGCGTTAAGAAAATCGATGGATCGCAAAGTCATTTCTGACTCTTGGATTTCCTGATCGAATTTACGATTAAGCCTGAAGCGGCCAACTTTACCTAGACGGTATCTACTAGGGTCTTGGAACTTTTCTTTAAATAGTTCCTTGGCTTTTTGAAGCTGCGGGGGATTACCTGGACGAAGCCTCTGATAGATTTTCAGTAATGCTTCTTCGTGAGTATTCGTTGCATCATCTTTCAAAGATGCCATGATAATCGGATCTTTGGCAGCCTTAAGAATGATTACTTCTTTGACACTGGTCAGAGAAATAGCATTAACCTTTTCTTCGGTAAGGACTTCGCCACTCTCAGCATAAATCTCACCGGTTTCAGGATCAATAACATCCCCAACCACTTGAGCTGCTTTCAATCTGGCTTTGCCTGCTGCTGTCATTTTTACAGCTTCAGTTTCATAAAATTCCTTGATGATATCAGCATCAGTGGAATAATTAGGATCCATTGCCCGAAGTAAAGTCATGGCGGAAAACTTGCCTGACTGGTCAATTCGAACGCTTAGAGCATCCTTCTTAGTTACATTAATTTCAATCCAGCTACCGCGTTCAGGAATAATTCTGCAGCTATGCAATTCCTTGTCGCCATCGATTGTTTTCTGGAAATCAACACCAGGTGAGCGATGCAATTGGCTTACAACAACGCGTTCTGCTCCATTGATAATAAATTCACCGCCACCAATCATGATGGGCATTTCACCAAGGAAAACTTCCTCTTCAACTGGTTGTTCTTTTTCGAGGCGGAGCCAAACTTTAAATGGTCGGCCGTAAGTCAGCCTTAGTTGTCTGCATTCATCAGGGCCAAAACGTGGTTTGCCCAGTTCATACCGAAGGTATTGAAGACGAATTGTCTTATCGTAACTTTCAATAGGAAAGATTTCTTTAAGGACACCTTCTAACCCTGAGGCATCACGTTTTTCAGGATGTACATCAAGTTGAATAAATCTATCGTAAGATTTGGTCTGAATGTCAGTTAATGAANNTTGGATGTCGGTTAATGAAGGTACATCTATAGTGTCGCCGAATCGTCCAAAGTTTCTGACAACTTCTGGGGTGATTGTGCGTTTTGAAGTAATGGGCATGGCAAGTAGCTCCTACCCTTGGTGGATTCCAAGCAAAGTTCAATAATGCCGACAGGTACGAAAGAGGTGACAAACCAAAACCGTTCCCACGTCAGCCCAACGGGAACATCAAAAGTTAATAATAAAAACCGGAGGACTCAATAACGCTAATACAAAGCCAGTTAGCTTAATTACATTCTGATTTAAACCGAAATAGACATTACCAAGATTTTTTGGCATAAGATAAAATCTCCCAAAATAGCTAAAGCCAGGTAAATTAACCTGGCTAAGTGCCTTAGTAAAATCAAATAACTCGATAATAGGATATCCTTTTGCTGACATATTTAAGTGAGCTTTCCCTTCCAAACAGCAGCAATTCTAAATAAAGGGAATCCATTTCCTTAATTCAGACCATATCTAACAAACCAAGTATTTTCGTATTAAACCACAATAACGAAGCATTGCAAAACAAAAAACAAATGAATTCCGGATAACCCTTTAATTTCTTAAAGAAGCTATCCGGAATCAAATTTGCTTTGTTTACTTCAAGCTTACTTTAGCGCCAGCATCTTCAAGCTTCTTCTTTACAGTTTCAGCTTCGTCCTTAGCAATGTTTTCCTTAACATTCTTAGGGGCGCCTTCAACCAAATCCTTAGCTTCTTTCAAGCCTAGGCCAGTGATTTCACGAACAACCTTGATGATGCTGATTTTCTTGTCAGCAGCAGCAAC
>DBCB01000219.1 GCA_002303765.1 Planctomycetaceae bacterium UBA969
CAGCTGCTGGATCGGCTAAAAGGGCCTGACTTTCCATTGGGTGGTAAAATTTTGATCGACCGCCCTGCCCTCACAAAGATTTATGAGGAAGGGTCGGGTAGTCTTAAAATTCAAGGTCAATGGAAACTTGAAGAAGTTAACAAAGTTAAGAATATCATTGTTTATTCCATTCCTTTTGGAGTAGATAAGGGAAAGCTCGTTTCTGATATCGGCTTGATAATTGTTGAAAGAAAAGTGCCTCAATTATTAAATGTAGTTGATGAATCCAGTGAAAAAGAAGGTGTTAAGATTGTTCTGGAGATCAAGGCGGAATCTTCCCCTGATCTGATCATGGCCTATTTGTATCGACATACACAACTCCAAGATAATTTTGCCTGCAACTTTACCTGTTTGATTCCAATCAAAGATGCGGAAGGTCGAGAAAGAACCCGGCCAGAGCGATTAGGAATATGTCAGATATTAAGGCAATTCCTTGATTTTCGATTTGAAACCATTAAGCGTAGGTTTGAATTTGATCTTGAACAATTGCGCAAGCGTATACACATCCTAAAAGGGTTCAAGATTATTTTTGATGCCTTGGATCGCGCAATTAAGATGATTCGTGAGAGTCAAGGCAAAGCCGATGCTGCTGAAAAATTGATGAAGGCTTTTGGTCTTGATGACATTCAGACCGAAGCGATATTGGAAGCGCAATTGTATAAAATTGCACAAATGGAAATTAAAAAGATCACCGAAGAGTTACGGGAAAAAACCAAAGAAGCTGATCGTATTGAAGAAATTCTTGCATCTAAACGTAAACTTTGGGGTGTAGTCAAATCTGAACTAGCAGAACTTGGTGAAAAGTTTGCTGATAAAAGAAGGACAAAATTCGGGGATGCTGATGAAGCTACCGAGTTTGATCCCGAAGCTTATATTCAACGCGAAAATACCAATGTTGTGATTACTCGCGATGGTTGGGTGAAAAGAATTGGCCGACTTGCTTCAGTTGAAGGTACCCGCGTTAGGGAAGGCGATGAAGTTTTGGCTGTGGTTCCCGCAAGCACCCTCGACCAAATCATTTTCTTTAGTGATGATGGCGCTGCCTTCACAATGAGAGCGAATGAAATTCCTGCAAGTTCTGGCTATGGCGAGCCTATTAATAAATATTTTCGCTTGAATGATCGAGCTAAAATAATCATGATGCTTACTACGGATGAGAGGTTCACACAACCCTCGAAACCAGGTAAGGGCGATGAACCGGTTCCCCCGTTTGTTCTTGTCGTGACTTCTCAGGGGCAGGTTCTTAGAACACCCTTGATGCCTCATAGAATAGCTTCAACCAAAACTGGTAGAATGTACGTGCGCTTGAATGAAAATGATAGAGTTGTAAATGTTTTTATTGTTAATAAAGAAAAAAGCTTGATGCTTGCATCGAAGTTTGGCCATATCATTCATTTTCCGATTGATGAAGTTAATATTTTATCGGGGGTTGGCAAAGGTGTGATGGGTATTAAATTGGGGGATGATGACCATTGCCTAGGTGGAGTTGTAATATCAGGCAAAGATGATTTTTTGCAAGTTGAAACAACAAATGGCAAAACATTGGATTTTCGGCCGAGTAAATATGAACTTGTAACTAGGGGTGGTAAAGGTTTTGAAGCCGTGAAAAGATCTGAGTTTGCAAAGATTATTGTTCCACCGATTGAATTGGTGAATTGGGATGAAATTGCAGATATAGAAGCGCAAAAGCCCAGTAAGCCTAAAGGTTTGTTTGATTAATTAATGTGTGAAACGGAAAAGATATTATGAGTAGTGCTAATGGTAATTATTCCGCTAAGGACATTACGGTTCTAGAAGGACTCGAACCGGTAAGGAAACGACCTTCAATGTATATTGGCGGTGTTGACCCCAAAGGGTTGCACCATTTGGTCTGGGAAATTGTTGATAACTCTGTAGATGAATATTTAAATGGGTTCGCTGATTCAATCACCGTGACCCTTCATAAAACCGGCGATGCAGTAACTGTTGTTGATAATGGGCGTGGGATCCCTGTAGATATACATCCCAAACATAAAAAGCCTGCACTTGAACTAATTTTAACCACATTGCATTCGGGGGCTAAATTTGGCGAAGGAGATAATTATATCCATTCGGGCGGTTTGCATGGCGTTGGCGCCTCAGTGGTAAATGCCCTTTCTAAAAAGCTTGTTGTTAATATTAAGAGAGATGGTAAAGAGTTTCGCCAGACATTTAAAAAGGGAAAAGCTTTTGGGGAACTTGAAAAGCTAGGCGCAATCCGAGGTACTGGAACTACAATCTATTTTGAACCAGACCCTGAAATATTCCGGAATACACACTTCGAACCCGATTGGATTAAATCGCACCTCGATGATATGTCTTACATCCATAGTGGGATGAAGATTATTTTTATTAATCAGATTACTGACGAAACATTTGATCTCACTCACCCTGGTGGCATTCCCGAATTTCTTTCAAAGTTGGTTGTCGACGGCCAAAAACCTCCGGTAACTGAAAACATTTTTACTGTTAGTCGCAAGGAAGGCGAAAAGATGGAGGTTGCCCTCCAATGGACTGAATCAACGGATGAATCTTTTCGATCTTATGTTAATGGTATTCGTACAGCTTCAGGTGGTACGCATGAAAATGGTTTGAAAAATGGTGTGGGTAAGGCAATCCGCAACTTTATGGAAACTCATGATATCAAAGTTAAAGGAATTGCAATTACCGCTGAAGATATTCGTGAAGGGTTGGTTGGGATTCTTTCGGTTTTTGTTCGTGAGCCTATGTTCCAAGGCCAAACTAAAGAAAAACTAAATAACCCAGAGTTGACCGCCCTAGTGGATAGTTTTGTGCGACCAGCATTGGAAGCATGGCTTAATTTTAATAAAACTGCTGCTGATCAAATAGTTGGAAGAATTGTTCTGTCGGCCCGTGCTAGGCTTGCCTCTCGCGAAGCTGCTTCCGAAGTAAAACGAAAATCGGCCACATCTAGGAGGTTGAACCTCCCAGGGAAACTTTCTGATTGTAAGTCGACTAATCTGGATGACTCAGAACTATTCATCGTAGAAGGTGATTCAGCAGGTGGGTCAGCCAAGCAAGGCCGTAACAGTAAGGTTCAGGCAATATTGCCTCTGCGTGGTAAGATCTTGAATTCTGAAGGATTGCCGCTTGCAAGAGTTATGGCTAACACCGAGTTGAATGACTTGGTTACTGCGATCGGAACAGGTGCAGGAGAGAAATTTGATCTCTCTGGATTGCGTTACGGAAAGATAATTTTGTTGATGGATGCCGATGCAGATGGTCATCATATATCGACATTACTTCTGGGTTTCTTTTTTCGCCATATGCCAGAATTAATCCGTAAGGGGCATGTGTTTTTGGCGCAACCGCCATTGTTTAGGGTCGATGTGGGCAAAGAAACTTTTTGGGCTCGTGATGATATCCACAAAGAAGAAATTCTTTCGGGATTAAGGGCTAACGCTAAGCCAGAAATCTCGCGTTTTAAAGGTTTAGGTGAAATGGACCCTAGTGTTCTTGCTATGACTACATTGGATATAAAGAGCAGGATCTTGCTAAAAGTTGAAATCGATTCGAATCTTGAAACTGATAAAACTTTTGTTGATCTATTGGGTAAAGATGCTGCACCCCGGTTTAAGTTTATTATGGAACATGCCGCCCGCGCAGTGGTCGATGATTTAGATATTTAGTTATGGTCTCTGATTTTTGCCTTATACCATGATAATTGCCTGTTCAGGCCGATGAGCCATTTCATTTCTTGTGTGGTAGGGTTGGCACGGGATATCATGTTCTTGATTCCAGTAAAAAGCGTCTCGGCCTTTGGGCCAAACAAAAAGTGAATCTCTTCTAGGGATGATTTAAGAGCGTCAAAAGCTTGGTGCTGCATTTTCCAAGAAGCTAAATCGATAGGCTTGATTGTATCTTCGGTTTTTTCTTTTAGTTCCATTCTGATTTCATAAAGTATTATAGCGACGGACATAGCTAAATTGAGTGCGGGGTAGTCGTCGGCGGTAGGGATACCAATAAGTAAATTGCATAAACTTATTTCATCGGTAGTCAGTCCGGAAGATTCGGGGCCAAAAATTAATGCGATTTTTGAACGACTGATTTCGTTTGATAAAACTTTGGCTGCACTTCTAATTGGTTTTGTTATTGCGCCTCGCACTAATCCTTTGGTTTGGCTAGATGTAGCTGCTACAAAAGTGCAGTCAAGCAAAGCTTCCTCGATTGAATTAACTTAGGTTGAATTGTGTAGGATCTCTTCGCCCTGGCAAGAGAATTTTTTAGCCTCATCATCCAGATGATTTGCTTTGGGCGACACTAAAACGAGTTGCGAAAAACCCATGTTTTTCATCACTCTTGCAGTTGATCCAATGTTCCCTGCAAATTGAGGTCTTACAAGTACTATCTTGCAGTTTTTAGACATTGTTTTGATCTATTGGTGTTGGATTAAGCTTTACTAACCGAAATTTCTAAAGCTTTTGTTTTTAAACTTGCCAGATCAAGTTTTCCACTCCCTAAAACACCAATCTCGGTAACGGGATAAAAATCTTTTTCCGAAGGAACCCAGAGATTGGGTAATCCCCGTGTAGATAATTTCTTAATCCATGTTTTGACATCAATCCCAAAACCTTCAAGAATTTCAGGAAGAAATAGTACGATAATTCTCTCGCCACGCGTGATATCTGGTACGCAGGTGACAGCGCATACCCTTTCCGATGATTGAAGTAAATCATGCAACTCATCTTCAAGTCGTTCGAGGGGCACCATTTCACCGCCAATTTTTGCAAATCGGCTTAATCTTCCAGTAAGCGTAACATAGGATTCCAAATTGATCTTGCCCATATCCCCGGTGATGTACCAGCCATCTTTAATTACAGAAGCTGTTTTATCTGGATCGTTAAGATAACCTTTCATGACATTTGCACCTGTTGCTAATACCATTCCTTCATTATTTGGGGGTAGACTTTCAAGCGTGTCAGGATCAACAATTTTAATTGAAACCCCAGGAATGATTTGGCCTATCGAGCCCGCCATCTGACCTAAAATAGTCCCACCAGGAATGGTAATATCGCCTTTATTAATGCAAACAACAGGAGATAATTCGGTACAGCCGTACCCTTCTAAGGGAAGGATGCCAAATTTGGATTCGAAATCCTTGGCAAGTTGAATAGGTAGTTTTTCTGCGCCACAAATCAATATTCGTAGTGATTTGAAATCATCAGGCTCAGATTTTTTTAGGCAGAAGCGGAGGAATGTGGCTGTAGATAAGTATGCGGTGCATTGATAGCTTTTGCATGCAGCGCCAATATCACGAGCTTGCCTTGGATCGGGTTGATAAACAATTGAGGCGCCTACTTGAATCGGTGTCCACATGGAAACGGTGTACCCGAAACTATGAAAAAAAGGTAGTGCTCCCAAAAGGCAATCGGTGAAATCTACATCTGCACCTTTAATGG
>DBCB01000165.1:0-4438 GCA_002303765.1 Planctomycetaceae bacterium UBA969
TCATTGATTTTACAAAGAATACTCCGCATTCTTCTACCTTGCTTGATTGGGTGTTTCACCATTATTCCACTATTAAGTTATGTTTCAAATGAAACAGTCAAAGCCGGTTCGATAAGTGTGCACTTGGATGAAAATTCGCTTGCAGGGGCAATCCGCAAAGGCGACAGAAAAACCATCAATCTATACCTCATCAACCCCGGTGAAATTGAAAAATCAGACAAAAAATTAGGGGTAACTCCTCTTTCATGGGCTGCAATGATAGGAGATCTCGAAACAGTTTCCGCATTAATCAAGCTAGGGGCAGATGTAAATTCAACTAACAAGGATGATACCACCGCACTGCATGGCGCAGCTTTTTTAGGCAGAGATGAAATTGTAAAACTTCTTTTATTTCATGGTGCCAATGCCAGCAAAGTCAGCAAAGCAGGCTTTACCGCTCTGGAAGGTACTTTTGCAGATCCCAATACCACAACCTCAATTTTGAATATTCTTGGCATTCAACCACCCACTAAAACTGATTTAACTTCAGGAAGAATTAGTGTTCGCAGCAGATTATTGTTAAACCAGTTTTTAACACCCGCTTCAAAAAATCAATCCAATACAGTCGAAATAGACAAACCAAAAGAACAAATGGGATTTTATAAACGCTATCAATCTTGGCTTACTTCAACTTCTTTTCAGATAAATTTCGGTAACAAACCAGTTCATTTATTTAAAACTAGTATTTTTCATCACCTCTGGTTTCTTTGGTTTCTCTGTTGGATGCTTCCATTATTTCTGCTTTTTTTCAATCTGGGGTCCCTTTTATTTCGCAATTTAAACACCAACGCCATGCGCATCCTTAAAAAGACAATGCTTTATATTTTAATCCCAGCACCTTTGTTACCACTTTGCCTTATGGGTGAAATACTTGGCCCTGATACTTATACCGGGATACTCCCACCCCCACACATGTTGTTTTATTACATGATCTTTTTCAGCTTCGGCTTGATCTACTTTGACTTAAATGATTACGCCTGTAAACTCACACGCTTTTGGTACATCATGCTGCCATTGGCTTTGTTGATGATTTTTCCTGCAGCGATTGTATTCAAGGACAACTTACCTTTGAACCTTTTGATGCAAACACTTTTAATATGGAACATGGTATTTGGGATGATGGGTATGTTTCATGCACTCATCAAGAAAGAAAACATCTTCATTCGATATTTATCTGATTCTTCCTATTGGATTTATATTGTACATCTGCCTTTAGTGATAGTGTTGCAATTCCTTGTTAGAGAATGGCCTATTAGTGCTTTATTAAAATTCCTGCTGATCAATATTACGACGATCACCTTGCTGCTTTTCAGTTACCATTTGCTGGTTCGATCGACATGGATTGGATGGTTGTTGAATGGTCGAATGATGCCTTGGTTCCCCAAAACTTCCACGACACAAACAAATAATTAAAACAGTTGCTTACGCCTTACTTCTTCTTGGGCGCTACTTTATTTTCGAGATGTTTTTTGAGATCAGCGGGGTCTAATTTATTGGGCGCACCTTTTTCTGGAATCTCTAACCCAGCACTCCAAAGCATGCCATTGACAACCAACTGACGTAAACCATCCTTGCCCCAATTGGATTGCATATGGCCGCCTGTATAAGAGAAAGCCCTGCCTCCCTTGGAGGATTCAAACGCCCAGCCAACGGTTTCGGGATTTGGTGCATTCTTCTTAGCTGAAGCGGTGCTTCGCATTTTTTCAGGAGGATTGATCATAACTAATGGGGTGACACCCTTGGCAGCAAAGTTCATATGAAACAACCAGCCTTCATCAACTTCGAATGGAGTAACTCCCCGTGTGATTGGATGTTTTGCAAACTGATCTACCGTTGAAACCCAATGGCCTCTGCAAGAAATACTTTTCTCCCAAACGCCACCTGCCCACTCCAAAGCAAGGCTTTTGCGATCCGCAGGGTATTCGATGCAATTATGCAAATGAACCAAACCTGCACCTTTGGAAACTGCATTTTCGATCACTTTAAGTTTGGAGGGTTCCAGATAGGCTTGTTTGCCATCACCTGTTAAGAAAAAGACAATCGCTGAAGCATCTTCAAAGACTTTTTCATTTTTTGGCCAGCCATCGCGCACTAAAATAGGGTGCACACCCGGGGTTTGCTGAAGCATGTTAGCAAGAAGAACAATACCTGCGAAGTATTCATGTTCGCCTGTGGGTTTGGCTTCGGGTTTACCTGAGATAAGTACGATTTTTTTGGCTTTTTCAGAGGTAGGCAACTGCTCCAATTTTGGTGCGTCCCAAAAAGCAAGGGTTGCAGAAACTGAAACAAGTAAAGCCATCAAAGCTGTAAATCGCATCGCATCATCTCCATGAAATAAGTAAGGTCTTATTATCATGAAGGTTTCAAAAATCACATGCAAGCAGAATTTTCCTAAAAGGAAAAACACTGCGCTAATTAAAGAAGATAAATCTGGTTATGCAGCCATCCGTTTTTCAGAATTCATTTCGCGGACAAGCGTTGATTTCATGACATCTTCAAGTGCGACAAGGGCACGCGCAGCAGTTGCGCCATCCAAAACACGATGATCAAAGGTTAGGCGTACATCAAGGTTGCCTTCTTTATCAAGCATGCCGTAATGTATCTGGGTGGTAAGAATGGGCATAAGATTTAGCAAACCTGCACCCATGGAACTTACAGAAGAAATCGCAAAAGTACCAAAGTTATGGCATCGCCTAGGCCCTTCCACATTTAAGGTGTACCACCAAACGAATTTCCTGATAATTGAAGGCACATGGCTAAGGGACCGGGTTCGAGTATAAGATCGTACCTCTTCAATCGGATCGTCCTTATGATGCCTGATGATCTCATCAATTTCAACGAGGGTGCGATTTTCTGGTCCACGTACATAACCATAGATCACAACATTTTCGTCATTGACAATCCGTTCAACATTAATCGAAGCAATACTGTGGGGGTGTTCGTAAAATTTAGGCCAAGGGAAGCTCATGAAGCTTCTGCGCAATTCGGGAAAATCCCGTGCGACCAAACCATAACCCTTTGCGAAAATACTTGTCCAACTCGGTTTATCGGGGCTCATCTGCCTGGCAATCTTCACCGAAGATAAGCTCATTTTTCTCTCAACAGTTGCAATCGGGATCTTGGCACTGAAGTGCATCAGATCAAGCACGATTTTTCTGTAAGGAGAAAGAGAAAGGTAATGCCCGGATGCTTTTGTCATATTCCACATAGCCCATTTAAGCTTTTTATCTGCGAAAGTAAGTACGCACTTAATAGTAATTTCCCGTAATTATCAATATCTGTTTTGGAGTTGGTAATCTAAGAAAAAACGGTAGAATTCGTTCGTATGAAACCTATTTATTCAACAAGATAGGGAATATGGATTAACTATTCGCCTATGACGAAAGAATCAAAAAACGTATCATAACGACTTATATTTTTCCTAAGGATAACAACAAAACTACCATGCGAACCACCTTAATACCCATGCTTACCATGCTTATCCTTTCCTCGCAATTATTTGCAGCAGAGCCCAAAGCATTTCTCAATATCCCTTACACCGAAACGAAGAACGAAAAGCAAACCCTTGATCTATTTGCTCCGCCTGATGCCAAAAACCTACCCATCATATTTTGGATTCATGGGGGTGGCTGGCAGGCAGGCAATAAGGAAGATGTTCAAATCAAACCCCAAGCCTTCACTGCAAAAGGTTTCATTTTTGTGTCAACTAATTATCGATTGATCCCCGCTGCCTCCATCAAAGAGATGGCTGGAGATATCGCAAAATCAATGCGCTGGGTTTTTGATCATGCAAAAGAATATGGAGGCGACCCCAGCACCTTCCTTGTAATGGGTCATTCCGCAGGGGCGCAACTTGCTGCACTGCTTTCCACCGATGACTCTTACTTGAAAGCTGAAAAATTACCCCTGACGATTATCAAAGGTTGCGTGCCCGTCGATGGCGACACCTATGATGTTCCCATGCAAATCGCAATGGTTATTGAACGCAGTGCAATCAGTTATCGAAAGAAGTTCGGGGATGAAAAACAACAGAAGGAATTATCGCCAGTGACTCATGTCGCAAAAGGAAAAAACATACCACCCTTTTTGATACTGCATGTAGCAGGCCATCCAGAAACAGGCGGTCAATCTCAGCGGTTGGTTAAGGAATTACAAGCTGCGGGGATTTCTGCTAGTGCCTATCCATCCGAGGGCAAAACCCATGGCAGCATTAACGCAGACCTCGGGAAAGTTGATGATAAACCAACGATAGCGCTATATTCGTTTCTTGAAAAAGTATTGAAGAAGTAAGGTTCTTATTTTACCAAGCAAAGGGATTTATCATGAAAAAGTACCTGTTCGGCATAATGGTATTTTTGGTTTCAACCATGTTGGTACAAGCAGCGGAAAGTGCTGATGA
>DBCB01000165.1:4446-5188 GCA_002303765.1 Planctomycetaceae bacterium UBA969
GAATTGGCAAAAAAAACTGCGGGTGATTTTCTCGATGCATTTAAATCGAACAAGATTGAAGCTGCGATGAAAATTGCGAGCACTCCTTTCTATATAAAAAATCGTGACCTGATTAAAGACAAGGCCGAGCTAGAAAAACACTTCACTGAAGAATTTAAAAAGAATGCAGGTAAAGTAAATAACCTTACGCATTCGGTCAAAGAAATCCATTCCTTCGAAAACATCAAGGAAAAGATCAACGAAGATAAAGAAAAAATCAATGAGGTATTAAAAGATGGCGACCGGGTGGTTTTATTAGAAGTGAAAATTGGCGATAAGGAAATGACTGTGGCAATTGCAGTAGCGCTACGCCAAGGTAAAGCTTCTGTGGTTGGCGTAAGCAAGGTTTCAGAGAAGTAGAAATCACTCCCTTGCTGCAATAAAACTGCAAATAATTCATTTTCCAATAATTTTTGGCCCCTTTAGATAAGTATTCTCGCTCTTATTAGTAGGGAGATATAACTATTTACACAATAATTACTTTTATAAGATCGCATATTTGATCTTTTTTATTGCAAGATGGTACAATGGGATGAAGTGATTGGGTAAAACCAAAGGGGTGCAATAATGTTCCGATTCACTACTTTGACTGCGCTTATTTTATCTTTAGGTTATATTAATGATACCCGAGGTGCCTGAGGCACCGGCCCTTCGCGATCGACCTGTACGGTCGGATCCAAGACTTCTACCGGTTCCATGGGAA
>DBCB01000070.1:0-1974 GCA_002303765.1 Planctomycetaceae bacterium UBA969
ACCAAATTGCTCAAAGAAAGTAATGGTATTGGAAGTACCATCACGATTCGAAAGGCTACCCATGTTATAAGAAGAAGAAAGTTTTGCATTAGCAGTAGTACCAACCATAGTCGATGAATTCCCAAATACTTCGGAATTCGGCACATAACTAGTAGTGCCCCATGGTCCTGCAACCCCACCAATAGTCTGTGTTGCCTGACCATTAGATACACTAGTATCCGAAGGACAAGTAAGAATTTTAATAGCCGTAGATCTAAGTAGAGTCGTGCCAGACGTTGCATTCCAAGTCGCAGGAGTCACAACAAGTAACTTCTGAAGAGCCTCTTGTTCAATGTAAGGTAAAAGCTGAGTGTAAAGACTTCCACTGTAAGTATCTGCATTTGCGGTTGCGGTTGCTACGATAGCAGTTCTTGTACTAAGCCCAGGGAACTTCATGAAAGTTCCTTCAAAGTTACCCACTGCAAGAGCAATGTTTTTCAACTGGTTAACGCATGTCGTGCGGGCCGCAGCCTCGCGCACCTTCTGCACCGCAGGCAACAACAAACCAATCAAAATGGCTATGATCGCAATCACCACCAACAGTTCAATCAGGGTAAAACCTGATTTCTTCTGCTTCATTAAACGTGATAACATAACGCCCATCCTTTCAAAGAAGAAAAAAAAGAAAATAACAGGCTTAAAAAGACCACTCTTTGAACCTTGATTTACTTACGATTTAGCTGGGCTAAGAATCTGTAAACAAAATAAGTTTTTAGAGCGATCATGGCGCTTTGGTTAAACCAAAACTCCAACAGTCCATCAGTCCATCAGTCCATCAGTCCATCAGTCCATCAATAACAGTCGACACAGATCACTTTTTGAAACTTGATTTACTTACGATTTTGCTGGGCTAAGAATCCGTAAACAAATTAAGTTTTTAGAGCGATCACTAAGCATTGATAAAAAATCAAAATATCAATATCTATATTTATAACAATTGAAAAGAATCATCGCAATCTTTATTTTGCTAATAATCCTTTTTTTTTTACAAAACCCCTATAGCCTGCCAAACCCTCTTTCCAATCAAAAATTTTGCAAGCCCATTTCTCACCAACAAATTCCGCCTTTACCATCCTACCTTTATTTTACAACACACTTCTCCCGGTATGGATACAATTTCCTTACGGTTATCCAAAATAACAGCGGAATCCCTAAAAAACAGGAAAAGATCATGGCCAGCGGACAAAAATCTCAAGTAATTGGCAACTTCTTTGACTCCCGCTGGAACGCCTACCGCGACTTCCTCAACCTCGACCTCTTAAACCACAAAAAACTCTTCCAACAACTCGCTACCCATATCCAAAACAACCTCCCCAAAGACTACTCGTTCTTAGACCTAGCCTGTGGCGACTGCGAACCGGCAGGCAATTTACTCAAACTCCACCCCGCAAAATCCTATGTCGGGGTCGATATCGCAGCTGAAGTTCTTAAACTCAGCTTCCCTAACCTCAAACACTTCCATGGGCAAAAAACCTTCATACCCTTAGACTTCACCATTTACCTTGAACAACCAGGCGAATCGTTTGACCTTATTCTTTTAAGCTACTCCCTCCATCACCTTAAAACCGAAGACAAAAAACGCTGCATCGAAAACGCCCGCAAAAAGCTCAACCCCGGCGGCTTCCTCGCAATCATCGATGGTATGCGGCTAAACGATCAATCCCGCGAAGATTGGCTTAACCTCTGCTACAACTACATGGAAAACAAATCCGCAGGCCAATGCCCCGAATCTTGCAAAATCGTAAGAGCCCACATGATCGAAGCGGATATCCCAGAAGAAGGTAGAGAATATGTGCGCATGGCTACCGAAGCGGGGTTTTCACGCACAGAACTTTCCTTGGAAGATGCCAGCGGCTTAGGTATCCTTTTTGCCCATGCGTAGTGTTACTTTTTTCTCTCTTTCTTTTGTTTCTTTTTCTTCCCCCAACTCCCAAC
>DBCB01000070.1:1988-39936 GCA_002303765.1 Planctomycetaceae bacterium UBA969
CCCTCTTCCCTCCGGGAAAAGGGCCCTTTCGCTTCGCTAGTATGGGTGTTGGTTTTGCTATTACTTTTCGTTTATTGATGGGGGCTTGTTTAAAGACAGAGCGATTGCGACGGGGAATCCCCACTGCAACCGCTCCATTTGCACCTTTAAACTTTGCACTTCAAATTTGAATAATACACCTTCCCGCATAGGAGTACAATTACTGAAACAGATGCGGGTTTTGATCACTCTGGCTATTTATGCCCTGAAAGGGCAACCTCAAACAGCCTAGGGCAAAGCCCTAGGTTCTCTTGATGGTGGGAATTTCAAACAACGGCGAGGGGGGTTTTGCCTGCTTCAGCTTTATATCTACTAACTTTAATGAATACATTTTTGAAGGAAGGGGTGCGCGATACTGGATCGATATCTTTCGAAACCAAGACATTCGCCTCGGGGAAATACATCAGGGCATTTCCCTGTCTTATATCAAACGGTCTGACTTTTATAGGCCCCATTTTTGCAGTGGAACTACTCACCGTCACTTCATCATCTTCCTTAAAACCTAAGCTTTTCATTTCTTCCGGATTTAAAAGAATGACATCCCTGCGTTCCTGCCCACGATATATGTCTTGCTCTTCGTACACCACGGTGTTGAATTGACCTTCGCTACGCACTGTCATTAGGCGCAACTCCCCCTCTGGAACATTTTGGGAACTGAGGGCATCGGTCGAGAAAGAAGCTTTACCTGAAGAAGTGGGGAAATGACCTTCGTGAAAGATACGGCCTTTAACCGGGAACTCCGCTTTGCTGGTGTCCGCCTTGGAAATATCTTCATACCCAGGCACAATTTGGCTAATCATTTCGCGGATAGTGCGATGCATTCTTAAAGCACGCCAATCGAGGTTGGGCAGGTCGCCCACAACCCGGCTTCCCAATGTAGCAAGGATTTCTACTTCACTTTTTAAGCCGCTATATCTTGCGGGCCCACCATCGCTTACACGCACAAAGTTAAACATTGATTCTTGCGTTGTAAGCTGGGGTTCTTCATCGCGTGCCAACACCGGAAGAATCAGGGTTTCCTTAGCCAATCCCCATGCATGGCCTGTATTTAAAGTGGTGTTGAGGTAAGTAATGAGGTCAAGCTTAGCGAGAGAATCAGCAGCGAAGTTAGAATCGGGATTACTACCAAAGAGGTTGCCACCTAGGCAAAAAGCGGCTTTCATCTGACCATCATAGGTGGCCTGCATGCAAGCCATGGTATCTAAACCGGGCGAGCGGGGCAGGGTGGTTTTCAAGTACCCTTCCAAGTTGTTGAGGAATTTCTCTTTTAGATTGGGCACAACTCCCATCGATCCAATTCCCTGCACATTTGAATGCCCGCGGATGGGTAGTAAACCTGAAGAAGGTTTACCCACCATACCCCGCAAGAGGGCAAGGTTGACAATTGCTCGAACATTGCTGGTGCCATTGAGGTGATGGGTTATACCCATGGTCCAGCCAAAGACTGCATTTTTAGACTTGGCATAAACATCAGCGACCTCTTGAATTTGGGCTTTGGAAATACCCGAATCTTTTTCGATGGTATCCCAAGAAAGCTCATCAAGCATGGTTTTGAATTCTTGCACCCCTTCGGTGGAAGCTTCAAGGAAGGATTGATCAACCTGATTTTGCTCTATTAGCAGTTTGGCGATGCCGTAAAGAAGGGCGAGATCACCCCCAATATGAGGTTGAAGATAATGCGTTGCGATATTGGTACCAAAGAATAGGCTTAGCACATCACTGGGAACGCTAAAGTTAACCAAGCCAATTTCTTTAACTGGATTAATCACGATAACTTTGCCACCACGCCTGCGAATTTGCATCAGGGTGCGCATAAGCCTAGGGTGGTTGGATGCGGGGTTACCCCCGATAAGAAAAAAGAGATCTGTTTTATCTAAATCATGGAGGTCTACCGTTGCGGTGCCCGTTCCCAAAGAGGCAGCCAATCCCGAACCGCTGGCTTGATGGCAGTAAAACGAGCAGTTGTTGACATAATTGGTGCCATAAAGTCGCGAAAACAACTGCAGCAGGAATCCAGCCTCATTGGAGGACCTTCCAGAAGCATAAAAGAAATGCTCTTGCGGTTGATGATCTTTCATCTGTTTGACAATGCGGTTAAAAGCAAAATCCCAATCAACAACGCGGTAATGGGTATCCCCCGGACCAGCATAAAGAGGGTTAACGAGTCTGCCACACCATTCGAGTTCGCGGGAGGATAGCGCTTGAAGCTCTTTGATAGAATACTTGGCAAAGAATTCTGGAGTGATGCCTTTCTGCATGTCTGCAACCATGGCTTGAAAGGATTTTTTACAAACCTCAGGCCAGTGGCCTGCTTCGTTACGCATGCCGCCAGCTTGCCCGCCCATGCCCAGAGCGCAGGTTTTACAGGCATTTTTGGTGGTCATGGCTTTCCAGAGGCGCATCCAGCCAACTTTGTTTGCCATGCGAAAACTATAAAAGATCGCGCGCCAACCACCTGCAGTTTTTGGTATTTTCAACATAAATCAACTCTTACCCCATAGAACAACAATAGAGTGATTTTGCAATGAGAAAGCACAAAATGCAAGGCTATTAAAGTCTTATTGATTGACTTCAACTTTACGGGCAAACGAATGCAAATTTTTCTTGGCCTAGATGATACCGATATTCTTGGAAGCCCGGGCACCAATAAAATAGCCATGGCGCTTGCCATAAAACTCAAAGAAATCGGAATCGAAACAACGATGATTTTAAGGCACCAGCTTTGGTACAATTCCAGAGTGCCTTACACTTCTAAAAATGGTTCTGCATCGATGCAACTTGAATGCAAAGGCCCAATTGATTTTCAAACCCTTGCAGGTTTTTGCAAAGAGTTTCTTTTGAGTCATTTTGTTGAGGGAAGCGACCCTGGCCTTTGCCTTGCTACTCCCGATCAGGCAAAATCTCTGATTTCACATGGCTGGCGCACCACAGGGGAATGGGTCTACCCAGCGGAGGCCATCGAAAAAGCCAAAGTTTCGGGGTGCTTATTATGGTCTATTGCAGGGAGAGATCACGGAATTGTGGGCGCCCTANNAGATCATGGAATCGTGGGGGCTTTAGCTGCGGTAGGCTTGGCTGCAAGTGGAGAGCAGGGAAGGGTGGTGTTTCATCAGAGTGGCTACGGAGAAATACGGGGCCTTATCAGCGTAGAAAAGTTACTTGAATTTGGCGTCTTGGTGATCCAAGAATCTTCGCA
This sequence comes from Planctomycetaceae bacterium UBA969, assembly GCA_002303765.1. Taxonomy (GTDB): domain Bacteria; phylum Planctomycetota; class Planctomycetia; order Gemmatales; family Gemmataceae; genus UBA969. The sequence continues at coordinate 5,224 of DBCB01000070.1, forward strand.
GATGCCGGTTTCGAATGGAGTTGTGGATTTGGTGAAGAAACTAAGGCCCAATATCCGGCAGAAAAAAGTGGTGCTTTATGTAGAAAAGGGGCTAGAGCTTAACTCTTGGGTGGCTTTAAAGCGTAATTAGTTGGAAAATTTACAAAAAGAGTATTATTTCTATGTTTGACTAGGGCTTTTAGACGAATTAAGATATAAGCTTAAGTTAGTAATTACCTGCCTGATATCGGAGCATACCATGGATCATTCAGAACTCAAAAAATGTATCGGGCCTCAATCCCGCAGACAGTTCATAAAAATAGGAACCGCTGGCCTAGGCGGGATGTTTCTTAACAACCTCCACTCCGCAAGGGCTGCCGAAAAAAACCTTGGCAAGCAGACCCCTGAAACGCAAGTAATATTCATTTGGCTTCCTGGCGGCCCTCCGCACATGGAAACTTATGATATGAAGCCCGATGCCCCATCCGAATACAAGGGCGAGTTTAAACCTGTTCGATCGACCGTTCCGGGTTTGGATGTTTGTGAACTACTTCCACTGCATGCTCAAACTGCAAAACGCTATAGCATCATCCGCTCGATTGCGCACAATTTCTCTGATCATGGTGGCGGGCACAAAAAATTCCTCACAGGTCGTGATCCCTTATCCCCCGTCGGATTTGTAAACGATTACCCCATGGTTGGCTCGATGTTCGCCAAGGTTCGCGAAAACTATAACGCCAAAATCCCCAACTATATCGCAGGCATGGATGGTGGCAGGCAAGGTATCGACACCTTCAGCTTCGGGTCAGCTTATTTAGAGCGCAGTAGCCATCCTTTTATGGTGCCAGGCGATCCGAGCAGTCCGACATTTAAAATCCAGAATCTGGGGATCGAAGAAAAGAAACTGGTGCAAGTGAAGGAACGCATGGATTTGCTAACCAGCATCGATGGGAACAACACATCTTCAGAAATGAAAGCTATTCGTGCCCGTGCAATGCAATTGCTTTCTGATGATACCACCCAGACTGCATTTGATTTGAACAAGGAACCAGAATCCGTACGCCAGAAGTACGGTATGCATACTTATGGCCAACGCTGCCTTCTTGCAAGAAGGCTTGTCGAAGCAGGTTCTAGTTTTGTAACCATGGTGCTGGAAAGCCCGAATATGCCAGGCAAGCAATGGCCCAAGGGTGTGCTTTATAACTGGGATTCGCACGCAGTGAACGGCCATATTTTTGATGATGCCCGCTGGCGTTTCCCCATGTATGACCAAGCCATCACTTCGTTGATCAATGATCTTTACGACCGGGGCCTTGATAAAAAAGTTCTCCTGATTGTGACCGGGGAATTTGGCCGCACCCCTAGGATCAGTTATTCCGTTGGCACTCAAACAGGAGTGAAACAACCAGGTCGCGACCATTGGCCACAAGCGATGTCTGTGCTTGTTTCTGGTGGTGGATTGAAGATGGGCCAGATTGTAGGCTCTACCAACCAAAAGGGTGAACACCCCAAGGATAGGCCACTTAGCCCTAACGATCTTTGGGCCACTATGTTTAACCACCTTGGCGTTGATTACAAAAACATTGCATTCAATGATCATTCGGGCAGACCAATGCCATTGCTAACAGGTGGCGATCCGATTTCTGAGTTGATCTAACTTCGTTGAAGCAAGGTGATAAAACAAGAAAAGCCAGCCTTTTAAAGGGCTGGCTTTTTGCTTTGATTGTTTAAGCTTAAAACAACTCATGAATAGGAGTTGGGTCATCCAGAACTGGGGTTGGCCTGCCACTTGGATCTAGCAGATGAAGTTTGGGATCCATGCCAAGAACCTGATAAATGGTTGCATGAATATTGCTTGGTGTAACAGGTCGGCTGTTTGGGGCAGTACCAAGCTTATCGGTAGAACCAATAATACGGCCACCCTTAACGCCGCCACCACCCATAAGACAAAACATCGAATTACCCCAGTGATCACGGCCTGGAGTGCCTTTGCTGCCAGCTGGTCCACCGTTGCCACCATCATTCATTTTCGGGGTTCGACCAAACTCACCACAGAGAACTACAAGTGTGGAATCGAGTAAGCCTCGTTCTTCAAGGTCGATAAAAAGGGTGCTAACCAAGGCATCAACCTTAGGCAGATAAGTTTCATAACCAGCTTTGAGATCCCAGTGGTGATCCCAACCACCCAGATGAACGGTAACAAAAGTAGAACCAGCTTCGACAAGCCTGCGTGCAAGAAGAGTACTTTGGCCGTAAGTGTTTCTACCATAGCGATCACGCAATTTTGGATCTTCGCGTGAAATATCAAAGGCCTGCCTTGCAGAGGCACCGCTAACAAATTCAAAAGCCTGCTTGTTAAAACGATCCATGGCGTCTAAGGTCCTGGAAGTCTCTAAAGTCCTGTTCATTGCATCAAAGCTGGAACTAAGACTTTTACGATCTTCAAGGCGATCGATGGAAAGGCCAGTTGCAAGGTGAAGATTTTTAACTTGAAAGTTAGCAGCGTTGGGGTCGCCACCTGAAGCAAACGGATCGTGCTGAACACCTAGCATATGGCCGCCAAAATAGCCTGGATTCAGGCCAATACTGGCAGCATAGGGCAAACCAACATAGCCTGGCATACCAGTTTTTCTGGCACCGACTTCGCGATTGGCAATGGCACCAATCCCGGGAAACTTCTGCATGTTATTCGCACCACTTACGCCCATATCCTTGGTGGTAAGCATGCGATGCCCGCCAGCAAAGTGATCACCTGTATTATGGTAAAGCGAGCGAACCATGGAAAACTTATCGGTGACCATGGCTTGTTTGGGATAAAGTTCGGTAACATCAAAGCCTGGAACTTTAGAACGGATGGGTTTCCACAAGCCGCGGTATTCTACCGGGGCATCGGGCTTCATGTCATACATATCCATGTGGCCGGGGCCACCATCAAGCCAAATAAGAATCACTGAAGTATCTTTTGAGGTGATACCCTCGGCCTTGGATGCCGCTTTGGCTTTATAAAGATCAGAAAGGCCGGCAGAAGCCATGCCTGCAATACCAAGCTGAAGGAAGCTACGGCGGTTAACACCATCACAATAACCTTTTTGGGAATTTCCAGCATCGACTCGAAACATGGCGGGACTCCGTTCAGGAGATTAATCAAGTAATCAATAAATGAAAGATACCATTAGAAATCGGCAAACAACAGAACAAAAAATGGTAAAAGGGAGAAAGTTTATTTATCTAGTTCTGCTAAATCAAACACAACCGCAATTAAGATAAACACTTAGGGCCATAGCCCCCATTTTACCAACAAGGTTTTTCCGAACTTTTCAAGTGTTTTGGCAAATGGTGCTAGGGGAATAGTTCAAAGAAACTATCAAAAATAATGATATCGAATTCTTTTGAGTGCCCACACTTCGTAATCTAGAATAAGGAAACATGATTGGTGCAGTCATGAGATTACAACTCCGATTGGCAAGCAGGCCTAAAGAATTCTATGGACGAACTTCAACACGAGTGTGGCATAGCAGCGATCTATCATCTCCCTGAATTACCGACCTCAAAATTGGTACCTCTTGCGGGGCCTGATCAGGTCTCAAGGTTAATGCCTAGGATGTTGCTGGATTTACAAAATCGGGGGCAGTTGGCAGCGGGCATGAGCACCTTCCATCCTCGCAGGCAAAAAATACTTGATACCCACAGACAAATCGGCACTGTTATCGAAGCCTTTAGATTAAGTCATCAAGATCGATACGAAGCTTTAATGAAAGAATATGCGGGCATGGCTGCGATTGGCCACACGCGTTATGCAACCTGCGGAGCCAACGATAAAAGTTACGCCCAGCCTTTCGAAAGGCATCACGGTTGTAGATGGAAATGGTTTAGCTTTGCTTTCAACGGCCAACTTGCCAACTACACCCAGCTTCGCGAAGAACTTTTAAGCCAGACCGATTATCACCTCACCCGCGATACAGACACCGAGGTAATCATGCATTACCTCAGCCATGAATTAAGCAATCATGTTGACAAAGCCCCCGATCTTGTAGAGGTTTTTTCAAAGCTTTGCAGCAAGTTTGATGGTGCTTACAATATCGTGTTTTTAAACGCAATGGGCGACATGGTAGTGCTGCGAGACCCCAACGGGTTTAGACCGTTATGCGTGGCACAAGATGGCCCGATGTTTGCAGCGGCAAGTGAAAGCGTGGCATTGCTGAACCTTGGGTTCAAAGATGTTCGCTCGCTTCCCCCCGGCGAAATGATCGTAATTCAGGATGGAAAAATGCGACAGGCAAGGTTTGCCCCGAAGCGCCAAACCACCCACTGTTTCTTTGAATGGATTTACTTCGCCAATGTTGCAAGTAATCTTGATGACCGCAGCGTTTATCTTGCAAGGGCATCGCTGGGGCAAAGGCTTGCAGCTCAGGAGCGACTTTTAAATATCGTTCCTTTGGATAAGGATACCGTGATAGTTCCCGTGCCCGACACAGGCAAGGCTGCTGCGGATGCGATGGCCCATGAACTTTGCCTTCCTTCGGTGGAAGGGTTAATGCGCAATCGCTATGTGGGTCGTACTTTCATCGAAGGGCAAAATCGAGCAGAAAGAGTTCAGCTTAAATACACCCCCTTGAAAGAAGTCATCGCAGGAAAAAGAGTGCTGTTAATTGAAGATACCATTGTAAGAAGCACCACTATGAAGGTGTTGCTTGCAGACATGAAAACCCGCGGTCAAGCTAAGGAAATTCATGTTCGAGTGGCGTGTCCCCCAATTATTGCCCCGTGTTTTTATGGTATCGACATGTCAACCGTAAAAGAATTGTTTGCGCCCAGGTTCTTAAAAGGGAACCCTATCAGCACACAGATACAAGACGACATGGCAAAAGAACTTGGCGCAGACAGTTTAAGATATCTCCCTTATGAGGATATATCTAGAAGTATAGGGCTTGATGAATCCCAACTTTGCCAAGCCTGCATCAACGGTAAATACCCGACAAAAACCGGGGAACAGCTATACCAACTCTCCGTCAACCAGAAGTCAACAACCGCTGGGGGTAGAACCTACGAACTACCTTCAAAGTCTTGATATTCCCATATTCTTGCGTTCCCAAAAAGGAAAACGCTTGTTAGAATACTTTTTTGCAATGGTTTAAATTAGGGGCTTTGGGAATTTCATGGCGGACAGCAAGAAATCAGAAGGTCCCGAGTACATCAACATCTGCCAAAACCGCAAGGCGTCGTTCCAATACGAATTGGAAGAACGCTTAGAATGTGGCATCATGCTGAGAGGAAGTGAAGTTAAAAGCTTGAGAACTGGGCAGGCCAATTTGGATGGCGCATACGCCCGTATTTTAAATGGTGAAATCTGGCTTTACGGTTGTGATATCCCAGAATACACAATGGCAAACCAGTTAAATCATGAACCCAAGCGAGCGCGTAAACTTCTTTTACACAAGAACGAAATCGCCAAGTTTGCAGAAAAATCCGAGCAGCGTGGCTTAACTTTGATCCCCACCAAGATGTATTTTAAGGAAGGCAAAGCCAAGGTTGAAATTGCGATAGGCAAGGGTAAAAAGCTTCAGGATAAGCGACAGGCCCAAAAGAAAAACGAAGCCAAGCGCGACATAGGTAGGGAAATGTCGAAAAGGCGGAAACTTTAATACCCAATCGCCATGGAGGGCTTTTTGGAAATCGTTGCACTGGTAGAATCTGAAGAGCATGTCTGCACTCGCTATCGCTTAAGTGCCTACAAAGAGCATTTCGCAAAATCAGGCTATTCATTGCGGTATCTTGCCTGGCCAAAAACCTTATTCGGCTTATTAAGCCTAGCAGCAAAACTTCAAAACAAAACCGTAATAGTACAACGCAAGTTGCCCCCTACTTGGCTTACATGGCTTATCAGGCGAAGTTGCAAGTATTTGATATTCGACTTCGATGATGCCATTTTCTTACGCGACTCCTACTCGAAAAAGGGCATGGACGATCGCTCTAAACTTGCAAGATTTATCGCAATATCCAAAGCCGCAGATGCTATGGTCGCAGGCAATAGATTCTTGGCAGACGCCTCTGCCTTACATACAAGCGCCTCAAAAGTTTTTGTAATTCCAACAGTAATTGAAACTTCCAAATATCAACTTGCGCCTTCTGCCACCTTAAACGATTCCCTCGAAATGGTCTGGATAGGATCTAAAAGCACGCTACAGTCGCTTGAAATCATTCGCCCCATTCTTGAGGAACTGGGCAAAACCTTTCCCAACCTCTCTCTTAAAATCATTTGCGATTCTTTTCCAACCTTTGATCATCTCAAAATTTCACCTGTTCGATGGCAGGAAAGCAATGAGGTTGCAGAAATCCGAAGCGCAAATCTCGGAATCTGCTTCATGCCTGATGATCGATGGAGTCGAGGAAAGTGTGGTCTAAAACTTTTGCAATACATGGCTGCAGGCCTGCCCGTGATCGCCAATCCGGTTGGGGTTCATAGCGAAATAATTAGGCATGGATACAACGGATTTCTGGCAAACACATACGAAGATTGGTCGAAAGCAATTGCGCTTATTTACAAAAACAAAGAGCAGCAAAAACTTATGGGCGGGCGAGGCCGGGAAATTGTTGACTCGCTCTACAGTGTCGATTCAAATGCAGAAAACTGGATCGCAATATTGAATAATCTTGATCAGCATAAACTTCAGGCAGGGTAGGGTGATGACGAACTCAACCGCTGACGCAATGGCCCAAGTGAAATGGATTCTTGCCCCGGAAGTAGCAGATTCCAAAACCATCAGGGAAGCATTGTTTTGTGAAGGCATAATTCGTTTTCCAGAATGGCTTGATGCAAATTTAGTCAATACCATCAAAAGTGGAGTGCACAGATCAGTTTACCAAATCTCACTTCCCGGTTTTGATATCCATTTAAAACACAATCGCATTTCAGGACCAAGGGCTTTTATCAGAGAATGCTTCCGCGCAACCAAGGCGAAGAATGAATTCCTCATTGCATTAAATTTATTATCTCTGGGGATTCCTACTATTGCGCCCCTAGCTTTTGGCACATCAGCAGGTTTTTTGCCTGATAGCTTCATCATCACCCATACTCTTGAAAACGCCATACCTTTAAACGATTATTGGGAGTCATTGCATTGCCAAACCTGGAAAGAATCATGGGATCATAGGCACCAACTAACCAAAGCACTTGCGACTTTTCTTGCTGCAATGCACCGGAAAGGGATCGTTCACACTGATTTACACCCTGGCAATCTGATGGTGGAAATCACCGAACAAAAGCCCTCAAGAATCATCATGCTGGATTTGCACCCCGTGAAAATTCATACTACCGCCGTGCCTTGGGAAATTAGGTTGGAAAATCTTGCCATGCTTGATAGATGGGCAGCTCTGCATGCAAGCCTTGCCGATCGAATGCGCCTTTGGGACTATTACATCAAAGAAGTAACCGAATTTGAAGGGGCAAAGGCCTTTGCTTTTCATGATAAATACTGGCTAAAAAAACAGGTCTTCATCATGAAGGCGTTGGAATCAAATGCCAACTTAAAACTTTGGTCCAGTTTCGACCTGCGCTGCATGGGTAATAACCGCAGGTTTAAAAAGTTTAAGCAGAACACAATTAATGGCCATCATGTTTCAGACTTGGGTAAAACTTGCTTAACCGATCTTGTCAATCTTCAAACCGAATCTGGGAATACCCCACGCTTAAAGATTCTCAAAAAGTCCAAAAGCTCTGAAGTGATTGCCTTAACAATCAAAGATGGCGCAATCGATAGAAAGATCATCTACAAAAAAATATTTGCAACCAAAATGCTTGATCCACTACTTTCCCTTTTCAGGCCAGACGGCACCTCCAGATCTTGGACTATGGGCCACGCGCTTATCAACAGACAATTGCCAACACCTAGGCCTCTTGCAATGTGGCACACGCATTCTGTTGGTTTAAAGGTAGACGGGGTGATAATCACCGAAGAAATTCCAGATGCAATGGATCTCCCAAAGTATCTTTTAAAAATCGACCAACTTGATGACCCCACAAAAACTGAGTCGCTGCAAATACTTGTAAACAAGGTTGCACATTTGATAAGAAAAATGCATGATCTTTCAGTTTCGCATCGCGACTTAAAATCTCCCAACCTCATGGTTTCAGAAAATGGGGGCGATGTTAAGATTTGGCTGGTTGATCTAGTAGGGGTGCGCACTCACACCAACCTTTCTGATGAAAGGAAAGCACAGAACCTAGCCCGATTAAACTCGAGCTTTGTTAATTCCAAGCAAATCAGCAATACAGAGAAGTTGCGCTTTCTAAGGCAATATTTAAGATGGGGGACGGAAGGGCCTTTCGCATGGAAAACTTGGTGGCGCAAAATAGGCAAGCACACAGGCTTAAAGATAGCTAAAAACCAGCGTTCAGGCAGACCACTTGCCTAACTTTTACCCACCGACTAGCCTTGCGTTAAACTCAATTCCTGCTTATGCTTCCTGCCCGTTGAGAGAGATTTTCTTTTGCGAAAAGGGTTCGAAAAGTTGATTTTTGCAAGGTTATTAAGCATACTCCTGATGTTCATTGTGATTTCTAGTGGTTGCTCCACCTTTAACTTCAATCCCAATCAGCCAGTGGGAAAAGAAAACGGTGAGGCAAACCAATTAACCTCTCCAATTTTGCCAGGCAAATTCCTGATCCGTGTTGCTCCGTATGTATTTCTCAGCGACTTCGAAATCCAAAAAGATCTTCCTCTTTTTGATGAACTCGCCAAGCTTAGGGATCAAGTTTATAGCGATTTAAAACTGCCTGAATCCTCAACCATGATTCAAGTTTATCTATTCGAAGATCGTGAAAAATACGACAAATTCATGGTTTCAAAATACCCCAAGCTACCCTCGCGAAGGGCCTTCTTTGTTGCCCAAACCAGGGGCGTTGGCAGATCCGAAGATTTACTTATTTACACCTATTGGGGGGAACGGGTTCAACAGGATCTAAGGCATGAACTCACCCATGCTCTTCTCCATAGCGTTTTAAAAGATGTCCCATTATGGCTCGACGAAGGCCTTGCGGAATATTACGAATTGTCCCCAGACAAAAAAGGGATCAACCGCCAGCATGTTGAACATTTAAGAAAAGATCTCAACAATGAGTTCAGACCCGATTTAATCAGGCTTGAACTTATGGACGAAGTGGGAAAAATGAATCGTGCGGAGTATCGCGAATCTTGGGCTTGGGTTCATTACTTCTTGCATTCGACTCCAGAAAATAAAAAGGTGCTGCTTGCTTTCATGCAAACCCTTAGGGAAAACCCTAGCCCAGGAAGCCTACGCGAAAAACTTATTGAAGTCATTCAGCTTCCCGAATCTGAATTGCAAAACCACATCATGAAACTAAATCTACCTTCTGCGGAAAAAGTCCGCATCCCTGCTGGTTCCTAATTCCATAGGCCAATATTGCCCGCATTCTGTAAAATAATGCATATCGCAGGATCCAAGAAGGGTACCTTTGCATTATGCCTCGCTTCCTTATCACCGCTGGTGCTACCTCTGTCGCTATTGATACCGCACGTAAAATCACGAACTTAGCCAAAGGCGTTACAGGCCAAACTCTTGCGTTTGAAGCTGCAAAACGAGGCCATCAGGTTTGCCTTTTAACAAGTAACCCAAACCTGGCAACCAACCAACAAAACATTGAAACAATTCTATTTGATTCCTTCGATGATCTACTTTTTCTACTCGAAAAAGAAACTTGCAAAAACATTTACGATGCAATCGTCATGACCGCAGCAGTAAGCGATTACAGTTGTGCGGGTATATTCCAGACACCTGATTTCAAAACCCCGATTGCAACATCGGGCAATGAAAAGTTATCAGGGACTCATCCAGAATTATGGCTAAAGCTAAAACCTCTGCCTAAACTAATCGACCAATTTAGAACCATCTGGAATTTCAAAGGCACCCTCGTTAAATTTAAACTTGAATCCAATATTGAGGAGCAAAAACTACTTCAAATTGCAGAGCAATCAAGAGTCCATTCCAACGCCAACCTGATGGTTGCAAACCGGGTAGAAGATGCAGCAATCAAAGCGTGGATCGGCCCAATTAACTCCAAATATCAATGCGTTAATCGGCACGATCTACCTACATGCCTTATCGATGCAATCGAGAAAATTTGGGAGGCACAATAATGGCAAAAATACTTCTGGGCGTCACAGGCTCTGTTGCAGCAATCAAAATGGAAGAACTTGCAACCCGGTTGACCAATGAAAAACACGAAATCAAAATCGTAATGACCAACCATGCAAAGTATTTTATTTCACCTGAAAAGCTTGAAGCAATTTGCGGAAGAGATTCTGTTTTTACCGATGCAAGCGAATGGCCAAATCAACTCTATTCCCGCGAAGACAATGTATTGCATATTGAACTAAGAAAATGGGCAGACCTATTCATGATTGCGCCTTTGGATGCCAACACTCTTGGAAAAATGGCACTGGGATTGGCTGATAATTGCCTGACTTCCATTTGGCGAGCCCGCGCCATTGCAACACCCGTAATTTTGGCACCCGCAATGAACACCCTGATGTGGCAAAAACCTGCAACCACAAGGCATTTGGTACTCATTGCGGAAGAAAATGGCTTGCTGAACCTTGCACCCAGTAATCCGGATCATGCCTGCGAAATCATTAATCTCTCTGCTAAAAACCTAAGGGTTCTGCAACCCGAAGAAAAGCTTCTGGCGTGTGGCGACCTTGGAGTTGGCGCAATGTCTTCCATCGAAAAAATTGTCGAAGCATCAAGGCAATTACTATCTTAATGAGATATTCTATACACATTCATCATTTTTTAATGATCCTTTTCGTGTTTTCTGTTTAAATAAAACTTGATTGATTAGTAGAAATTCACACCAACCCGAGGTCCTTTATGCGTCAACTTGCACCATTGTTTATTTTCCTAATTACCTCTGTAGTTTTCGCTCAGGACAAAACTCTTTCATCGGGGTTGATGTTTTCAGCAAACACGAAAATGGAAAAAGTCTGGACAGGCGGGGAATTCACCGAAGGCCCAGCTTATGGAAAAGATCACTGCGTTTACTTCTCTGATATCGGAAATCGAATCATGAAGTTTGATCCTGCAACCAAGGTGACCACAGAATTCCGCAATCCAGGGGGAAGATCAAACGGACTAGATTTTGATTCCATGGGCAGGCTTGTTGCTGCAGAAGGGGCAAACACCGGGGGCAATCGAAGAATCACCAGAACTGAAAAGGATGGAAAAATCACCATCATTGCAGACAACTTTGAAGGTAAAAAATTTAATAGCCCTAACGATCTTGTAATCGATTCAAAAAACCGCATCTACTTTACCGATCCGCGCTATGTGGGCAAAGAACCACGCGAACTTGATCACGAAAGCGTATTCATGATCTCTAGCACAGGAAAAGTCTCTATCGCAACCAAAGAATGCAAGAAACCCAACGGCATCGTTATTTCCCCCGATGGAAAAACAATCTACATCGCAGAGAACGTCCCCCAAGGAAACAAACAATTGGTGTGCTTCAACATTGCAGAGGATGGCACACTTGACACAAAAAAAGTCCTTCATGATTTTGGAAAATCCCGGGGCATCGATGGAATGTGTGTGGATGAAAAAGGGAATATTTTTGCTACTGCAGGCACAGGAAACGAAACTGGGATTTATGTATTCAACCCTAAGGGCAAAATTATCGATTTTGTAAACACCCCGGAAACTTCATCGAATTGTATTTTCGCAGGCAAAGACCGCAATATTCTCTATATTACCGCTGGGGTTTCGCTCTACCGTATTCAAGTTAATACCAAGGGATATCACCTTTGCTGGCCTGATTAAATATTATTTGTAATTCTATGTTCTGATTTCTGGAGGCTTTTAAATGATTCGCTTAAGTAGTTTGATGGGTATCATTTTGTTTTTTGGAGCAATATTCACACCCATAAACGCCAAAGGTGCGGATGCACCACTAAAGTTGACGCCCATGCCAATCAACACTGAAATGGATGAAGATGACCCACTTTTAGTTCCATCATTTAGCACGATTTATCCTTCACGGTTTTATTTCTCCCGCAAGAACGAAAAAGGGAAGTATTCTATTTACTACTCCAAGTTCTTAAAAAAAACCAATAAGTGGGGAACCCCTGAAACTATTGGTGCTTATGTAGAAACCGAGTCTGATGATCGTAGCTGCTTTCTTACCGATGAAGGTAAATTCCCGCAAACTATCATCTACGCCACAAAAAAAGACAAGCTAAACAACAACTTCGATTTATTCCGATCTTTTAGAGATCAACCAGGCAAAGACATGGAAGACCGCGCCTTCAACCCGGGCAAACCTCTGCTTGCCTTAGATACTGAAACTGATGAAATGCACCCTTGGCTTACCAAAGATCAATCTACCCTTTACTTCAGCAGAAAAACCAAAGAAGGCTGGCAACAAATGGTTGCAAAGCGTGTTAAAGGCAGTGGAACCGAAGGCAACTTTGATGCCCCAGAACCGCTTAAGGATCTCCCGATTGGATTTCACCACGCCACCATCACCCCATTGGGAAACCTAATGTTCCTTGAAGGAATTTCTGATGATGGACGCTCGGAAATTTTCTCTTGCACCAAGAACTTAAGCGGTGGTTGGTCAAAGCCAGTTGCTGTTTCCAATCTTAAAGATCCAACAGGTAAAATCGGAACAAAATCGCCTTCGCTAAGCAGAGATGGCTTAAAGTTATATTTTGCTTCCGACAGGGCAGGGGGGCAGGGCGGGCTTGATATTTACAGTGCTACGGTTTTAGAACTTAAGTTAAAATAAATCCTATGATCAAGGCTTTAATGGAACCAATCCCAGAGATTCTTTTACCTCAAGAATCATCTGGGAATCTTTAGTTTCAAGTTGAGCCAAAAACTTTTCGATCACTGGGTCCTTAGGTGCGGTCAATGCATAGCGAAGAAATGCCCGCTTCATTACAGGTGCGGTGTACCCTTTGGTTCCATAAATATTCAGTATCTCTTGGGTAAAACCCCAGTACTTCATTTTCCGTAATTCTTCAATTGCAAGATCCGCAAGTTCCCCTTGTTTCAACGCAATATTTAATGCTTTGAAAATTTCAGCCTTATCTAATTTGTCTTGCATGATTTCACCGGCAACTTTGATAGATCGAATGCACGAAAGTCTGGTCTGCAATGGTGTATCATCAGCCTTTAAAAAGCCATCAAGTGCCTTCCAACCCTTGTCGGGATGCAACCGTATCAATGCGACCATTGCACCATCAAAAGCAGCCTGCGACCTAGAGTCCTGCGACTTAAGCATCTCAAGCAAAAAACTAATATCTGCATCACGACCGCAACCACCTAAAAGAAAAGCGTACAAACCTAGCCTCTCTTCAGGCACCTTGGGGTCGAGAATCCAACTTTTTAAAAGAGCCGGATTCATTTTTTTTGAAAACTCAACAAGTGTAGAATCAGAAGCTTTTGCGAATTCTAAAAAGGCATCAGAGGCTATTTCTCTGGAAGGTGATTGCAAAAAAGGAAGGTAGAAATCAAGTAGAGCAGGGCCCCTTAAGGTTGTCGCCCCTAGTGCTCCTGCTGCATAATTAGACACTTCTTTTGATGGAATAGAAACACCACGAAACACATCTAGCTGCCCTTTGGAGTTGTCCGCAAACAACAATATCCCATTGTAAGCATTGGCATCAAAAGGCAGATATTGCTTGATAGAAATAGAAGGCTGTATCTGAAAATCGGGTGGCAAAATAAAGCTTTTTTGAACTGCGATATCAGTTTTCCCGGTCCCATCTAGTTCTAGTGTTGATTTGGTAATGAGCCCGAAAAGAACAACCTTGGAATTTGATTTTAATGCCTGCTCCCGAAGAGAAAGCGACTGCCCATACCCAGCACAAATACTGCAGGCAAAAGTTACCCCCGCAAAAATTGCAGTAAACAATACAACAACAAAAAAGAGCAGAGCGGTTCGCAACAAAATCGTCCTTCCATGGACTAAGCAATTAACAATCCAAAGAAATTATTTCGCAGGGGGAGTTGGTTGCTCTAATTTCAGCAATTCCTCAGCATCCATAACCCCTTGGGCATCCGCAAGCCTTTGCTTTTTAACAAAATCATCGGCAGCGGGGCTTCCTTTACAAGACAATGCATAGCGCAGCACAGCTCTGCGAACAATTGGGATTTTCTTATACGCATCTTTTTCTTGCAAGCCCAGAACCTTATCTGCCTGATCCCAGACTTTCCATTTCCGAAGGTCTTCAATTGCCAAGTCGGAAATGTCTTCTTGATCCAGCAACAAAACAATTGCTTCAATAAGCTTCTGCTTGGGAATCAGATCTGGTGCAAACTCCAGAAAAAATCTCACCGCCCGCAAGCCAGCATAACGAAACAAGAACTCTTTCTTGGGATTCTTCATTACAGCAAGAAGATACTCCCAACCCTCTTTGGGATTGAGCATTGCATAAGCAGCAAACACACCATCGATACCGCTTGCTGATTGTTTTTCAGGATCTTCTAGCAACTGTTTCAGAATTTGCGCATCTTCTGGCTTGCCACAATGTCCAAGAATCGAGGCATAAAGGCCCATTTTAAAGGAAGGGGTAGCGGAATTTTTAAGCCAAGAAATCACTTTGTCTCGAGAAAATAGTTTTGCTGCCAGTTCGAATTCCTTATAGCCCGCATTTCCAAACTCTTTGTAAGCATCGTTTGAAATTTCAGTATCTGTGTTTTCTAGATAGTTAAAATAAAACCCAAGCTTTTTTGGAAGGGCGCTATCTTTTAGAGCTAAGGCCCCTTGAAGATAAGCAACTATCTCACTTTCGGGTGGAACTGCAACGCCCCGATAGGGGTCGAGTTTATCCTTATAAACTTCACAAAAAAGAAGAAACTTATATTTCCCATCTTTGTCTGGCGGAACATAACGGGGAAGGGTCAGCGTTTTTTTACCACCACGAATGGCATGATCTTTGATAACTTTTTCGACTTCAAAATCGGTACTACCATCTGCACCATCAGCATTGCCAATCTTGGCGTTTTTCAAAGTACCAAAAAGAACCATACTAGCTTGATTGACTTCCCCAACAAGGGTTTGGCCCTGCATGGTGCAAAACGGACAGGAGAAAAGCCTGCCCGTTACTGCGATAAAACTAAAAAGCAAAACGAACACCAAGTTCTTAAGGTTCATAAAAGCTCCGAAAGTTCGAAATTTCAACTATGCAAGCAAATCTGATTGCAAACTAATTAGCGTATGGGTTGGAATCTTGTGGTACAACTTTAACCAAATCATCGTTAAGTTTATGTTCTGTATCTGGGTATAAAACCAAGGCCGTCATGTATTGTTCATTATCTTTTCGTTTAAGAAAATGCACTCGCCCAGTCACTTGAACCCATTTGTTTGCATATTTTTTCCATGCAAGCTTTTCAGGGGAGTTTGGGTCAACCATCATCACCGCATTAAGTGGCACCGCATCCGCAGCACAGCAATTAATTTTAAAACGGATGAGTGAAAAACGCTTTTCTTCTTCACCCACATACTTGCCTATCAATCTTACCGTTTTCCCTTCGTAATGATTCCTACTTTCTTGCGTCATGGAAGCCATTTCCAACTGCAAAAAACCAACATTAAAGTCAATTCCTTTTTCAGCTACAGTACCGACCTCACCAAATTGCGAAAGGTCTACGCCCTTAACATTGCTAAATACTTCGTTGGGAACATTAAGAAAAAATAAAACGATTGGAAGCAATAGCACAATAAATCGAACAGGTGCAGAACCATGGCTATGATCGTGACCACAATCCTCATGGCCCAAAGATTCATCCTTATGTTCGTGGTTGCAATCGGGACCATGCACATGATTGTGATCATGCTCGTGTTCATGACCGTGATCGCAATCAGGACCATGCACATGAATGTGTTCATGCTTGTGTTCATGACCGCAATCGGGGCCATGCACATGCTTATGATCTGATTTTAATTTACCTGATTCGAGCCAAAGAGCGATTATCCGGACCGAAACAAATCCCAAAAGAATAATGCTGCCTGTCAAAACCCAGAAATGAAACTTGGGATGCAAGATGATCGACAATTTCCTGCCATAGGAAATTATTTGCCCATCACCACCATAGATGGGGAAGGGCCACCAAAGCATGATGCAAACATAGGCGATTGAAAGTGAAATACCAATGCCGATCAATTGCTCAATGTAATATTCAGTCGCATTATCGTGGTGGTGATGTTCATTAGCCACAGGTTCACCTAGAGGTTGAAGTTATAGAATCTGTTTTGGGAAAGAATAACTTTGGTCCAAAGTTTTCCCAAAGGCCATGCAAAAGCATGGTGTAAACAAAAACCTGAATTACCACTGATATGATTATAGTCCAAATTAACCTGGGTTTAAACACCCTTGTATACATCATGTAAAGTTTAAGATCGAGCATGGGGCCAAGTACAAGAAAACCAGCTTTAGCTGCTGGCCTTAAAGTAACAAAGCTTGCAGCAACAAAAGCATCGGCTTCGCTGCATAAGCAAAGGACAACCGCAAGGGCCATCATCAAAAGCACCGCAAGAATAATGTGGGAACGGGAAAGTTCAGAAATCGCATCGTGAGTTAGCCAAATGCGGGTGAAGGCTGCAAGCAACGCCCCAATGGTGAGAAAAACCGTGATATCAATGAAGTCATGAAGTGCGGTTTCCGAAATTCTGGAAGCACGGGCAAACCAATTCATACTGCCTTTGTTATCCGCATCCTCACCCTCAACCACATCAAGCGATAACTTACTTTTAGCGGGGGGTTTTGCCAAAGGGAGGAGAAGGTCATCACCATGTTTTTGATAAAGACGATCAACAATTAAACTGGTTCCAACCGCTACAAGATAAGCCATACCCGTACGGGTTAAGACCATAGCAAGCCCACCCATTTGAAAAGCAAGGGTGCCGTTTTCGGTAGCATTCTCCATGCCATCAAAAGCGACATAAGTGCTAAGTAAAACAAGGGGATTAATGATTGGGCCCGCAAGAAGATAAGCAATGCAACAACTTAAAGGCAACCCTTTACGTAACAACCTGCGCATTACCGGGATAATGCCACACTCGCACATGGGAAAAATCAATCCGAGAAGACCACCAATTAAAATCGCAAAAAATCTGTTTCGAGGAAGAAGCCTTGCTATCAATTTTTGAGGCAGCAACTCTTCAAGAAGCCCTGCAAGCAATGATCCAATAACAATGAAAGGTAAAGCTTCATAAAAGATACTGGTAAAAATCAAAATGAAATCTTTAATTTTATCGAGCGCTTGAGAACTATCCACAGTTTCTTTTATCCCGTGTATTAAAAATTAATATGGCAGGAAACTTTCCACAACCATTATGGTGTCTATTGTCAATTAGATCGATGCTGGAATCAAGGAGTTGGTTGAATTAAAATCAAATTATTAAGATGCAGACTTTAGTTTTCCGACGATCATCGAGCAAAAAAACAACCCAACTCCCAGCATTACGATCGTACCTGAGACCCCAAACTTAATACCTGAACGAACTTGCAACTCCCAACTGGCACCCAAACCTGCAAGGCACACAAAAACGCTCAATAGAACCGTAATCCAGAAAACTTCACGCAAATTTCTTCCAAGGTTGAAGGCTGTTGCTGCGGGAACAATCAATAGAGCATTGATCAAAAGCACACCCACATACCTTAAGCAAAGATTCACAATCAATGCCAACAAAATCACAAACAGGTAATAAAGAAGATTTACAGGGTAACGCCTTGACAACGCAAGGCTGCTATTAAAACTGCTAAAGACCATTCGGTTATAAAAAAAGAACAAGAAAACCCAAGTAAAAACAGCCAACCCCGCCATGTATAAAATCTCGGGTGCACTTACAAAGAGCGGGTCGCCGAATAGAAAATCTTCCAAACTAAAAACGCTGCGATCATTTATAATATTTTTAAGCATGGCGGCGAAGCCGAGAGAAAAAGCAAAGAAAACACCAATCACGGTGTCGCTAGCCAACCCGGTTTGGCCACGGACATAAGCGATACCAGCGCCTACAGCGATACCAAAAATAACCATGATAGGGGTGACCCATTCCCAGAATTCTTCCTTAGGTCGGACACCAAGAATAAACAATTCAAAAATAACATAGCCCAAACTTACACCCGCAAAAGCACAATGAGCCAGGGCATCGCTAAAAAAAGCCATCCTACTGCCAACGACCATGGAACCAACTGCCCCACAAGTTAAACTGACAAGCGCAAGCGCAAGCATCGCCCTAAGGTTAAACACTTGGTTAAAGAAAGACCCCTCAGAAAAATTAGCTGCGAAGGAATTAAGAATCTGGTCAAGCCAATGAACGCCAGCACTACCAAACAAGGGATGAAGAAGCAATTCAACAGGCATGAGTAAATACCATAGCTATCGTGAACTAAATTAGCGCCCACCCGCAATGGAAGCAATAATGGCGGCCCCGTGATCAACATTATTTTCAACCAAAGGCGCTAGAAGCTTATGCAATAATTTCATAGAGGCAGCAGCTTCTGCTAGCGAAAGAGTGAGCGGGGGAGATATTCTGACCACCTTCCGAGCTAACGGCCCAAGAATATGAATACCATCGCCATTGGTATCGCCGCGATAACAAGCTTCAACCATGGCGCAAGCCCATGCATTGGAATTTTTCCCGGCCCAATCCGCCATCTCAACGCCCCACACCATACCACCTTTTTCGCCACGCACATTCGCAACAAAAGGAAGATCCTTTTTAAGGGCAATCAAGCCTTCTTCAATAATGGCAGAAACTTTGCGAGAATGCTCGAGGACTTTTCCATTTTCAAATTCTTCCAGGGTTGCAATTACCGCAGCACAACAAAGCGGATTGGCACTCCAAGTATCAGATGCTTCACCATAATCCAAACAATCAAACAAATCTTTCCTGCCTACCACTGCAGCCACGGGGACACCATTGCCCAAGCCTTTACCCAGAACAACAATATCGGGTTCAATGCCATAGGCTTCGTAAGCGAAGTTCTGACAAGTGCGGCCAAAATTCGCCTGTACTTCATCAAGAATAAAGACGATATCTTTCTCTCTGCAAAAACGAACGAGCATCTGAAGATATTCTTTGGGGGGATGATAAGAACCGCCACCACCCAAATAAGGCTCGGTGATTAATACGCCCAACTTGCGTCCATATTGATGCCAAAGGGAATCCAATTCTTTTTGGTAATGCCCAAAATCAAACGGATTATCCCTCATTGAAAGATCATTACATTCACACATCGGAAATGAAATAAATTTAACTCTGGGGTCGCGTTCCTTATCATTTTCGGTGCCGGTGATGGCGTTGGACAAACCTTTTTTACCATGAAACCCATAGCGGGTTGCAATGATCATGTCTCGGTTTTTATCTTTTGCCATTGCTGCCCACAAAGCCTTTTGAATTCCTTCAGATCCCGAAGCTGCCCAAAGAACCTGCTGCATTCTCGAGCCAACAGGGTGAAGCCGCATTAAGGCAAGCAATTTTTCACTCGCCTGAATTTCAATTGGAGTTGCAGCATTGTATGCGGTCATGGTGACAGCAGGAAAATAACCATCAGAGTCCTTGGCAACATCAAGGTTACTCCAGCCCATCAATTCAAAAAACCTTTTGGTCCATCGAACTGGGTTATGCCCAAGATTCGCAACAAGTACACCGGAAGTGAAGTCGTAAAGTTTTCTTCCTTCAGGAGTCCAGTGAAATGAACCAGCACTTTTCGCTAAAATCGCCTGGCTTGGGGTAAAGGTACGCAAAGATTTTGGTTCAATGTTCACCAAGTGATCACGAATTTCATTCGAACTGTTTTCACCCGGATGATGTATGGATTTAATCATGAACAAATTCCTTTAGAAGCACTTAATATAACTATTACAGAATAGCTGTAATTCCTTGGCAAGTACAGATGTAAACTATATATCATTAAGTCTTAAACTTTCGAAGCATGCAGAATCAAATGCTCGGGTTTACCGGGCCGATATAACACCAATCCACCATCTGGGCCATTTACCAAAACTTGGGCTCCCGGATTTCCCAAAACATGCTCAGACAAAATCGCTTCCATCGCCTGAACAATCGCAACCGTGTTTCTATCGGCACTAAGATCATTGTAAGAAAGTTCTTTCATCGATTGCAATCTTTCATCCCTAGTTAGAGAAGTGCCAGCAAACTCAACAAAAGCCACCTCTTCAAAAAACCGATGAATGACCTCTAAGCCATAACCACGCTGACTGCGTTTACCCCAAGGCTCTAAAAAAGAACCATTGTAATGATAATTGGGAGTGTTTTTAAGTTCATTGGGAGTGCGATCTTCAATTGCCATTTCGACACCGCGTTTTCGTTGATGAGCATTCCAAATCGCATTATCAAAACGAAATTGAACCTCTTGCTCCACATACCCAGGAAAATTATCGGGCATCACCCAACTAGTATGAATATCAAAAGTGGCTTCACGATTATCTGGGTGCCTATAGCTTATTTGAAGCTGGCAGGAATCCCAGGTTGGCCCATCTGCATTTCCGACCAAACCCCTCTGGCCTGTTGCATTGATACGGATCAACTCCCAGCCAGGTTGAACGCTTGCAGGTCCAAATGTAAAATCAATCAACTTGATATAGTGGACCGCAACATATGTACCCGGATTCCGCCCGACTATCCATTCTGCAAACTGTTTTCCACTGATTGATTTGGGTTCCAGCAAAGAGCAGTAGCCGTTATTAATATGACGAAAAACTGAATCTGCATAGTGAGTCCGCAATTTCTTATGATCGGGGTCGGCTAGCTTGTGATAAACAACTTTGGCGAGAACTTTCTTTTGATCAGCAATTTCTTGAAGTTGCTCCAATTCTTTAAGCGTTAGAACCGATGGCTTTTCGATTAAGACATGCTTGCCCGCAAGTAGAGCCATTTTAGCAGCTTCAAAATGCCGATCATCAGGCGTTGCAACACAGACCACATCAACATTGGATGCGAGCAGTTTCTGAATAGCATCATCGCCATGGCAATTTTCAAATGGAGGAATAAGATGCTTCAACTGCTGGAGGTAATTTTGCCCCCTAGTTCCAGTTCGGGTTGCTGCCGCTGTCCAACGAATATCAACAGGCCCGGTAGCAGGGGAGTAAAGAGGCGAGTTCGCCAACTCCAGAAAAACAGGCTTGTAGGTTTCATCAAAAATCATCCCGAGACCGATCATGCCAACGCGTAAAACTTTGTGATCGTCGTTAGGAGTTTTGTTTGAATTCATGTTGGGCAGATCCTAAGGAAGGCAGAAAAAAACAATGAAGATCAGTCCACAATATACCCACAAGAGCAGCCTGGGCCAACAACAATATATCTTTGGTGAAATCGCTTAAAAAGACTGAAAACAAAGTGTGAAAGAGCCAAAAAGGCTTTACAGCTTAAATGAAACATAACAGCCGTTATCGGACGTTGCTATTATAAGAACCCGGCAAATCCTGCCTTCCACCAGCGTCCGATAACGGATCTTATGTTTCATTCGTGGTATAGCTTCAAATTCTTTTATGAATCAGATGAGAGAGAAAGATATCACGCAGAGCCAACTGATTGCTCTTGTGAATTACCTTCCAACAAGACACCCATGTTGCGGAATTTCTGGTACCGCTTTTCAAGCAACTCATCAACGGGAAGTTGTAGTAACTCTGAAAGGTATCGAAGCAAATATGACTTCAATGTGTTCGACATTTCTTTGGGGTCTCGGTGCGCACCACCCAAGGGCTCAGGGATAACTGCATCCACGATCCCCAACTTTGATAACTCTTTCGAAGTCAGCTTTAGAGCATCAGCGGCGATCGGCTTGGTAATCTCGGTGGCAGCTTTCCAAAGAATACCCGCACACCCTTCCGGGCTGATCACTGAGTAATACGAAAACTCAAGCATACAAACCTTGTCGCCAACCCCAATCCCCAAAGCTCCGCCCGAACCACCTTCCCCAATGACCACACAAATTACGGGAGTCTTGAGGCATGACATTTCAAGAATGTTGGCAGCGATCAGCGAAGACTGGCCGCGCTCCTCGGCACCTATGCCAGGGAAAGCCCCAGGAGTATCAATAAGGCAAATGATCGGCAGACCAAACTTCTCTGCCAACTTCATATTCTTCAAAGCTTTTCTATAACCTTCGGGATGGGCACAACCATACATGCATTCTCTGCGCTCTTGCAAGGTATGACCTTTTTGATGACCAACCAACAAAACGCGGTGCTCGCCAATTCTTGCGAATCCGGTTCGAAGCGCACGATCATCACCAAAGGCGCGGTCGCCATGCAACTCAACAAAGTCATCAAAAATCATTTCCACATAATCCATCATCTGAGGTCGGTCAGGATGACGGGAAACTAAAACCGTCTCCCAGGAAGTCAGATTCCCAAATTTTACTTTTTTAAGGCTGGCAACTTCTTTGCGAATACGACGGATCTCTTCACTGTTTGCAATATCTGAACCTTCCTTAACTTCCAATGATGAAAGAAGATCCTCTAGCGCGTATATTTCTTTTTCAAATGGTAATCTAGCTTGCGAACCCATTGACCCCTCAAATAATCATAATTAAAAATTCGGCCTAAAGCATTAACTGCTTATATCCTATCAAGTCAAAAACGTCAAACAACTTATGCCATTCAATCTATTGCTAGATTTTTCAATTTATTGTATTTGAATACAAGACCAAAAAACGACTTCCACAAGGAAGCTCCCAATAAACCGGATGGTTTGGATGTCAACTATTATACCGGCCCATTCGAATCACAATACAGTGTCCTTAAAAAAAAGAATCATACTTTTTTTAATCAGTATGATTCTGCTTATTGCTGCAGCTTCCCCCATATTTCTTCGCACTAACTCAGAATTCGATCTCGTTTTCAAAACTTACGCCAAGCTTTTACTTCAAGGCGAAGATATTTATCATGAAGGTTCCGTATTCATGTATCCACCTTGGATGGCTTTTATTTGCATCCCATTCAACTCGCTACCCCAATGGCTCTCCAGACTAAGCTGGGGAACCATCAATATTTTTTTCTTTTATCTGGCAATTGATAGCGCTTGGAAAATTAGCAAGTCGGTTTTTGTATCAAACGAGAAATTCGGTTGGGTCGCTTTTATCACAGGCTTAATTTGCGTTACGACGTACTTTCTCAACTGCCTTTCCCACCAGCAATTCGATGTAATAATTGCTGGCACAATCCTGTTCGGATGCCTGCAATTATCAAAAACAAAAGAGATTAATGGTGGCATATTATTAGGAGTAGCTGCGGCCTGCAAACTGACTCCGCTTTTATTTCTTCCTTATCTTATTTACAGGTTCCGTTGGAAAGCCACTCTGGCTTTTGCAGCGGGATTCTTGTTTTGCAACTTCATCCCAGACATTATTCTTGGCATTCCGCCTGAAGGAAAACCAAGACCGATAATTTTCGTCGAGCGGTTTTTAGCCCCGATGACCAAACCAGACTTTGTGCCAGGAACATGGGGCAGCGAAATCATTTATAACCAATCGCTGGCTGGTACAGCAAAAAGATTCACTCAAACCCATATAGAAACAAAAGAAGGTAAATACTCCGTCATTATTGAGCCTGATAATGCTCAATCCCCGAAAGTAAAACCTATTCTCATGGGTTTGGTACTCTTTGGTACGGCAATGAGTTTATTTTGCTGGGGATGGCCAGGAAATCCTAGCAACTCAAATACCATAGGCACGCCTCAATTTGCGCTAGAAGCATCGATGATCCTTTGCGCAATGCTTTTGCTTTCCCCCATGTCGAGCAAAGCACATTTTGGAATTTTGATACTGCCTGCTTTTTGCCTTGCCAGAATGTTAGAGTCCAAACAAAAGGCTCTCGCTGTATTCTTTCTCGCAATACCACTCATGATGGGAATTTTACTAAACAAAGATCTTAGCGGAGCTAACATATACACATTACTACTGTGGGTTGCCGGAGTGACTTGGTCAACCATTTCATTATTCCTAGGAATTGCAATTCTGAGATATTTCGCAAAGTATCAACAAACCATTAGCTAGCCTGTGTATTAAGACCAATACTCTTCGAAATGAATATTGCCTGGGGCATGACCATGGCCTAAATCTGCGTTAAAACCGCGGGATTCTAAAAGTTCGATGATCCCTTCGGGCTGGGGGTAAGTTCGCACTCCTGTTTCCAGATGTTTAAACGGGGCCCCAATCATTGCAGGATTACCACACAAATAAACATGGGTCTTTGCAGGATTGAGTTTTGAACCGATTATCGATTCAAGTTCCCCTGACCTGACTAAATCTTGCAAATAACGCTTTTTAGAAGGGTCACCTTCACGGGTTGTAAGTTGAATGTATTTGTAATTGGGAGCTTTCTTCATAACTGCATCATGAACTTCGCGATACCCAAGATCTTTCCCTAGGCGCACACAGCAAGCAGAAATAATCTTCCCTTGGTGATTATTTCGTAGCATCTCAAGAGCCATGTAGTTATGAGGCGCTTCACCTGTTCCGGTCGAAAAAAAGATCACATCATCATCAGGCTTTACATGAGAAAGATTGTAATGCCCGGTAATTTTTTCACCCATGAAAAGTCTGGAACCAACTTCGAGATTAAACAACCTGGGGGTCAACGCAGGGGCAATCTCCCGCCCAGTTTCCCGAACCAAAACAATATAAAACTCGTTCCAATCATTTTCTTCGGCCTTAATGTACGAACCATCAGGCGCAAGAATTGAACTGGAAAGAGAATAGGCCCGTCTTGCAAGTTTCGTCACTTCTTCTTCAGGAATAGATTCTTCTTGGCAACCAGGATATCGGCCTTCCCAGTAACCCAAACCAAGCAAAGTATACTGACCAGCACGATGAGGCCTTATGGCCTTATCCGGTTTCACCCGAACAATCATCAAGTCAGAATGAGCTTTTTTTAATTCAACAACAGTAGCGTTGTACTTTGTATTCCTAAGTTCTTCAATCTGTTCAACAGGCAAGTTAAAGGCCATATTCTCTTTCCATATAGTTTATCAAGAAATCTTTTTTACCGCTGTGTTAAATATATCGATGCAGGCCTTAAGATCTGGAGATGGGTCTTGCGGATTCGCTTCATATTCGATGCTAATCATACCGCTGAAACCAACATCACTTAACGCCTTGAGCACAGAATCCACATCCAGAACACCCTTGCCAAAAACCACATCGGTGTGTTTTTTGTTGTCGTGATCTTTAAGGTGCATTCCAAAGTTTCGTTTACCCATGGTTCGAACTTCAGTAGCTGGATCAAGATTTTTGCCCAATTGGGCAGATCGGATAAGGTGACCGGTATCCAAGCATGAGCCAATCAATGGATGATGATCTTTCACCCCTGCCATGATTAATTCAGCACTGTACCAACGATGAAGTTGGCCCTTGCCTGCGGGACCATGTGGGTGAATTGCGACAGCAATTTTATATTCAGCGCAAAGCTTGTCGAGGCTTTCGAAACTATCTGGATCAGGGTCTGCGCTAATCGCGGTAAGGCCAACGGCCTTGCCAAAATCGAACATTTTCTTGTTAGCATCATGATCTTTGGTAAACTTTTGCACGCCAAATGCTACTGGCTTAACGCCATATTCTTTGCAAAGATTTAAGATAGCCTTGAGTTGTTCTGGGGTGCTAGTTGCAGGAATGTGCTTTTGATAAAACTCAGCTTGAGTAACGCCAAGCTCCTTCATTTTTTTCAAAGCAGTTTCGAGATCAAAGTTTCTGTAGGTGTAGGTTTGAACGCCCAAGACAATTTTCGGAGTGGGCTGTTTTTTACCCAAGAACTCTTGAGCCTTCAAAATTGAAGGTGCAGCTATGCTGGTTCCAAGCAAAGCTAGTGATGCCTGCTTAACAAATACTCTACGCGAATTCTTCCTTACATAATCACTCATGGCAATCCCCACAAAGATGGAAAAAACAAAATCTCTAGCCTATGTTAAACATAGTCTAGAGATTAAGGCCATGAAAATTTCGATAACAAGCAAAAGTTCTAATCTTCATTCTCAGAGCATGTTATTTGTTTGGAGCAAATATCTGCTCGATTTCCTGATCAGAAATCGTATTTTTGCCTTCCTGTGTATCAATAACCAATGCGGTATTTCCTGGTGTTACCCATATCAAATAGTTGCCCAGACTAAATAGTTTTCTTAACTGGGGCTGTTTTTCTAATAATCGGAAATACGCATCGCTTTGAGCCTGAATAACCATTGTGGGCATTGTCTTAAGAAACCCCTCGTCAATCCAAACCCCGCCCACCTCGATCATGCTACGCCCTGATATCTGTTTAATTGCAGTTTCAGAAACAGTAGTCTGATCTCTAAAACTTTGATTTTGAACCGATAGATCAACCCCCATCTTACCTCCTTGAACAGCGTTCTGATCTCTCCTTCGCAAAGCATCCTTAGCACGATCGAGATCACCCTTTGCATCCATAGCTTTTTTCAATTGCTCTGCACCGGGTGTACCTGCAACTCCAGCAAACTCCGATGCCTTTTCAGCAGCAGTCGCCCTGCCCTCTGCAAATTGACCCGGCCTGCTTTGATTTTCACGCGCAAATTCAAGAACTTTGCGATTTCCATCACCACCCGATGAGGGTAGCAAGCCAAACGGAACAGGAAGCTTGGGATTAGGATAACCCGGAACCGGCCTATGAATTGGATATGCAACATGATCGGGAACAACTAAATAACTTGTGTAGGGAGTGGTTATCCCATATTTCTTTGCAAGCTTGGTAACCTCATCCACAAGTTCGCCTTTCTCACCATTGGCACGAATCTGGTCGAGTAGAAATCCAACTTTCCTTCGTGCCCACAATTGCTCTACAAAGCTTCTGGAATCTGAAGTCTTTTCGGGAAAATTATACTCATAGACAAATTCCTTTTTTTCATTGGCAAGATCGCCCCTCAATTTAATTGCTGAACCGCCCTTCCCTTTATATTTCCCAAACACCATTAGTTGGCTGCCCTCAAAAATGTCGGGCAAACTGGTCGGATAGATATCTAGAACTTGTATGTCGGGCGAAAAAGTCAGGGAGAGGTTAACAAGCACCGGGTTACTGATTTTCGAAACCATGGCACTGGATTTGATCTCGATATCTTCAGCAGGGCGAACATAGGTGGTTGCAGCTTTTGTTTTTTCCGCAAGCATATCAAGCATGGTCGCATTAACATCATCGCCCACACCGAAAGTAAATATCCGGGTATTGGGTTTAATCTTGGCAAGAACATCACGGGTAATTTTTTCAGGATTAGTTTCACCAATGGTGGGCATTCCATCGGTAAAGAAAACTATTACAAAAGGCCTAGATGCGTCATTACCTCGAATTTCTAGTGCAGCAAGTAAGGCATCTCGAATTGCAGTACCTCCAGTAGAATCTAATCCCTCGATCCATTTTCTTCCTGTGTTCTTAAATTCCTCGTTAGCAGGCACAAATTCATCCCGAAACAAGCTGACAGCAGTTGCGAAATTAAGCATCGAAAAACGATCGTTTTCATCAAGACTATTGATGCAGTATTTCAGAGCTTTTTTAGCCTGCTCCATTTTCGGACCACGCATACTTCCAGAGGTGTCCATGACAAAAACAAAATCACGGGGCATCGGCTTTAACTTGTTTCCTTTCATTGAAGGATTGATCATCAATGAAAAATACCCGTCTTCGGTTGCTATGGGACGGTGAGTGAGCACACTTATGCCAACTGCTTTGTCGGAAAATGAATAAAAAAGCTGAAAATCCTTGTCGCCCACTAGGCCGGCTTTGTTCAAACTGAGTGAAACTTCTTTACCGGATTTACGCTGCGTATTAATGTCATGGGTGGGACTGTAAGTATTTGCAATACCATGTTGGGATTTGATGGTTCCAGAAAGAGAGAAATCTTGCGCAACCTGATTAGACCGCATTTCACCTTTTAACGGAAAAATAAACTCCATAATGTCGCCCTCCTTGGGGACGACAGAAGTATAGGAAACCGAAACACGTTGATTCCCCCGGGCGGGAATAGGAAAAACCCTCATTCTTATAAGGTTATTTTCCATATATTCAAGTAATCCTGGATCTTGGATTCTTCGCACGATGCTTGTGTAAATTTCGCGGGCTTTCTCGGCTTCCAATAATTCACCTTTAGTTTCTTTGCCATCCACCCACATGGTGAATTTGTTTACAGAAGCACCTTTAGGAACAGGAAAAATATACGTTGCTTCCAAAGGCCTATCACTGTGGTTATAAAAAACCTGCTCAACCATGGTTTCTGCAATTTGATCTTCAATTTTAAAATCAACAATTTGTTTGATAAGAATCAGTGGTGCAATTTTTTTGTCTTCTGGAATCAATATGCCCCTTGCCAATAAAACAGAGGGATTTATTAGAACTGCTAAGCCAAGAATAATTGCAAATTTGTTTAACATGATGCACCCATGAAATTGAATTAGTATTGGTTCTAAAATAAAGACGAGCTAGGGCCTCGGAGAGATTGAAAAAACAAAGGATAACTGTCTTCCTAGTCCGCCCATCTTTCAAAAAAATAGGCAATATAGCTAAACCTTTAGCGATCTATTAGTGGCAAGTCTAAACTTATAGCGGTTAAATTACTTTTAAAACTAAGGTATACACCCAATAAGAGCGATTAAATAAAAGATATCCCAGTATGAGGTTTTTTACCATGCTTAGCCGTCGAAGTATTCTCTCCCTTGGGCTAACTGCAATATGTTCACAATTTTCTTTTGGCATGCCCGCTAAAAAGAAATTTCTGATCCTATTAGAAGGTGCAGGCGATTTCCAAGCTGTCGCTAAAGTTTTGGAAAAATCGCTCGATCTTTTGCCCCCAAACATGGAGCTACAGCGTTTCCATTGGTCTCACGGGTATTTAAGAATTGTCGCAGATCAAACAGATTTGAGTCATATTTCAGAACATGGCGAAAAGCTCGCTAGTTCTATTCGGATCATTCAAAAACAAAATCCAGATGCTGAAATCAACATTCTCGCCCATAGCGCAGGAACTTCCGTTGCACTTGCTGGCGTTTCCCTGCTGAACGATAACTCCATCGAAAGGCTCATTCTTTTAGCGCCTTCCGTATCCAAGGATTACCCAATTATTCCTGCTATCGCAGCAGTAAAAGATAGTGTTCATGTTTTCTACAGCCATGAAGACGCCTTTATTCTTGGACCAATTTTAAAATTCACAAAAACCGCTGATCTCAGAAAAACTCAGAATGCAGCGGGAAGATATGGTTTTATTCCTGCAACAAGAAACCGCGAAGAAGAATTACTGGTTGCAACAAAACTGAAGCAATATGCTTGGAAGACAGAAGATGCTTTGATTGGGAATAACGGTGGTCACTATGGCGCTTATGGCCAACCATACATGAATAAAAAAGTGCTGCCCCTACTATTTAGCAATCCAACCACAAGAATCACTAGCGCTATGCCCTAGTTTTCTAATCTTAAAACTACAAGCACTTTAATACCGGACTGATTACTGGATTTGACAGTTTCAAGGTATTGCTTTACTTCAGGGCTATTGACCAAATTTTGTGATGCAGTGAAAGACACCGCCAAGGCTGGAGTCTTATTCTTTTTTAATGATTGCAAAGAGCCTCCTTTGGCTGGTTCCGTTGATTCGTTGGCAGGTTTAGAAGCGGTATTAAGGGAAGAACTGCCCTGCTCTGTTGGCTCAAAGCCCAAAACAGATTTCATGGTTTTACGGTCATTTGAAGATAATTTTGAGACGACTAAAGCCTCCCAGAAAGAACTCGTTGAGGTAACTTTAGCAACATCCTTGGCTGGCGTGGGCTTTTCTTGCCCCAACAACTGCGCTAGATCGTTAACATTAGCGTTCTCAAGGTAAATCATGTAATTAACGGGCGACTTATCATTTTTGTTTTTTAAACGCATTAAAGTACTGACATCCGAATAAACAAAATATCCCATCTTGTTTAAATTCATTTTAAGTTGAGCAAATGCAGCAGCATTATCCTTGCACGAAAGCTCGATTTTCAAACGCGCATCATGGCTGATAACTTTTGAAAGCACCCTGCCAGATACTTCGCCTTCAACATCTTTTTTGCGCAGAACCCATGGTAAAGGCGCATCCACCTTGATCAAATTAAAAGTTTCATTTGCAGGGGCAGCAAGCAATTCTTTACCTTTTGATGCTATGTCAGGGGATTTGTTTTTTTGCCCTACAAGAGGGCGCATCTTTGCAGATTTATCATTCTCTTTATTTAGTTCAGGAGGTACAGGAAGCAAATTTTGCTTTTCTTGCATTGCAATTTGTGAAGCCTTCTCGAGGGCTTCTGAATTATCTGCTTGCGCATTCTTGTCATTTTCAGCATTTTGGTTTAAGGAACGAGCCAACTCCCCTTTTCTTTGTCCGTTTTCCTGCATAGCTAGAAAAGTATTAACTGCGTAAAAAGATATAAAAGTGGTAACAGCAAGAATCGTAGCCACCGCAACTAGCGAGAACCAAGGCTTCATCATCAGATCATCGCGCTTATTTAAATGAGCAATACGAGACAACGGCCTAACCTTAATATTATTAAGGATTTTTTGTGTTAAATCATAACTGCATTCCATTGGAACCTGATTACGAATCATTAAGGCATCTTGTTTCAATAAACGCAATAATTCTCGAGCCTCGGCTGAATTTTGCAACAGCTCATTTGCTTCATTCTGCATGCTTGAAGGAAGTTCGCCATCAACAAATGCAGTCAGCAATTTCAGTTCGTGTTTTTTCATAAATCAGCTCTTTCCTTGTCTAGCTTTTCCAAGATCGCCCTTAATTCTAGCCTAGCCCTATGTAAACGGCTTCTTACCGTTCCTACCGGCACACCAAGCGACAAAGCAATCTCTTCGTAGGAAAAACCTTCTATTTCCTTTAACACCAACCCTGCCCTATGATCCAGCGAAAGCAACCCTAGGGCCTTATCCATCAAGGTTTTACCCTCTTCATCTTCCATGTTTTTCATGGGACTCGCATCATCTGAGGGCAAAGTTATCTCACCCTGGCTATCAGTTTGACTATTTAAGGATAAGACGGGCTTGCGTTTCCGTCTTTGACTAATCGCAAGGTTGTAAGTAATCCTAAAAAGCCAAGTATAAAATTTAGAGGTCCCCCGAAAACTACCCAAGCCCTTAAATGCTTGCGAAAAAGTATCCTGAGCCACATCTTCGGCATCTTCAACACTATTTAAAAGCCGATACGCCAAGCTGTAAACCTTTGTATTGTAACGCCTTACGATGACATCAAAGGCCGAAGTATTACCTTCAAGCACCAGTCGAATCAGAGTGTGGTCATCTAAGGAATTCACGTTAACCCTAGTTAGTTAGACGTAATTTGCTGCAAAAGGTTCCCTTAATTAGGCTTTTATCCAAGTTTTCTTAGGGTTCCCGATAATCTCAATTAATCTCATCTTTTTGAAGATTTAAACAGCCTGTGCAATAGCGGTCTCGTCCATTTTGTCAATTGTTAACACTGAATTGGGAATTACCCCACAGGTTTCTCTTATAATTGATTCTATCTGCAATGCGACAACCTAACTACGGTAAACATCCAAGGTTAATTGGAATTATGAAAGCTGAAGATACTCAATCGATAGTGGTTCGAGGGGCACGAGAGCACAACCTCCGCGATATTAGTTTGGTTCTCCCAAGAAACCAATTAATCGTATTTACAGGGGTTAGTGGATCGGGCAAAAGTTCGCTTGCGTTTGACACCCTATACGCTGAAGGCCAAAGGCGTTACGTTGAATCTTTATCGAGCTATGCGAGGCAATTTCTGGGCCAACTCCAGAAACCCGATGTCGATTTCCTTTCGGGCTTATCACCCACGATCAGCATTCAGCAAAAATCTGCAGGCAGAAATCCCAGAAGTACTGTTGGCACCATTACAGAGATTCATGATTACCTTCGCGTTCTTTTTGCTAGGATTGGACTTGGTCATTGCCCTGATTGTGGCAACCCCATCACAGCCCAATCCAGAGAACAAATTCTGGCGCAAATTTTAGTCTTGCCTAAAGGCACTAAATTTCTGGTTCTTGCCCCCTTGATTCGAGGCCAAAAAGGAGAATACAAAGATCTTTTCGAAGATCTTCAACGAAAAGGTTTTGTTCGTGCCAGGGCAGATAAGAAAGTCTTTCGGTTGGGGGAAGACATCAAGCTTGATCGCAAAATCAAGCACGATATCGAAGTGGTTATTGACAGGCTGAAAATTGATGATGATTTGCGTTCCAGGCTCGCAGAGGCGGTTGAACAAGCGCTTCAACAATCCAAAGGCTCTCTTATTGTTGCTATCGAAAAAGAGGATGGCACCTATGACGACATTTTGCTTTCTTCGCATTACGCTTGTTTGCAATGCAATAAAAGTGTAGAGCCCCCTTCCCCGCAGTTATTCAGCTTCAATAGTCCGCATGGCATGTGCATGCAATGTGATGGCTTGGGTATTTCTTATAGTTTTGATCCTGATTTGATGGTGCCTGACCCTTCCCTTAGCTTTAGTCAGGGCGCGATTGCAATTCTTGGAAAAATTCAAGCCATGGGCCGCTGGCGTAGACATATCTATGCTGGGGTAGCCAACACCCTTGGCATCGACCCCAAAGCTGCTTGGAAAGATTTACCTAAACAGCATCAGGATTGGCTTCTCTTTGGAAGCGGCGATACTCATATCGTTTACGAATGGAAGATGCGTGGGGGTGGGGTTTGGAAGCATGGTGGCATCTGGGAGGGAGTTGTGCCCCAGCTACAGGCAAGCTTCAAGAAAACTGCTGCAGGTCCCAGAAAGTATCAACTCGAAAAATACATGCGCGTTATGAAATGCTCTGCGTGCCATGGCCAACGCTTAAACCCTCAAGCACGCTTTGTTAAAATTGCAGGCAAGTCTCTTGTCGATCTTTGTTCTCTTCCTGTTTCAGAACTGGCTGAATGGCTTGATCCAATTAATGGCGTCCTCGCAAAAAAAATCTCTCCCATTCACGCTCTCATTGCTGATGAAGTGCTGAAAGAACTTCGTGGAAGGGTTGGCTTTCTATTAAATCTCGGGCTTCATTATCTTTCACTTGAACGCTCTGCACCCACGCTTTCTGGCGGCGAGGCACAGCGCATTAGACTAGCAGGCCAAATTGGCTGCGGCCTTGTAGGCGTTCTTTATATCCTTGATGAGCCCAGCATTGGATTGCATCCCAGAGACAACGAACGGCTCATCGAAAGCCTAAAACGACTCCGCGATTTTGGAAATACCGTTATCGTGGTCGAGCACGATGAAGATACCATGCGGGCTGCTGATTTTATTGTCGACTTCGGCCCAGGGCCTGGTATCCGTGGTGGCGAAGTTGTCGCAACAGGTTCCTATGATGAAATCGTCGCAAACAAAAACAGCCTAACTGGCAAATATCTTTCTGGCAAAATCACCATCGATGGCCCGCCCAACAGACGCAGCGGAAACTCTAAAGTCATCACCGTAACTGGCGCAAAGCATCACAACCTTAAAAACATTAATGCAGAATTCCCTCTTGGGAAGTTCATTTGCGTTACAGGGGCCAGCGGCTCTGGCAAAAGCTCTTTGGTCAACGATATTCTCAGGCGCGGGCTTTCTGTTCTTCTTAACAAGGCTACAAATTCAGATCCCGATGCAGAAGCTCAAGATGATTCTGAAGAAGTGATTCATGCATCTAAGATGCCCCCGGGCGAGCATGATTCAATCAAAGGCTACCAGCACATCGATAAAGTAATCAACATTGATCAAACCGCAATTGGTAGAACTCCACGTTCAAATCCTGCAACTTATATCAAGGTGTTTGACGAAATAAGAGCACTTTTCGCAGAGTTACCGGAAGCAAAGATTCGTGGGTACCAGAAAGGTCGCTTTAGTTTCAACAGGCCTGGCGGCAGATGCGAAGCTTGCGAAGGAAATGGTAGTAACCGTCTTGAAATGGATTTCCTCGCTGATGTCTGGGTCCCCTGCCCTGTTTGCGAAAGCAAGCGGTTCAATAGGGAAACTCTGCAAGTGCGCTTCAAAGAAAAGAACATCCAAGAAGTGCTGGAAATGGACATCCAACAGGCGGTAGAACACTTCCAAAATATTCCAAAAATTCACAGCATGCTTAAAACCCTGCACGATGTCGGGCTTGATTACATGAAGCTTGGACAACCTGCACCCACCCTTTCAGGCGGTGAGGCCCAGAGAATAAAACTCGCCAAGGAACTTTGCAAAAGATCCACAGGCAAAACACTTTATCTTCTTGATGAACCTACCACTGGGCTTCATTTTGAAGACATTCGAAAACTCTTGCAGGTGCTTCACGGATTTGTTGATGCAGGCAACACAGTCTTGGTCATCGAGCATAATCTTGATGTTATCAAGACCGCTGATTGGATTATTGACTTGGGACCTGAAGGTGGTAAAGGCGGTGGGGAAATCCTTTTTGCAGGAACCCCCGACGACTTACAAAAATGCAAAGTCTCGCATACTGGAAGTGCTTTAAAGGATCACCTTCACCCTAAATCCAAAGGACTCAAAGCTGGAAAATCCGACCTGAAGAAAAAAGGGGCACAGCAACCTTTGAAGTTCATCGAGGTCGCTGGCGCACAACAGCACAACCTTAAAAATGTCAGTGTTTCTATTCCAAGAGATAAAATGACGGTTTGCTCAGGCCCCAGTGGGTCGGGCAAAAGCTCTCTCGCTATGGATACCATTTACGCTGAGGGACAGCGCAGATACATCGAATCGCTTTCTGC
>DBCB01000070.1:40023-52423 GCA_002303765.1 Planctomycetaceae bacterium UBA969
ATTGCTATCGAACAAAAAAACAACAGCAAGAGCCCCCGCTCTACCATTGGGACCATTACTGAAATTCATGATTATCTTCGTATTCTCTTTTGCAGGCTGGGTGAGCCCCACTGCCCCAAATGCAACATCCCTGTTGGCACCCAGACATCTGATGAAATTATTGCAAAGATAGAATCGATGCCAGAGGGTTCAAAGATTTACCTGATGGCGCCCATCGAGAGAAAAGGTCAGGATTCTTTCGAAGATATTTTCAACGAAATCCGCAGTGCGGGTTATCTACGGGTCCGAATTGATGGCAAGCTTTACACCCTTGAAAACCTTCCTGAAATCGACCATCGCAGAAAACACAATGTTGAAGTGGTGGTGGACAGATTGGTTATTAAATCAGGAATGCGAACCAGAATTTGTGATGCGGTTGAATCAGGCTTGGACTTAGGCAAAGGCATGCTTCATATTGCACATGTTGATGATCAATTTGCAGAAGAAAATTGGAAGATAGACAAGTATAGCCAGCATTTTTCCTGTAACAAATGCAACCGGGGCTTTGAGCCGCTTAACCCACATCACTTCTCTTTTAACAGCCCTTTAGGCTGGTGCCCAGTTTGCGAAGGCCTTGGAAAACAACAAGGAGCAAACCCTGCCCTGCTTGTACGAAATCCATCCCTGACTTTACGCAAAGGGGCTCTTTCTGCATGGCCAGACCTTGAAGCAAATGATGGCTTCCTACCTTTTGCTCAGGCCATTGCCACTGCAGGGGGATTTAATCTTGATACTCCTTTTGATCAGCTTACCCCCACACAGCAACGATTCGTGTTTCATGGTTCCAATGAAGACTGGCTTGAAGCTACGGTTCCTTCTTCACCTAAAAACAATTCAAAGGTGCTTTTCCAATACAAAGGGCTCTTCCCCGCACTTGAAGAAGCATCTAGAGTTAGCGCGTTTTATCGTGCAAAGCTTGATAGCCTTGTCAGTGATGTAGCTTGTGGAACTTGTAGGGGATCCAGACTTCGTGACGATGCTTCCGCATGCAAATTGCATTTCGGTAAAGGGTTGCCATCACTAACAATCGGCGAATTAGAATCGTCAACATTAAGATTAGGATTGAGCTATTTCAAAGGGCTGACGCTTAATGCTTCCCAGAAAAAAATTGCAGGCGAATTGGTTCGTGAAATCGTAGGGAGGTTGCAGTTACTGGTGGATGTTGGATTGGATTATGTAACTTTAGATCGATCGGGGCCTACGCTTTCAGGCGGGGAATCGCAAAGAATTCGCCTCGCCAGCCAGGTAGGTAGCGGACTCACCGGGGTTCTTTATGTTCTTGATGAACCAACCATTGGATTACATCCCCGGGATAATCAACGCCTTTTAAAAGCTTTGCAAAAACTTCGCGATCTGGGCAACACTCTGATCATGGTAGAGCATGACCGGGAAGTGATTGGTTCTGCAGATTACCTTCTCGACTTCGGCCCTGGTGCGGGCAGCATGGGTGGCGCTATTACCGCAAGCGGAACCCCAGCACAGGTTCTTAAGTCTACTGCTTCCCTTACTGGTCAATACCTATCAGGAAAAAAAGCAATTCCTGTTCCAACCAAGAGAAGGTTATCTTCTAATAAAGCTGGTATATACCAACCCTCCGGAACACTTTGCATTCGTGGGGCTAGGCAAAATAATCTGAAAAACATCGATGTATGGATACCGCTTGGTGCGTTGATTTCTGTAACAGGTGTCAGCGGTTCAGGAAAAAGTTCGCTAATCAATGAAGTTCTTTATCAAACTCTTGCCCGCAGATTGCACCGGGCTAAAACGCCTGCGACTGCCCATGATGATATTTTGGGGTTGGAAAATGTTGATAAAGTGATCAATGTCGATCAGGATCCACTTGGGAATTCACCCCAATCAAACCCAGCAACTTATACTGGCGTTTTCGATCACTTGCGCGAATTATTTAGCAAGCTTCCAGAATCAAAAATCAGAGGCTATCAACCTCGTAGATTCAGCTTTAATAAACCGGGTGGCAGGTGCGATGCATGCGAAGGAAATGGGCAAAAATGCATTGAAATGCACTTCCTACCAGATGTTTGGCTCGAATGCGACATCTGTAAAGGTAAGCGCTACAACCCAGAAACCTTAGCTGTATTGTACAAAGGAAAATCAATCGCAGATGTACTGGAAATGCGCATTAGCGATGCTGTTACCTTGTTCGAAAACCAACCGAAAATCCGACAGATACTTCAGACCCTAGATGATGTTGGTTTGGGTTACATGGCACTTGGCCAATCTGCTCCCACACTTTCAGGCGGTGAAGCTCAGCGCGTTAAACTTGCTGCAGAACTTGCACGGCCCAATACTGGCAAAACAATTTACATTCTCGATGAACCCACTACCGGGCTTCATTTCGACGATGTTAGAAAACTTCTGGAAGTCCTTCACCGTTTGGTTGATTTGGGCAACACCGTGGTTGTGGTTGAACATAATCTTGATGTGATTAAAAGTTCGGATTGGATCATTGATCTTGGTCCAGAGGCGGGCCCGGAAGGTGGCTTGGTTGTCGCTCAAGGTACACCCGAAGCCATTGTTACTGCTACATGGGAAAAGCTTAATCTCTCTGATATGCCTATAAAACCCTATGGATTATCTCACACCGCAATAGCATTGCTGCCCGTCCTAAATGCCGGACCAAGAATTGAACGTATCCCCCATAATCCGTTAAAAGAACTTTCCGCTAAGGAAAAATCCATCAACATCAAGGATCTTGGCGGTGATGTCAAAATGCCTTGGGAAGCCGATGGCAAAAATTGGCACACTACCAATCGTATTACACTCGATGGCAAACCTTGTAGATGGGAAGGCAAGGCGCTGGAGTTTCTAGATAAACTGCTGCAAACAAAAAAAGCTCTTGCACCAGCAGATTGGACTGAACGAAGTGTTGTTGAATTTACCGCTACGGGAAAACCCGCAACATGGTTTTGCCATGCCCTCACCGGACACGAGTGGCTTTTACGACTGGTGTTCAGGGTCCCCAAAAACTCTTTCAATGAAGATGAACTAAACTCCAGTCTGGATATTCCAACTTTAAACAACACCGAAGGCCTTGAAATATATGGCAACGAATCAAGAGTTCGGGTTGGGAACTTGAAAAAATCTCCTTGGCAACAAATCACCATCTTGGTCCATCGTCTTTCAGAAATCCAGAACGATGAATTTAAAAGCTTTATTGATTCAGCAACAGCAGCACACCTTGATCACATAAAGCGTTTGTCGCTAAAACCTGAGGATCTGATGCCCTGGAAACTTCATGGAGACAAATGGCATCTCGGGGAGAAGGGATTCCCAATTGGTAAAAAGCTTTACTGGGACAGAAATATTTTGCAAGACATACTCGATTGCGCAGGCAAATCAGGTAAAAACCTCGAAATACAATGGGATAACAGAGACTGCGTTACCTTCCGGGTAAAAGGTGTTACTCATAGTTGGATGATGGTCAAAACCAAAGGAAACGAATTTTTAGAAGTAAGACTTTCCGGACCTAGCGGTAAAGTTAATCTGGATATGGCAAAAGGAATTGGCTTTGAGCAAGAATTAATCGAGCATCGCAATGAAATGGATGTCATTGTTTTAAAATTCCGCAAGCCTGAAGACTTCACCTTGCCAAAACTTAGTGAGTTCTTCAAAGAACACCTAGGATATTTTATCAAGATGAAATCTGAAAATTAATTACATGAACCCAAAGCAATTTCTTACTACACTCTATTGAATGCAAGTTTGGTAATCCGATGAAATCTGTACTACCGAGTTAGCGGGTTCAGCCACCACAGAAGTTAAAGAAACAGTAATGATCAAAAACAAAGCAACAAACGCAATGAATCAACAACCCTATTACCAATACTAATGCATTTTTTCGAACCTATCTTTGGCGTACACTTGCCCGATGGATTAATCCAAGGGCCTGGTATTATTACGGGCTGGTGCATCGCACTCCTTTTACTGCTTATGGGAAGTAGAAACCTCTCTAACGACGAAATCCCAAAAATATCTTTACTGACCGCGGTGTTTTTTCTAACTAGCTTATTTCCGATCCAAGTCCCAGGCGGGCCTAAAACCCACCTCCTTCTTAACGGCCTTATCGGGGTAATCCTAGGGCAGCGCGCTGTGCTTGCCATTGCGCCAGCTTTGTTTTTGCAATCGTTGCTTTTCGCCCATGGCGGTTTTCTATCCCTAGGGCTAAATATTTGCATCATGACCATCCCTGCCCTATTGATGAACCCATTTGCAAAAATCATTCAAAAGCCGCTCATCCTAGGCAAACCTTCCACCCAATTAACCATTTGCTTTTTCTTGATCAGTAGTAGCATTTTTGCAGTGACTGCAGGAATTCTTATGCTCGCTTGGCAATTTAAATATGATGAAAAATCTGAAATTATTAAACATGTCTTGTTGTTTTTGACTTCACCCTTATCAATTGCTGGCTTCATCATTCTTTCCATGATTACGACTTGGATTTTTTTCAAATCAAGAAATGGAATGATGTTTGCCCTAGGTTTTTTCATCGGCTTACTTGGAGTTCTTTTTACCATACTTTTACATACTTCAATCATGCTGGTTTGTGCTGTTCCCAATCTGGAACCAATCATCTTTATCACTTGCATGATTCATCTTCCGCTAGCGATTGTCGAGGGATTGACTGTAGGAATAATGCTAAGTTTTCTTGCAAAAGTTAAACCTGAAATGCTAAATCTAATTGGATACAAGCAAAGTGAAAATTGCTTAATCATCACAAACGAAACTTAAGAATTAATTAACTGATGAATCTTAATCATTTTGAACAATAGGAAATATTTCCACGATGGGAATCTCCCATTCTCCCAGACCAATGTTTATTTTCGCTTGGCCCTTTTTTTGATCAATCCGAACAATACGACCTTGCTTATCGAACCTTTGCACTAATACGATATCTCCAGCTTTCAACTGCAAACGAAAATCAGACAATTCCTTGGCTTTATCAATCTCGCGTTGTTTTGCAACTTCTTGTTGTTTGATAAAAATATCTTGCTTACGAGCCTCAACTTCAGCCTGCAAAACCAGGGAATGCTCAATAGAAATATCCTGTTTCTCCCTCTGTAGCTTCAATAACTTTCGACCTTTGCGTTTCTTTTTAAGATGCCGATGGGCTTTTCTTAAAAGTTCAAGAGGAAAATTAAGACGCTTAGCAATCTTCAATGCATTACTTTTTCCAAACCTGCCAGTCAGCAATCTATAGGTTGGGCGCAATGTTTCCAAATCAAATTCAACAGCGGCATTTTGGGCAAAATCATGATCAAGGGCGTAAGATTTCAAATCACCAAGGTGGGTGGTGACCATGCCAAGACAATTTTTCTCTCCCAACCCATCAAGGATTGCACGCCCCAAGGCCGCCCCCTCGATTGGATCGGTGCCTGCTCCCATTTCATCTAATAACACAAGGCTTTTTTCCCCAACGTTTTTAAATATCTCGGAAATTCGGGATATATGAGAACTGAATGTACTCAAGGATTGCTCAATACTTTGCTCATCTCCGATATCTGCATATACATTATCCAGTTTGGGAATAATGCACCCATCAAAAGCCGGGATGTGCATTCCGGACAATGCCATTACTGTCAAAAGGCCTACTGTTTTTAATGAGATGGTCTTACCACCTGTATTTGGCCCAGTGATCACCAACATTCTGTAATCACTCCCCAAGGTAACATCAATGGGAACAATTTTTTTAGGCTCAGCGGTGGAACTCTGCAAAAAACTTTGCTTATTCAGCAAATCTTCAACAAGAGGATGGCGTGCTTGTTTAAGTAATAGCAGTGCCCCTTTATCGATGATCGGAGGAACCATGAGAAAAGCATTGCTAAATTTAGCTTTGCCATAAACTAAATCAAGATGAGCCAGAATCTCGAGAGAAGATGTAATTGTAATCGAATTTTTTCCGACTTCGGAGCTAAGCCTTCGTAAGATTTTCCCTATTTCCCGAAGTTCTTCCGCCTTTAGAATAGAACGTTCCGAACTAAGTTTTGCAACACGGGCAGGTTCGATATAAAGCGTATCCCCGGTGCTGCTGGTACGATGAACAACGCCCTGGATTTTCATCCGGTGATTGGCAGGAATAGGCAAAACACAATGATCGCCACTAAAAGTTGCATTTGGATAACGCAGGATTTTTTTGATCTCAGGGTCTGAAATTATTTTTCGGATCTGAACTTGAATTGCTTCTTCAATCACAGAAATTTTCAAACGAACTGCGCCAAGTTCAGGGCTCGCCATATCCAAAACCTGCCCCCTGGGATCAATGCAACCTTGAATCATTTTTGCGGTAAGACTAAAATCATCAACCGGGGCCAGCAATTCAGATAAAGTCATAAGCGTTTCATGCAATCGCATTCGATAACGATACATATGCCCCGTGCACACCAACGCATCTGAAACCTGAAGAAGCTGTTCTGCCGTAAGTTGCGAACCAATGGATGCACGTCTCACCAATACGCGAATATCTGACAACCCCGCAAAAGGTGGTGTTTGGTCAAGCGAAAGGCTTTTAACCATCTCCGTCACAAGAAGGATTTCATCACGCAAAACATCAAAGCTATCTACCCTATTCATCTGAGAAGCACGTTCTTTTCCCAATGATGTAAAGCAGTAGGATGCTGCCATTTCTCGGATTTTTGGGAACTGCAACAGTTCTAGGGTATGCAAATCAAAAGCCACAGATTCCATCCAATCGATATTATGTAAAATATTATTTTAGGGATACTCGGATTTTACTCAATAATCGTTCGGAAACATACGGGTTATTTCCCTATAAAAACAATATGGAATCACAAGATGTAATAATTGTTGGTGCGGGAGTCATTGGGCTTAATACCGCCTATGAGCTTGCCAAAAACAACATCAAGGTCAGCTTGATAGATCAGTTTTTACCCTTCCGCAAAGCATCTTGGGCAGGTGCTGGCATTATTCCACCAGGGACCCCAAATCTGGCAGCAAACCCAATTGATTGGTTAAGGGCAAAAAGCTCTGCAATTTTTCCGACTTTATCTGCCGAACTTCTAGAATTCGCCAATATTAACAATGGCTACTTAAAATGTGGTGGCCTAGAATTAACCCCGAATTATGAAGAATCAACAGAATTAGCTTGGTCCAAAGAACATATCCTTTTTGAAAGAATAAACTCACTCGATCTAAAAACTTTGAATCCGCACCTTAATCCAAGAGATTGCAAAACCACGTATTTTCCAGAAATGGCACAAATTAGAAATCCAAGGCATTTAAAAGCATTAGCGGAAGGTTGCAAACTACTGGGGGTCCGATTTTACAATAATTGCAAAATAACAGGCATAATGAAAAAAGGTGATCGAGTTTTAGGCTTAGAATCAGAAACCGGTATTTTCACAGCAGACCAATTCATTATCACAGCAGGACCTTGGTCAGGCGATTTTTTAAAACACGAAGGAATTGATACGCAAATTTTCCCTGTTAGGGGGCAAATGCTTTTATTACAATCTTCTCTTCCCTTTAAAGAAATAATCCTTAAAGACAAACACTATATCGTTCCTAGAGGAGAAGGCTTGGTATTAGTTGGTTCAACGGAAGAAGAAGTGGGATTCAATGGGGGCACCACTATAGAGGGGAAGGAACATCTTTTAAAAATAGCCTGCGATCTAATTCCAGAATTTGCTAATGCAAAAATAATTGACCACTGGTCAGGCTTGCGGCCTGGTACCAACAAAAGTTCACCCCTAATAGGAAAATCACCGGCATCAGATAACTTATATTTCGCAACCGGACATTTCCGCCAAGGATTGCAAACTTCGCCTGGAACCGCCTTGGTAATAAAATCTATTTTAATGCAGGAAGACCTCGGAATAGATATTCAATATTTCATGAAACCTAATGAACAAACCGAAACCAATAAACCCCTCTTTCAATCATGACAATCAAACAAACAAACACTCCCTGGCAGCCTGAAATAAACCCCGGGACAAAGCTAAGCGATGGTTATAAAACCATTTTGATAAAGCGATTCCAATCTCTTGAAAAAGTATTACACAAGCAGAATAAAACCAACACTTTGTCTCCCAAAATGGTGCGTAAGATAAGGATTGGAAGCAGGCGCTTGATTAGTGCAATCAAATTATTCAAACAAGTAGCTCCAAAAAAGTTATTGATAAAATCGCTGATTCGTACAAAAAATCTAATGGACTATTTTGGGCCGATGCGAAACTGGGATGTTTTTTACAATGCCTGCAAAACATTTAATAATGAATCAACTTTAGAAAATAAGGAATTGTTTTTGCAAGGCGTTATCTGGGCCAACCGAAATAATTTTGAAAATGAAGCAATAATATTCATGAAAGCAAAAGCCGACAAACTTGCATCTCGCCTTTTAAAAACCACATCCAAATTATTTACAACAGCTAATGAACCCGCATCAATCAGTTTTTTTGAGTGGTCCAAGTTAAGCCTTATGAAAATAGTTGATGATTTCAAAAACAACATCAACACAATTGCATTTTCCAAAGAGGAATTACACGCATTTCGACTTAAAATCAAGTTTCTTCGTTATGGGTTGGAAATCATTGGGGACGCAATCCCTATTGAAAAATCGCTTCTGCTTTACGAAACACTTAAAAAAGGCCAAGCAATTTTAGGCGCAATTAATGATTTGTATTTTCATATTGAACAAATAACCATCATCGACAATTCCTTAAAAAACCAAAAGGGAAATCAACTTCTTCAAAATGAATTAATGAAGAACTCATTCTTGAAGCATTGCCAACAATTGTTGGAAACAAACATCCATCTATTCCAAAATTGGCAGGAATCAACAACGCATTTAATTGAAATTTGATTAGAGAGCACCAACATGCGAATCAAAATCTGATAAAGAATCAGCCCAAATCAACCCATCAACCCACCACTGAATCGAAAGGCTAAGCTGGACTCTTCTTTGAATTTGATGTTCTGCTTGAAAACAAACCTCCAGCATTGCCAAAACTTTTTCGATGCTAACTGTTTCAAGCAATTGAAACCGAGTGCGCAATTTTAAATTATCCGAATTGCTTTTCAATAATATCTGACCTCGAAGCCAAGAAAGAGTTCCATGGACCAACCATCTTGCTCTAACCCTTTGCACAGAAGTTTCTTTTCCTGCACCCTCAATAAAATCCATTATCATTTTAACGAGCTTCACGGGATCGGGTATTGGCATAACAATTTCAGCGAAAAAAGAATCTTCAACTTGGGAAAATTCAGGATTAGTCAGCATGATCGCTTGTGAAACAGACCCACCACAAGCACTTGTAATTTTGTTTAAATCAAAACTACCTTCGATTTGGTTTATCGTAAACACTTTTGCAATTTCACTTTGATTCAGCCCATGAAAGGCTAAT
This sequence comes from Planctomycetaceae bacterium UBA969, assembly GCA_002303765.1. Lineage (GTDB taxonomy): Bacteria > Planctomycetota > Planctomycetia > Gemmatales > Gemmataceae > UBA969. The sequence goes on from DBCB01000070.1 coordinate 49,440, forward strand.
TTTTGGCAACGGGAAAGAATTGTTTCTAACTGGCGCTCTACGCTTGTTCCGATCAAAAATATGATCGAATGTGGGGGCGGCTCTTCCAATGATTTCAGAAAAATATTTCCAGATTCTTCATTTAAAAGATCACAATCATCAATCACCAACACCTTTGCACCACCTCGAGAAGCCTTAAGAAAAAAGCCTTCGCAAATTTCTTTCATTAATTCACGGGGGAACTCGTGCACATCCTTGGGGCAGCCATTGGTTTGCAAATCTGGGTGGTTCTCCGCTTCAACTAATTTACAGGAAGCGCATACCCCACATGCCTCATAAGTACTGTTGGATTGACATAAAAGAGCCTTACCAAACTCGATGGCAAGGGTTCGCTTACCAACCCCATCATGCCCATGGAAAAAGTACGCCTGACCAAGCCGGTTGGTTTGCCAAGCATGGATCAAATACTTAATCTGGCTTTCATGGCCTACGATATCTTTCCAGGACAATAAAAATCTTTCTACCTAATGAGTAATTCGTTACGCCTTCTTCATTTCGAGCAAATCTTTTACTTCTACAAATATTAAATCTCCAACTATGCTTGCAGGAAGTAAAGCATCAAGAACCTTGATATTTTGCCTGCCAACCTTCGCTTCTGTTAAAAAGCCCTGCCTTACTTTCTCAAAATACTCATCAGACCGTTGCTCCATGCGATCAGAAGGCTTCCCTACTCTTTGGCGAGAAACCGAAACTGGTAGATCAAGTAAAAATGTAATATCTGGAATTAAACCAGCGGTGGATAACATGCCTGTCTGCCAAATTTGATCCGGGTCTAAACCACCCGCATATCCCTGATACACGATGTTGGCAAATAAATACCTATCAGAAATAACAACTTCACCATTCCCGAGTGCGGGCAAGATAACTTGATCAACAAGCTGGGCACGGCTGGCCATAAATAATAGAGCTTCGCACCGTGTTGCAATATGCGTTTTATGGTGCAAAAGAATTTCACGCAGCATCTTCCCGATTTCAGTACCACCGGGGTCAACACATGTTGTTGTTTTAATGCCTAAAGCACCAAGCCTATCAGCCAAATTTTTGACTTGGGTTGATTTTCCACAACCATCCAAGCCATCCATACTGACGAACAGTCCCTGAGGCATGGCAACTGATCTCACAATTTAATGGATGTTAACAGGGTGAAGATTAACTTCAGCCATTTCATCGGCATGATAACTGGAACGAACAAAAGGCCCTGCAACAACTTTTTTAAACCCAAGTGAACGGGCAAGAACAGCAAGGTGATCAAATTCTGCAGGCGGAACAAAACGGGCTATTGGCATATGTTTCAATGTTGGAGAAAGATATTGGCCTAAGGTAAGCGTATCGCAATCGACAGTTCTAAGATCTGCAAAAACTTCCATCAATTCATCGTTAGTTTCGCCCATGCCAAGCATAATACTTGATTTGGTGACAATATGAGGCTTGGTTTTTTTTGAATGGTGGAGAACAGCAAGGCTTCGTTCATAGATCGCCCTGCCCCGCGCCTTTTTATACAGCCTTGGAACGGTTTCCATGTTGTGATTAAAAACTTCGGGATCTGCAGAAAGCACGATATCAACAGCAGCCATATCACCTTGAAAATCTGGAGTAAGAACTTCTACGGCGGCGCCAGTCTTTTTTCTAACAGCAAGTATACATTTGCGAAAATGATCAGCACCTCCATCGGGCAGATCATCCCTAGTAACGGAAGTTATAACAACAAACCGCAATCCTAATCTAAAGGCAGCTTCTGCGACGCGATCGGGTTCATCGTCTTCCACATGCAGAGGTTCGCCCTTTGGGACCGAACAAAAACCGCAGGGGCGGGTGCAGACATTCCCAAGCACCATAAATGTTGCGGTTTTTCTGGAGTAGCACTCTGCCCTGTTTGGGCAACGAGCGTTTTCACAGACTGTTTCAAGTTTTAATTCATCCAGCAAAGATTGCGTAAAAGAATTCTCATTGCCTACAGGGAATTGCTTTTTCATCCAAGAGGGCAATCTTTTCCCGGGAACTGGTTTTTCGATTGTATCAAGTGGCAGCATAAAATTGCTTTTCTCCAAAAGCGAAAAGTATCTAAGATAAGTTTAGCGAAAGGATGGCAAAAAACACAACCCTCTGTAAAAAAAACTTGGCGTTTTAAACTTTTACAATTTGAGGGAAGACAACAATCAAGAAAAATGATATTATTTCCCAATCTTTAACCATTTATAAGGAGTTTATGCTATGCGTTTATCTTTAGCCATGTCGATTTTTGCGGCTTTAACAGTTTCTTTCACTTCCTGTGCATTTGCTCAGGAAAAAAGAACTATCGTTAATATTGAGACATCCCTTGGAGATATCAAGGTAGAGCTTAACGATAGCGCTGCACCCATTAGCGTTAAAAACTTCCTTTCTTATGTAGACGATAAGTTTTATGATGGCACTATTTTTCACCGCGTTATCGCAGACTTCATGATACAAGGTGGCGGCTTTGAAACAGGCCTTCAAGACGCCAAAGCGGTTTCAGACTTCGAAAAGAAACAAAAGAAAACCAAAGCCCCCATCAAGAATGAATCAGGTAACGGCCTTTCTAACGTTCGTGGTTCAATCGCAATGGCTCGTACCAGTGTTTTAGATAGTGCAACAAGTCAATTTTTTATTAACACTGTAGACAATGCCAAACTTGACCAACCAAAATACTGCGTGTTTGGTAAGGTCGTTGATGGCATGGATGTGGTTGATAAAATCCGCAAAGTTGAAACAATGGCCATTCAAGGACAAATTGGCGATGTGCCAACCAAAGATGTAGTTATCAAATCCATTACTCGTGTTAAATAACCCTCATTAAGAAAGAGAATTATCATGGCGAATCCAAGTGTTAAGGTTAATACATCAAAGGGCGAATTCACTATCGAACTAGATGAAAAAGCTGCTCCAATCACCGTCAAGAACTTCTTGTCTTATGTGGAAGACAAGTT